>NZ_JARWAN010000024.1:0-56834 GCF_031451755.1 Vreelandella vilamensis | reverse complement strand
TGGAATCGTGTTCTTGCCGGAACGTATTGATTACATTAGAGATTACCATCCACTATTTTTGTTTTCAGGCCTGCCTCGTGAATAACCCGGGATGAAAGGCCTCCCCATTTGCCAGCTGGCGTTCGTTTGTCAGGGTTAGTCGTGGCGATCTTCCCAGCCGGCACCGCCCACCAGGGGCACAAAGCGCACCTCGATAAGCGGCTCTTCGCAAAACTCGCTCTCAGAAACCCGTGTCACGCGGATCAGCGTCTGCTGTGTTTCAACAGAACCCACCGGAATTACCAAGCGCCCGCCTATCGCCAACTGTTGCTTAAGCGACTCGGGCACCTCGGGGCCGCCGGCCGTCACTACAATGGCGTCATAGGGCGCCTTTTCAGACCAGCCTAGGGTGCCATCGGTATGAATCACCTCAACGTTATCGTAGCCAAGTGCATTGAGCACTTGATGAGCGCTATCAGCCAGGCTCTGGTAGCGCTCAAGCGTCACCACCTCGTCACCAACTTCACCCAACACAGCAGCGGCATAGCCTGAGCCGGTGCCGACTTCAAGAAGGCGTCCGCCGCCAGTCAGCTGCAGTGCATCCACCATGTAAGCCACGATGTAGGGCTGGGAGATAGACTGATGCTCGCTGATCGGCAGCGGTGCATCTTCATAGGCGTACGCGCGCATATTGGGCGGCAAAAAAGCTTCCCGCGGCACCTTGCCCATGGCGTTGAGCACCACCGCTGAGGTAATACCGCGCACAGCGATCTGGCGCTCCACCATCATTTGGCGACGGCGTGCATAAGCTTGCTGCTCGCTTTCCTCTGCCATATCGCTTCCTCGTGTCCAAGTGGCTGAAAAGACGTGTTCAAGGTCGTCTTTTCAGTTTAGTACACCCAAACCGAGACCTTCCAAATAGACGATTGCTTGACGAGACCACAACGCTTTGAACCCTCCGACGATTCATTCACAGAAGTGAATCGCGGATTCCAATCACTCTCACGCACTTTGTGACCAAAGCGTGGACAGCGTTACCGGGGTTCTCGGCGTGCCGGTCGACTTCGGCGAACCGGCACGGGCGGTCGGCTTGCGCTGACGGCCCTGATAATACACATGGCCGCGTGCGGCGATGTTGTAGGCGGCATTAAGATCGGCGTGGTAGCGCTTGCCGCTTTGGAAAGTACATTGACTATAGTTGGCCGCGTCACGTTTTACTGGTCCCGAGCCATCGAAGGCTTGGCGTGACGTACCGCGTGCGTATACTAGTGCACTGCGCAGGCCCACTTCGGCCGCCTTGCTTTCGATCCGCCGCACCAGCATGCGATGAAACCAGCGGTGAAACCGCGCCTTCATCGGCGTGCGCTTTTTGCCTGCTTTGGGGCGCCAGCCTTTCAGGTCTTCCGCCACAATGGCGTGGCAGTGGTGATCTACCGCCAAGTCCACCAGGTGCCGACTGAGTTGGTGGGCCTGATGATCCGCCAGATGGGTCAGGCGTTGGTGATCGCGAGCACAAAAGCCCGGTGGTAACCGGCTGCCGTGGCGGGCCTGCTTCCGTGCCGCTTGGCGGATGCGGTTCATTAGCCGATACTCCCGGTCTTTATCCGTGCGCGAGATAAACCCGCGTGCGTGGACAGTGCCTTGAGCATCGACTACCGCCCAGGTGGCCGCCGTGTTAATGCCAACATCCACGGCTAACACCCGATCCGGTACGTCTTTGGCTGGCTTGGGCGGGTGGTACTGCTCGGGCAGTGAGAGCTTCCACTGCCGTCCGTTGAAGGTTAATAGAGGCGATTTAGCGACCCCTTTCCCCCGAAACCGGCATTTTCCTTTCAGCCGAAATCCCATCCAAATCCAGTCGTTGCGATGGCGCACCTTGACCCACGCATACGTGGCATCGTCGTTGAGCTTAATGCACTGGTTTTTGTAAAGGCTGGGGAAGGTTTGGGTGCTGGCCGTTAGCCGAGGTGGCTTGGCGTGCGGGTGCTTACGCTCACCCCGTTGCCAAGCGTCGTAACGGGTGACAAAGGAGCGTACTTGGCCCACCGCGTCCATGATGGCCACGCGGCGAAGGTACGACGGGAATTTGTAGTAGCGTCGGGGAAAATAATCGTAGCGTACAACAGGTCGATCTTTCGTTGGGTGCATCAAGCCTTCGACGACACTAATGACCTCGTTCTCCTGATAAATGCCCACGGCAGGCCAGTGGGCATAGGCCACTGTCATCAGATCGCGCACGAATCGCCGGTACAGCGCCAGCGTTTCCGCCAACGCCGCCTGTTGTTCGGCGCTTGTCACCTGAAGTGTCAGGGTGTCAGAACGAATAAAAGCCATCACTTAACTATATATTCATCCATAAAAAACAACAAGCAAGGCGATGGCCTTGCCCCGCCTTAACTGACGATTCATTCACAGAATTGAGTCGCAGAATGCGGCGGAACTGTGTTCAAACGGTCGACATGTTACCTTGACCGTCAATGAAGACACGAAACGATGCCATGTGACAGAAGGAGTCTTCTTGAAAACCGAGATTGCTCAATGGCCGTCGCATGGCCATACGCCCTGCCTGGAAAACGTGACCGCGGAGGTGGAATACCCTGCCCTGCGGGATATCGCTTGGCTGCTCCACACTCCCGATATCCTAGTGCTGCCCGGGATTTCCGGCCGACCCAGCTTAAAAGCGCTTGGGTGGGAATACGCGCATGCACTTGCCCACTGGCTAGCACGCCAGCGTCAGGCCGTTGAGACGTTTTCTTGGCATGCACTGCGGCATTCCCGGATGGGGCATTACCATGAGCGGCTATGGCACTACGTGCTCGACCATGCCCCCGATACGCGTCTGCTGGCGACTAACGTGCGTATTTTCCAGCGGCGCAATACACTGGGCGAGCTGGATATTCTCTACCGCACCCGCGTTGACCCCGCGCCCATTCACTTGGAAGTGGCGATCAAGTTCTACCTGGGGCTGCCCGATGGGCCGGGTGAAGAGGCGAGTTTAAGCCGCTGGATCGGGCCGGGCGGGTTAGATAGCTTGGCGCTCAAATGCCAGCACATTGCCCGCCACCAACTGCCCATCGCGCACACACCGCCTGCACAGCAAACGCTGGCGCACTGGCTCGCACCGCGTGACAGCGGCGAAGCACTGCCGCCTATTCGCTCGCAGCTCGCGCTGCCCGGCGTCCTTTTTTACCCTTGGCACGCGAGGCTTTCGCCCCCTAAGGGGGCAACGGCGGCGCATCGGCGTGGCCTTTGGTGCTACGTACATGACTGGCCGGCACTGGCTGTTGGTTTTCCACGCGATACGCTTGCCACGTGGTTGGAAAAGCCGCACTGGCTCGCGCCGCCGCCCTTAGCCAACTTTCAGCCGTTAGATGGCGTCATCACGCCGATTCTCGACCGCGTGATTGCCTACAACGCGCCGCAGCAGGCGATGCTTTACCACCCCCACCTCGGCCAAACCCAGCGCGTTTTCATCGTGCCCAGCGGTTGGCCGCGCCAGATTCCCTTGCCGCCGCGTTAGCGTTAACCAACCGCCTGGTCACACGGCTCATTACACAATGATTGGTTGCGCAATGACCGATGACACAATAACCGATCACACAATGACGAGGTTATCGCGATGGATTAGCTCGGGGGCTTCCATGTAGCCCAGGATGGCTTCGATTTGATGGCTCGGCTGGCCTGCGAGCTGGCGCGCCTCTTCGGCGCCGTAGTTCACCAGCCCCTTCGCTACCAATAAGCCTTGTTCGTCCACGCAGGTAACCATATCGCCACGACGAAAGCCGCCCTGCACCTCACGCACGCCCACCGCCAAAAGGCTTGAGCCTTTATCGCGCAGCACCTTCACCGCCCCGGCATCGAGAATCAGCGTACCGCGCACCTGCAGCTGCCCGGCCAGCCAGCGCTTACGCGCGGCGATGGGCGCCTGTTCAGGCCGCAAGAGTGTGCCCAACCGCTCGCCTGCCATTAGCCGGGTGAGCACCTCGGGTTGGCGGCCGCTGGCGATCACCGTCACCGCCCCGGAGCGCGCAGCTAACTGCGCCGCGCGGACTTTAGTGCTCATGCCGCCACGGCCTAGCGCCCCGCCGCTACCCGCCACTGCGGCCAAGCGCGGGTCATCGGCACGCCCTTCCGCGATCAATTGCGCGCTGGGGTTATGGCGTGGGTCAGCGTCAAACAGCCCTTCCTGGTCGGTCAGCAGAAACAGCGCATCGGCTTCGAGCAGATTGGCCACCAGTGCGCCGAGGGTATCGTTATCGCCAAAGCGAATCTCGTCGGTGACCACGGTATCGTTTTCATTGATCACCGGCACCACGCGCATTTCTACCAACGTACGCAACGCCGAGAGTGCGTTGAGGTAGCGCTTGCGATTGGAAAGGTCATCGTGGGTCAGCAGCACTTGCGCGGTGAGCATGCCGTGGCGAGCAAAATGCAGCTCGTAACACTGGGTCAACCCGTTCTGGCCCACCGCCGCGGCGGCTTGCAGTTCGTGCACAGCGCTCGGGCGAACTTGCCACCCCAAGCGCACCATGCCAGCCGCTACCGCCCCGGAGGAAACCAGCACGACCTCAATACCGCGCTGATGGAGCGCGGCGATCTGATCGACCCAGCGGCCAATGGCGGCGTCATCCAGCCCACGGCCATCGTTGGTTAACAGCGCGCTACCAATTTTCACCACCACACGCCGCGCACCGCTCAGCGTCTCGCGACCGAGTGCCTGCTCGCTCACATTACCTCTCCATCCATCGCTAACGCCGTCATTAAGGGGCGTACTCCACTTCGACGTCGTAATCATCGTCGTCAAAGTCGTCGTCATCTTCATCGCGGGGCTTACGTTTGCGCCCTAGCCGCGCCTCGGTACGCGCCACCGACTCGTCTTCCATGCGTCGGCGCATCTCTTGCTCGTGGGCGTGCGCCTCTTCGTCTTCGTTCTCCAGGCGCTGCTGCTCGGTCAACCAGCGATGGGCTGCCTGCACCAGGGCGTCGGTGCCCTCGTTGCTGATCGCCGAAATACGAAACACCGGGCCTTCCCAGTTCAGCGCGTCGATGATCCTTTGAGCGCGAGCCTCTCGCTCCTCTTCCGGCAGCAGATCGAACTTATTCAGCACCAGCCAGCGCGGGCGCTCGGCAAGCGCGGGCGAAAACTCCCCCAGCTCGTGGACGATAGCTTTGGCCGCTGCCACCGGGTCGGATTCGTCGAAGGGCGCCACATCGACCACGTGAAGCAACAGGCGCGTGCGGGTCAAATGCTTCAAAAAGCGCAGACCCAACCCGGCACCATCGGAGGCGCCTTCGATCAACCCCGGCACATCGGCCATCACGAAGTGCTCGTGCAGGCCGAGTTTCACCACACCGAGGTTGGGCACCAAGGTAGTGAACGGGTAGTTGGCGACCTTAGGCTTGGCCGCCGAGACCGAGCGGATCAGCGTCGACTTGCCCGCATTCGGCATCCCGAGCAGGCCGACATCGGCCATCACCTTCATTTCCAGGCGCAAGTTGCGGCGATCGCCCTCGGTGCCCGGCGTAGTGCGCCGCGGCGCTCGGTTGGTCGACGATTTAAAATGAATATTGCCTAAACCGCGACGACCGCCATCTGCCACGAGCACGACCTGACCAATCTCGGTGACATCGGCGATCACTTCGAGCGTGTCCTCGTCGATCACCGTGGTGCCGACCGGGACTTTCACGTGCAGGTCTTCACCTGCTTTGCCGCTCATCTGGCGTCCCATGCCCCCCTGGCCATTTTCGGCCTTATAGAAGCGCTGGTACTTGAAATCAATCAGCGTATTGAGCGCATCGTCACCAATCAGGTAAACGCTGCCACCGTGCCCGCCGTCGCCGCCATCCGGGCCGCCTTTGGGCACATACTTTTCGCGGCGAAAGCTCAGACAACCGTTGCCGCCTTTGCCGGCTTCAACGATGATGGAAGCTTCATCGACAAACTGCATGGAATCTTCTCCTGGCCGCTTCCGCCGCCAATAACTACAAAACGTCCATGGAGCGCGTTAAAACGGTGTACGCCAAAACACGCCCTACAGACAAAAAAGCCCCGCCATAGCGGGGCTTTTCTTTATTCGCCGCGAGTCTGCTTAGGCAGAAACGATGCTGACGAACTTACGGTTTTTCGGGCCTTTGGTTTCAAACTTCACCAACCCTTCGTCAAGCGCGAAGAGGGTGTGATCTTTACCAATGCCAACGCCAGTGCCCGCGTGAAACTTGGTGCCGCGCTGACGCACGATAATGTTGCCCGGGGTGGCCGCCTGGCCGCCGAACAGTTTCACACCAAGGCGTTTGGATTCGCTGTCGCGACCGTTACGCGTGGAGCCGGCTGCCTTTTTATGTGCCATTGCAAAATCCTCCTACTGGGGAATAAACCGCTTAAGCGGAAATTCCGGTAATTTTGACTTCGGTGAACCACTGACGGTGGCCCTGACGCTTCATGCTGTGCTTACGACGACGGAACTTGATGATGGTCACTTTATCACCACGACCGTGATCGACGATTTCCGCCGATACTTTAGCGCCCTCGACAAGCGGTGCGCCAACGGTGACGTCATCGTCGTTACCGACTAACAGCACTTCATCAAACTCAATCGTTTCGCCGGTAGCGACTTCGATTTTCTCAAGCTTGAGCGTCTGACCTTCTTCAACGCGGTACTGCTTACCACCGCTTTTGATTACTGCGAACATGTCTCTCTCCAGGACGGATCACTGTTGCCATACCACCGCGTTCACGGCAATGACGGCGCTCATCGGCTTGGCTCTTGGTCGACCTGCGGCGAGTGGCGCCCCTTTCGGCAGCCATCTGACAGGGAGCATGATGAGCGGGTCGCGGATTATAGCGAGTTTGTGGCATTACCACAACTATTGCCACACTTGCGCTGCCGTGCCTTGACGCCCAACAGGCGGCCCCATAGCATGACATCAACTTTATCAGGCGGCCTTGCCGTCTCCACCTGCCGCGATGAACGGATTAATGACTGCAAACGCCTCTTCACCCCCACCTGCCAGCACCTCACCTTTACCGCTGCATACCGTGGTGGCGGATGACTTTAACGCCGTTAACCGCACTATTGTCGAGCAACTCGACTCTAGAGTGCCACTGGTAGCCACCATCAGCCAGTACATCATCGAAAGCGGCGGCAAGCGCCTACGCCCGCTTCTTGTGCTCCTTGCCGCGCGCGCGCTCAACTATGACGGTGACAAGCACATCACCTTGGCGACCCTGATCGAGTTCATGCACACCTCAACACTATTACATGATGACGTGGTGGATGAGTCACACCTGCGGCGCGGCAAAAAAACCGCCAACGACAGCTGGGGGAATGCACCGTCTGTATTAGTGGGCGATTTTCTTTACTCGCGCTCCTTTCAAATGATGGTAAATGTGGGCTCTATGCGCATCATGGCGATTCTTTCGGCCGCCACCTGCGTCATTGCCGAAGGCGAAGTGCAACAACTGACCAATATCGGCAACCCGGATATCTCTGAGGCGGACTATTTTGACACCATCCAAGGCAAAACCGCGATGCTGTTTGAGGCGTCTTCCCACAGCGGCGCCGTGCTGGCCGAGGCTTCACCCGAACAGGAGCGCGCCCTGCAATATTACGGGCGCTATCTGGGCCTCGCCTTCCAACTGATTGATGATCTTCTCGACTACCAAGGCGACGCTAACGCCATGGGCAAAAACGTGGGGGATGATCTGACCGAAGGCAAACCCACGCTGCCGCTAATTCACGCCATGGAGAAAGGCACCCCCGAACAGGCCAAGCTGATTCGCCAAGCCATTCGCAAAGGTGGGTTAGAGCAACTGGATGCGGTAATGGAGATCGTTAACGCCACCGGCGCCTTAACCTATACCCGCGCGCGCGCCGAAGAAATGGCCGATAAAGCCCTCGCTCAACTCGACGTTTTGCCAGCAAGCCCCTACCGGGACACCATGGCCAAACTCGCCCGCCTCGCGGTGGAGCGAAATACCTGACACATAGGCAAACCACAGCTAGAATTTTGCCAATAGTTCTTGAAAAGCATTCAACGGGTGCGTATCATCCGCACTCGTTGAATGGTAAAGCCTTCAACTCTCGGAATATAGCTCAGCTTGGTAGAGCGCTGCCTTCGGGAGGCAGAGGTCGTAGGTTCGAATCCTGCTATTCCGACCAAAGAATTCAATAAAAACGGCCACTTAGCTAATACAGCAAGTGGCCGTTTTTTCATTTCAAGACTTTTAGGTAGCAAATAGGTAGCAGTCGTCAGAAAGTCGCTTGCGAGGTTTCAGCCGGAAGGTAAGCGCTCGTCGCCTTACTTGGCGGCTGATCGCTTCTCAAGTAACGCGTTGATCTCCGCGTCTAGTTCTTCCATGGTCATGTGTGAAAATGGGCTTTCTTCCTGAGATGTTTCGCTATCTAGCCCAAAAGCCTGCCTTTCTAGCCGAATGCACTTACCTAGTGAATCTACCCCTGAATTAAGCGTTCGCGCGAAGTCAGCGACGTTGTCTGCCGTCACGTCTATGCTTTCCAGAGTGGTAGCGAGTTTGTTACCGAGGCTTTTCCAGCGGCCGATTGCCTGCCTATGTCCAGTGATAACACGGACGTTGGTATCAGCGGCAGATTCAACCAGTGCCTGGTCATCGTCTGGAAGATGCGTACCATTTTGCGTACTTTCGCTGCGTACTAGTTTGGCGTGGGTGGCGGTTTTAACGTGCTGGCTCAAGTCGCGTTGCCAGCCTTCAGTGCGAGCACGTTTTCGAATCGCGCCTTCGGTAACAGCGTGCTTGGTGGCGAGTGCCCGAACGCTGTGCTGACCGGTGCGGTAATCTGCGTTAATAGTTTCCCAGTCGTACTTGCTCATATGGCGATCCTCACGGATGGCTAAAACCCTATAATACCTTTGTTCTGTTCAGTTATCAGTTACAAGACGGCGCTATCCGGCGTTATGCGCTCTTGTGACGTTACTTCTGACCACTGTATTTCAACAACCTTAGCAACTAGCAAGCACAATACTTTTGAAATTAGAGTGCTAAAGAACACGAAATAGATCCACCAAAAGCAAGGCGAGTCTTCTCAACTTGGCAAAACAAAAGATGGTGGGTCACCACGGAAAATCCCAACGAGTCCGAAATCATAATGCGATTTAGAACTAAAGCATGTTTCAAATGTGATAGCTCAAAAGATGTTCTCTACCGGTGTCGGTACGGGAAACTAACTGATTGGGTATTTCTTTGCAGTAAGTGTCTGGTTGAAGTCAAAACGGTTTATGAGAGTTCTTATCAATATGGTGGGACCTGGAAGAGTAAGAAGAAGTAAATTTAGTCCAACGATCCTATGGAAGGTGTCTGAATCTGCGATGGCGACGCCAATACTTTCCCTGTCACCGCCAACGCGCATTTTTTAAACACTGGGTTAGGATCACAGTACCCATTGGTCAAGCCTTTGGAGAAAATGAAAGTTCAGGGCTGTGCCTCCTGTAGCGCTCCCACCCACGCTTCTAACGTTTGTTCTTCCAGCATTTCCTTAGCTTCCGGGTCCTGCGTTGGCTTGATTGTCGGGTACGACTGAATCATCCAACTAATTTCGTCCACCATCGGCATTGCCTCGGCCATTTCCTGTGGCGTTGTTAGCCCCTGGCTGGCGATTGCGTCCCCTAACCCCGGTGCTCGCTCCAGTATCATTCGCGCGCTGCCCACCCCGGCTTCCTCGTCCTCTGCGAGTGCTAGCTGGTACACCTTGTTGATTAGAAAGTTCATCAGCAGCGGTGCGTCCATTTGGGATTGGGTTGGGCTGACGGCTACCATCAACACTTCCTGAACGGGGGATGGCTCGTTGGGCGGCATCCATATTGCGATTAAATTACTCATCTTGACTTTCTCCTTAGCTGTTAACTGAATACCGATCGGTATCTCGCCCTGCTAGCAGCTTGAGTATCAACAGCGCAAACTGCTTGCCGGTCTCTTCGTTTTCAAGTACCGGCATGGTGAGCTTTTCATGGTCGCTCATAGCATCAATTACCGCATCGGTGACGCGCTTGGGAAATAGCCCATGCATCACCTGATTTTCATCATGGTTCTGAATTTGCGCCATCACCGCGTCATCGCGCTCAATGCGGTCGGCAATGCCGTTAGCAAAGTGCAATTTGTCTTCGTCGCTGATATCGGCGCCATAAAGATCGTTTAAGCGGTCGATGATCTCATTGAGCCGCTGGGTTTCCGGGTCATAGGGCTTGCCAGAGCCAACGTCAGAGATAGGCTTCAACCCGTACTCGCCTTCGCTCTCTTCCAGCGAAAGGCGCTGTTCGGCGCGCTTAGTGAGGCGGTAGCTGTCCAGTTCAAGCTCACTGACGTCGAGGGGGTCTTCCTCCATTAAGCGGTCAACGCGCAGCAGCGGGTGAAGGTGTTTGGCGAATACGCAAAGCTGTTCTAGCTCGGCGTCATCGAAATGAATAATTTGGCTCAGAAACTCGTAGGTACGCACGAAGCTTTGCAAGTTTTTGCGGAAGAGGTCGAGCTCATCGCGGGTCTTACCGGCGTCTTCCAACTCTTGCTCGGCGCGTTTAACGCCCTTCTCATCGCCTTGGCGTTCCGCCTGGCGGCGCTCTTCTTTCCAGGTGTCTTGCTGCTCCAGAATCGCCTCATAGCGCTTTTTGAAGCGTTCCTGGGCGGGCTGGCAATAGTAAGTTAGCCGTGAAGCCGGCGCCTTGGGGTCGAAAAAAGCGGTGGCAAAGGCTTCAACCTCGGGCCAGTGGTAAATGCCGCTGGCGTCCAGGGTGCGCTTGAGGTCATACACCACTTGCGGGTCGGAAACGTCCGCTAGCTCGGCCTTGCGGTAGTACGGCGCGAAGGCGTCGAGAATGTCCTCGGGGTCGTTGTAGAAATCGAGGATAAACGTCTGCTTGCCGGGAAATAGCCGGTTGAGCCGCGAGAGTGTTTGTACGCAGTCCACGCCTTGCAGCTTTTTATCCACGTACATGGCGCACAGCTTGGGCTGGTCAAAGCCGGTCTGGTACTTGTTAGCGGCAATCATCACGTTGAAGTCGTCGGTGTCCAACGCTTGCGCTAAATCGCGCCCCCGCACGCCAGGGTTGAGCAGTTGGCTAGACTCGCTAACCTCTTCGGGAATTACCTCATCGGGCGGCACGGTGCCGGAGAACGCCACAAGCGGGTGAACATCGTCGTAGCCTTTGTCTTCCACATACTCACGCATCGCGAGCTGATAGCGCACCGCCTCTTGGCGGCTGGCGGTGACCACCATGGCTTTGGCCTGCCCATCCAGCAGATACCGCACATTGGCGCGGAAATGCTCGACAATCACTTCGACGCGCTGGGCGATGTTGTAAGGGTGTAGACGCACCCATTTCGCCAGTGTGCGAGACGCCTTTTTGGCATCCACTTCGTGGTCTTCATCGTCCGGGTGGGCGAGCTTCCAGGCGGTGCTGTAAGTCACGTAGTTGCGCAACACATCGAGGATAAAGCCCTCTTCGATCGCTTGGCGCATGGAGTAGAGGTGAAACGGCTCGGGCTTGTTGTCGGCGCTGGGTGGCAGGCTCGGGTCCGGCACGCGGCCAAAGAGTTCCAGCGTTTTGGCTTTGGGCGTGGCGGTAAAGGCGTAGTAGCTGATTTGTTCATTGGGGCGGCGTGACGACACAGCTGCATCCAACATCACTTCGGCACTAATCTCTTCATCGCTATCTGCGTTCTCACCCGCAGCGGCCAACAAGGCTTTTAGCTTGGTAGCGGAACTGCCAGTTTGTGAGGAGTGTGCTTCATCGGCGATCACCGCGTAGCGACCTTGGGCAAGCACTGGGCGCTTGTCCAAGGCATCAAACAGCGCTGGGAAGGTCTGAATGGTGACGATGATAATGCGGGTATTGCTCGCCAACGCTTCGGCCAGCTGTTCGGATTTGCTCTGGTTGCCGACATCACGGGTAATCGGACACACCACGCCGTGGGCGTGCTCGAACTGATAAATGGTGTCTTGGAGCTGGCTATCGAGCACCGTGCGGTCGGTGACCACAATCACCGAGTTGAAGCGCTTTTGCTGGCCGCCTTCGTCGTAAAGATTCGCCAGCTGATGAGCGAGCCACGCAATGGAGTTAGATTTACCCGAGCCCGCACTGTGCTGCACCAAATAGCGCTGCCCGGCCTCTTCCGCCTGGGTGGTCTCGATCAGTTGGTTAACCACTTCCCACTGGTGATAACGGGGAAAGATCAGCGTTTCTTTCGTTTTGCGCCGCCCGTGGAAATCTTCGGTGGTTTTCTGCTCCAAGTGCAAAAAGCGCCCAAGAATTTTCAGCCAAGCATCCAGCGCGAAGACCTGCTCCCACAAGTAAGCCGTGGCGTAACGGTTTTCATCTTCCGGTGGTGGGTTACCGGCACCGCCGCCTTCAGTGCCACGGTTAAACGGCAGAAAGAAGGTGTCTTTTTCAGCAAGCTTGGTAGCCATGGCCACTTCGGCCTGGCTGACGGCGAAATGCACCAGCGCACCGCGCTTGAATGCCAGTAGTGGCTCGACTTTACGGGTAATGGAGTCTTTGAGTGGACGGTCATTGCGGTATTGGCGCTTAGCATTTTCCACCGACTGCTTGAACTCGCTTTTCAGCTCCAGCGTCGCGGTGGGGATGCCGTTAACGAACAGCACCAAGTCCAGACGTGGGTTATAGCTTTGGCTGCCCTGGCCTTTTTCTCGGGCATGGGGCGAGTAGGAGACTTCCGGCACCACGCGCAAGCGGTTCGCGCGATAGCGGGAAAGCGCTTCAGGGTTCATGCCGTGGTCGGGTTTAAAGCTACATAGATCAAACGCCACCCCGGGCACTTTGAAGCCATGGCGCAGCACGTCCAACGTGCCCGCCCGCTCCAGTTCGCGCACCACCTTCTGCACGAATACTTGCTCAGAGGCTTGGGGGTTGGCTTTGCAAAACTTCTCCCAACGCTCGGGCCAGGCCTCTTTTACATAGCCGAGTAAATCTTCGGTATAGAGCGCCGTGGTGCGGTCGTAGCCGCTAGCCGCGCCGGTCTTCCAGCCCCCGGCCACCATAGCGTCGATGATGTCTTGCTGGAACTGAGCTTCCTTGCTGTCGGCCATATAGAATCCTTACATGCTTTGAGAGTCTGCTTGCCTATGACGGTCACAATGGCTTTTCAGTGAATCGCCACCCGTCGTGCGTAATTGGGTATAAGTGCTGACTAATGGCACATGATAACCCGCCGCATCCCGCAACTCTGAAGGACTAACACTGCGCTCAAGCCGATAAAATGGCGATAACGTCACGAAATGCTCTTGATGATGATCCTCAGGTGCGTGTGGCGGTGCCTTTAAAGAAGGCGTTTCTGACTGGCATTTACCGTAAGCAACCACTCCATGCCCACTATAGTAGAGAAATACCCAATCCCCTTTCTCGATATTATCTATCTTGTTTTTCCAGGGGGTATAAAAGGCAGCGGCGCGCCCCTCGTTCAGCATATAGTGATGCGAAATGGGATCATTGCTGTGATTGGTATTGACTAGGTGATAACGCATTGGGCGATCCTCGTGGGGATCGTCTTCTTGTCCAAATGCATTGATATCCAAGAAAGGTTGCCCGTTAATCTCGTAAACCCGATATATCCAGGCACGAATGTTAATTCCTTTGCTATTCCAATATTTAATCGCTTTTCGCGTCGCGTAGTCGAGTCCATTAGTGATGACGACCAACACTTGATCATGGTTCCAGGAAGCTCTTTCTAGAGGATTTGAAAGCCCGAAGACCTCTTGATGAACTTCGCTTAGCTTTCCTTCTGACTTATTCAGCTTTTGATATAGCTTGTTGAGATGCTCGTACCCCCACTGGCTGGAAATTTGGGCATAGCGCATGACCTGTAAAAGGTTTTCAGAGTGTGCCTCCCAGCGCTTCAACTCAAAAATAAAAAGCCGCCCGCTAGCATCTACGGCAGTAATATCAGCTTCTTCACCTCTAGTGGCTTGCTGGATAGGGAGCAACTCATCCGTGCGCAAAACCGAATCTAAATGGTGGAAAATCCACCGCTGCAAGTCAGCTTCTTTGTAATGGGAAGATAACGATTGAAGCGTCGTAGCATTATGACGTTCGAGATATCCGGTCTCGTCATCGTTTTGAATGCGATAGAGCATTTGCTGTCCTTTTGGCTCGTGATCCTTAACTTAGGGCGGCATTCACCTGCTGATCTTGCCATTCACCGTATGTCTTCCGACTGTTTTTTTCTATCCAAACCGTTCGGCCATTGGCAGGGCGGCCAGAAACTACCGCCGCAGCGGCGCTAGGGCTTGAAAATGCGTGATCGCGAGAAAAACTCATGCTCCCTGTCGCATCAGTTACTAACACGCCTTCTTCCGTCAGTTGTTCGTAGAGAGGCTTATAGCTCGCGTAGTCAGTCTTGCTGGCCCAACATTCGCGAGCTTTGCTGCCTGCCAGCACGATAAACTCACCGTCAACTTCCTGTGCCCACGCGGTGATTTTGTACTTGGGTATGTTCATTTCAAAGGTGGTGATGGGCACTGGTGGAGCAGGCTGTGCTTTACTTTGTGTTAATGGGGTTTGACGCTGACGAAGGAAATCCAACCCAAGCACCGGCAGTACAGTGCGGATCTGCTCGACAAAAAACGCCATATCAGCGCGGTCGGATTCCGGCAGGTTGATGTATTCGTGGGCGGTGCCGTTGACCAACTTGCAGCGGCCAAGCTCGCCTGCTGACTGAATCAGTAGGCTTTCCAGGTATTTCACATGGGCTTTGGTGAGGTTCTGGTCCTTGCTGGTGACCAGGCAGACCTTTTCCCAGAAATCCTTTCCGCCTTTGTCTTCTGGCCGGTTGTGCTGTTTGAGGCGGGTGCCCACATCATCGCTTTCACCGATGTACACCTGCGGGCGCGGGCTGCCTTCCAGGTCAGGCCCCACTAGAAAGTAGATACCGGTACGGCCACACTCGGGGCGCTGTACTAGCTCTGTCAGCTTAGTACGCGGACCGGTGAGCACATGGCCTGTCCAGTTCATGATCTCGGCGGTGAGCAAGCCGTTAGGCGTGCCATCTACCAGAAACAACCGGATGCTGCGTCCTTGCGTCATACCGCCTCCTGTTGGCTCACCTCTTGAATTATCGAGTCCTCCGGCGGTTGCCAGCCACGCACGTCAATTTTGCCGGTCACAGCGGCGGATATCAGGGCTGAGCGGCGTTCATACAACAACTCAACTGTAGAATTCGCAGAGTGAATAAGTTCATCGAATGCGGTCGACTCTTCATTCAAAAACTGCGCAATGATGGATTGCTCACTTCTAGCGGGGACGACTATAAAGTAATTCTTTATGGTGGAGACATTAACATGTGGGGAAGTGGCGCCAACAACATCCACACTTCCTTGTCGATATACATTATTGGAATTTAGCTGCCACATAAGAAACTCAGAGCACATCACATGGGAAGGGATAAACTGCATCATCCTTTGCCCAAGGCAATATATACCGCTTTCCGGCACTAGGGCAGCATGCCCCCATCTCTCACCTTCTCTACCATAAACAATATCGCCACAGCCAAGAACAGATCTTCTTGTCCTAACCCTGTATTGTTCTACGTTAAGCCGGTACATGAGGCGCGGGTCCAGAACTCCATGCTCCAGATCCGCTGTTCTTATAACCAAAAAATCACCATCAGGATCATATACTGGCGTTTCATGTGGACAGTCAATTATTTGGTTCGTAACATGCTTCAGCCTTGAAACCTCCCAATGCACCGGCACTTCCCCCAGCCACTCCACCCCGGAATCTTTCATCGGCACATCGGGATCGAGCCCTTTGGTGACGGCATGGGAAATCACCGCCTGGCGTTTTTCCTTGAGAAGCTCGACCAGGCGCTGCTGCTCGTCCACCAAGGCGTCGATGCGAGCCGTTTCGTGGTCGAGAAAAGAAGCAATGGCATCTTGTTCATAACGGGAAGGAATAAGCACAGGAAATGACATCAGGTCATCCCTGCTCATTTGTAGCGAATTTGGGCGTATTCCAGTCAGGTATTTGGTATAGCCTTTGACATAGCTCTCACTTCTCATCAGGTGATGAATGAATCTTTTATTTAGATGGCTATTTATCCAATAGCTACGGTACGCTGGGCTCACGTGACCCTCGTAGTTTGAGACCCCTAGCCCTGCATAATTAAGCCACATAGTGTTTACAACAAGTTGGCTCGGACGAACAATGCGATACCCTGAGAGTTCAGAGTCCGTTCTTTTTTTATTTTCGTCTTCATATTTCTTAACTTCAATACCTCTGTATCCAGATACAGATAGCATCTCTCCGACGACTTCATCTTCGATCTTTTCTCCACTTTCTTGAAATAAGTAGCGGAACTTTTTAAGTCCCCAATGTGCTGGCACTTCAGCAAGCCACTCAACGCCGGAGTCCTTGTATTCGGGATAGGCGGGATAGCTCATGCCGACAGCTCCTCGATCATTTGCTTGATCTTGTCGGTGCAGGCTTTGAGGTCGGCGTCAATTTCCTCCAGCGGGCGCGGCGGTGTGAACTGGTAGAAGTGGCGGTTAAACGGGATCTCGAAACCGACGATGCCGATGCGGCCATCAAGCTCGTCGCGCTTCTCCTCGTCAATCCAGGCATCCGGCACGTGGGGTATTACTTCGCGCTCGAAGTACTCAAACACCGACTCGTCGTAGGGCACGTTCTCGTTATCGCGCAGGCCGGTGTCCGGCTCGGGGTTGCCGTGCTTGTCCAGGCAAATGTCTGCTTCGTCTGATCTCTTGCCAACATATTTTTCAATCAACTTTAAATGTAATGCCGAAAATTCACCTTTTTTCGCATGTTCTCGCATCTTATCTTTGAGCTGACCCCTAAATACTTCTCGGTTTAGGATCGGGCCATGATCGCGGCAGTAGCCAGCCATACCTAAGAGTACGTTCAACACTCCCCATTGGACATGCTCAGGCCAACTGATGAATTTCTTATCTTCTTTAAGTTGCTCTATACCTAGCTCACACGTTTCATCAAACCTGAATCTCAGAGGCCGCTCGACGGTAATCCGCCGATAGCCAAAGGTTTCTATCGGGAAGATTTTGCTCTCATCGTTTTCTTCAAAGGCGCCGTAAAGCCGCACGACATCATCAATATCGCGGTCGGTGATGTACTGGCGCTTGCTGCCCAGCGACTTGCGCATCTTGCTTGCGCGGTCCGTGGCGTTGATCAGCTGCACCTTGCCCTTGCGCTTTGCGGGCTTGTCGTTGGAGAGCACCCACA
Source organism: Vreelandella vilamensis (assembly GCF_031451755.1). Taxonomy (NCBI): domain Bacteria; kingdom Pseudomonadati; phylum Pseudomonadota; class Gammaproteobacteria; order Oceanospirillales; family Halomonadaceae; genus Vreelandella; species Vreelandella vilamensis. The sequence continues at coordinate 39,620 of NZ_JARWAN010000024.1, read as the reverse complement.
CATAGGTGGCAATGCCGGTGTTGTAGAACATATCCGTGGGCAGGCCGATGATGGCGTCCACCAGGTCATGCTGCAGCAGATAGCGGCGAATCTCGGACTCCCCACTGCCCGCGCCGCCGGTAAACAGCGGCGAGCCGTTGAGGATGATGCCAATGCGAGAGCCCCCGTCCTGGCGAGTGCGCATCTTGGCGACCAGGTGCATCAAAAACAACAGCGAGCCATCGGAGACCCGCGGCAAACCAGGGCCAAAACGGCCATCGTAACCGCGATGTTTGTGTTCATCGGTGACTTGCTTTTGTACCTTCTTCCACTCGACCCCAAACGGCGGATTGGACAGCATGTAATCAAAGCGCTCACCCGCCAGCTGGTCATCGGAGAGCGTGTTGCCTAGCTTAATCTGCTCGACCTCTTGCCCTTTGACCAACATATCGCCCTTACAGATGGCGTAGGACTCGGGGTTAAGTTCCTGCCCGTGCAGCGAGACGGTCACGTTCTGGCTGACCTGCTGAATATACTCGTCGCTCTCGGAAAGAAAGCCGCCCGTACCCGCCGTTGGGTCATACACGGTCACGATGCTATTGGGCTTGAGCTTGGCTTCTTGGCCGGTCAGCACCAGTGAAGTCGTCAGGTGAACGATATCGCGGGGTGTGAAGTGCTCCCCGGCGGTCTCGTTGGAGCTTTCGGCAAACTTACGAATCAACTCTTCAAAGATGCCGCCCATGCCGTGGTTGGTAACACGCGCCGGGCTTAGGTCAATCGCCGCAAACTGCTGCACCACCTTGTAAAGCAAGTCATTGGCGCTGAGCTGCTGAACAAAGCTTTCGAACTCGAAGTGCTCGAAGATCTCGCGGGCACTCTGGCTAAACGACTGCACATAGCTCATCAGGTCGTCGCTGGTCTGGGTATCGGATAGCGAACCCAGCGCCAGCGGTGACGCATTGAAAAACGGCTGATCGGCGGCGCGTAGCAGTAGCTTTTCGCGGACTGCCTCGGGCTTGTTCTGATGGATTTCAGCGGCTTTTATCACCTCGGCCTTGGTGGGCGCCAATACACATTCCAAGCGACGCAGCAGCGTAAACGGCAAGATGATACGGCCGTACTGAGATTGCTTGAAATCGCCGCGCAGAAGGTCCGCGACCGACCAGATAAAGGCAGCAAGCTGCGAGTGACTCTCCGTGTTCACGGTGCATCTCCGGGTCTAAGTGCAATGAGTAATGTATGGAACCATCATACACAGCCTGGCGGACTTGATCAGTGGGGAGAAGATTAAAGGCGATGTTTGGGGTCATGTAAGTAGCACCCCGGCAAGCTACCAGAGCGCTATTTATTCCTGCCATCTGTAGATGAATGGATGGGATGGTTACCCAACGGGCGGTAGTTGGTTATTGTCGAGTAGGCTGTTCACCAGCCATTGCAGTCGTACCAGGCGCACGCGAATCAGCGCGGCAAGCGTGCCCGGTGGTAGTTGCTGCTCGATAGTCTCCAACATCGCAGCGGCGCCCATTAGCGTGTGGTGATTGGGGTTGGATTGCAGCGCCAGCGATACGGTATGTGCGCTCTCTGCCGCGTTGGCGTTGATACTGCGCAGGCTGGCCGATAACCGGCGTGCTTCGATAGTGGCTTCACTTTGCATGGCGGCTCTCCTGGCTAATCCGGGCCTCTGCTACCACACGCTGCCAGTAAAGGCGTTGGTGGGCGCGGTGACACTTGCGGCAGTACAGATCACGCTGATTTACATCGGGGTTCAGGGCGCGATGGTGGCAGGTATCTAGATGGATCATGCCGCAAAGACTGTTACCGCCTCCGAAGTAGTGCGCCTTGCCTCTCAGGTGCGGTGGGCCTGCAAACCAGCCCACTAGCCAAGTGCTTTGATTGCTCATGCGATTACCTCCACGTCTTGATAACGCGGCCAGCGAGCACTGACTGACGCGGCAGTTTCCGCTTTAGTGCGCGCCATCGGGCTTACTACCGTCATGCGCTTATCGCCAATGCGCACCGTCCAGGCGCGGCGCCGTTCATCAAACGTGAAGTGGTGATGATTGGCAGCGCTGAGTTCTGTTAGCAGTTCGGCTTTATGTTGCTTGATCCAGTCGCGTACCGCCGGGGTGATGTTTTCTTTCGGCCAAACGCGAAGGCGGTTCTCCTCCCGGAGTTCCGCTTCGAGTTCATGCTGCTTGAGGTAGTCGATAGCGGCCATGCTCAAAACTCCTCAAACGCATCAGCGGCTAAAGATTTTTCCGGAACTAATGTCCTGCATGTCCTAATGTCCTGCTTGTTTCGGTCATCATCCAGGACTTCAGGACTTGCAGGACTTCGATTCCAAGACTTTCTTTGATGGGGGGTGCCGATTTGCCATTTCACACTGCCACCAATCTTGCCGAGACACTTACACTCAATACCGAGTTGGCGCAGGGCGGGGGCAGCACGACGTAACGCATCGCCCATGCCTTTGTCGGATCGTGGCCAGGTATCACAGCCTTGAGGGCGGTAGTTCTCCATCAGTGCGCGCCACTGCTTGGCGGTCTTTTCCTGCACTTCGCCGGGGTACGTTTCAGCCCAATCACGAATGGCTGTTGCGACGGGTGAGGCGTCTAACGTTCGCTCAAGACCATCTTGGCGGGCTTCCTTGAACTGCTTGGTGAATGTGCTTGGTTCTTCGCCCATCGCTTTGGCAACGGCCATACCGAGGTAGGCAAACTCCACTAGGCGCGGGCGCTCATTGGCAGGAAGTGTCATCTCAGGCAGATAAGTAAGCGCCTTAGCCGCAATGTCGAGTAAAGCACCGAGGATGCTGGCGCGGTCAGTCTCGAAGCGCGTTTCCAGATCATCCTTACTCTGTGCATCCGTTAGCACGGGCAGTTCTACTGTGATCGTGCGACTCACCAAATCTTGCTGGGTAACGCTTGCCACAATGCCGTTAAGCATGACGGGGCGCTTGAGCGTTATCACGGTTTCATCGGCGTCGGAGTACAGCTTGCGCTTGGCGAAACCGCCACCCGTGGCCACCACGCATAAGGCATCCTGTAGCTGGGGCGTTAGGTGACTGACGTTCTCAATCGAAATGATGTGGTTAGCGCCACCGCTGACGAAAACATCTTCCGCTGACTTCGGTACACTGCGGAGGTCGGCGGCGTTTGGGTCGATCAATCGGCGCAGTAGCGTTTGAAGAAGTGATTTTCCGCTGCCCTGTTCCCCGAGTATTTCTGCTATCGGATAAGGCGTATCCGGGCGCAGGCACTCCACCAGCCAGGCCACGGTTAGCAAACGCCACTTTCCCGGCAGCTTGACGATAGCCCAAAGCGGATCAAGGCTTCCGCCTTTTACTGGCTCGGGTAGCGGGTGCGCACTTTCAGAGCGGCAGAACATGACATTACCCGGATGCTCCACTATCTCCCAATGACCAGGGCGCAGTTTTACCGCTTTACTGCTAGTTGATTCTCCCAGGTCAAGCCAATACTCGCCGTCCATTTTGGCCACACGGATATGAACATCGCGCTCCTCCGTCATGGCTAGCCCTTCGAGCGTCATACGGGCCTCGCGTAGCGATTGGTCGCGCACCGCCTTCTCATGCGCCTGATAGAACGCAGCGGTCAGCCAATGCTTAAATGCCTTACCGCCAATACGGCGGACTACGCCACTCTCCCGATGACGGGCATAGGTTTCGTCGTTAGTGTCGTGAAAAAGCTCAGCGTGTTGTTGCACAAACGCCACGATAAGGTCGGTCTGCGCCTGCTTGTCGCCACCGTCGCTATCATCCCCGTTGTTTACGGCATCCTCTCTGCTTTGCAGTCTCCGCTCGGGTATCTCCCGTGGCAATGCTGCCTGCCAGGCGCTAGCCAGTGTGGCGTCAATTTCCCCCTGTGATAAACCGGCACCCGCCCCCGCGCGCTCAAGGCATTGTCGTGCATCAGCCTCTGGCAAATGGCCTGCTTTCACCAAACCAAACACGCCATGCGCCTCTCGGTTAAGCGTATCGTTGCGACTGCCATCAGCGGCACCCACAACAGTACTGGTAGCGCTCTCTAACGCGCGTTGTGCGTAGGGGTGAGCGTCCAACTGCGGCGCTTGTGTGGCGTGCTGGGCGCGCTCGATGGGTATATGCGTCGCTAATGCCTGCTTGATCGCGCCAGCGCTAGTGCGCGCATCGCTGTGAAGGAGGTGCGTGAAAAACGGCGTGCCCTTGCGGTGGATGAAGCCAGGTAGACGCATAACGCGCGGTAAGTCTTTCACCGTCGGATCGGTGCCAAGTGCCGTGATAAGCGCCTTTTGCAGCGTGGTGAAGTCGCTTAGCTTCAGGTCATCCGCCAGCCAATAGGCGTGATGTTTGCCCGGTGACGATTCGACAAACAGCGTGGGCAGCAGACCAAGCGCGCCCTGTATCGCCGCCAGTCGGGTGGTGGCTTTGCCTTCGGTGTCGAAGTCAGCGAATACGCCGCGCGAATCCGTGACGTTTTCCGCCTTGCGGCCTTGGCCATCGGTGGCGTTGATAGTGACGAATACACCAGCACCTTGGCTGTTCAGGCGGTATAGTGCCTGCCAGTGCTGCGCTAGCGTGCCGTGATATTGGCGCACCAGATCGCGGCTTTTGCGCGCTTCGTCATCGTCGAACGTCTGGAAGGTGAAAGTGCCGCCGGGTGCCAGTTGCTCAAGAAACGCGGCGGCCTGCTCGAAGTCAGGTTCCAGCGTGGTAGAATGGTTGCGTTCTGATTTAAGACTGACGACTGCCCGGCTCTGCGCCGGGCTTTTTTGTGCCATTGGAAAGGCCATGGTTTCACTCCTCAGCCTCACGGCTGTGGTTTTTGGTAGGTGCTTTTTTCAGCCGATTAATCGCATTAGCCAACAGAAACGCAATCTCAAACATCATCGCCCTCCTCTGGCGTCTTGCGCAGGAAACCCGCACATTCTTCTAGAGTTCCGAGCACGATGCCGATGACAGTTAGCAGACCGTGGTAACAGTCGGTCGATGTCATGATGCCGCCCTCCGTGCCACGTTGACCTCGGCAGTGCTGCCGTAAGCATCAGCATCAGCCAGCCAGTCAAGCACATCCTTGAGCCGGTATCGCACGTTGCGGCCGCGCTTCACAAAACGCGGGGCGGGGCGACCGAGCAAGGAGCCAGTGGTGCGGGCCTTGCGTGCCGTTGCCGGCTGGGCGGGTATAAGATGGGGGAATACAGCGGCCTCAGGCAGCTCGATAAGCGCCGGATCGAGGCCGTTGCGGTAGCGGGTCAGTGCGTTGGCGAGAATGTCGCCTGGGTCTTGTGTCTTGGTGGGCATTGAAGCGTCTCCGCGTTGCTGGTTGACGCTTCAATAGTGGCAGCCGGAATATCCGTTACGCTTACTACTCGTTCGTTTCGTTTCTCCAATCTAACCTTTTGCGCCATTCCCGTATTGTCTTTGGTGTGACTCCAACACGCTTGGCAACAATGCTGGCCAGTCCGCGCTCAGGCCTTCCTCCTGACCGAAGCTCATCCCATACACGCTTAGCGTATGCGACGCGCTGAGCTGTCTCAGCCTGCTTTATATCAGCACTAGCTTTGCCGCCCTGCTGGCGTTTCAAATTGGCATGCAGCATCTTGATCTCAGCTTCAAGCGCCCGACTATGACGGATGTGGCTCGGCATTGTCAGCTTCCCATAAAGGTAGCCCAGCATAAGAAGAAACTGCCCTTGGCTCATCGGCTCTAGCTGCTCATCAGGTACGTTCTCCCAAAGTTGGCGCACCATGTTTAAGCACATATCGGCGGAGTATTCTGACGCGGTAGAGTCATAGCCATTAGATATTGGTAACTGCCTCAGCTCATAGGCCATTTGCAGCAGCATCTCTTTACCATGAATGACACCACCATCTTCGCTTGTCATAGCCAAGTGATCGGCCATCTCTTTCTTGTTATGGCCATCCTTGATTGCACCTGCAATAAGCCCTCGGCTTTGCTCTTTGCGTTGAACATTAGCAGGAATATCAAGCCCAAAGGGCTGCCTATCATCAGGCATAGCGCTACTCCTCGCACTTACTCCATGAAAGGATGGCTGGCCAGCGCGATGGAACGAGCCGTGCGTTCAGGAGCTACCCTAGGCCAACCAAAAAAAGTCAGGCTCGTAAATCAGCGCCAGTCTTATCGAACCAGGCTCAGATGAACATCGCCCTCGGTTGTGTCAGTTCTGTCAGCACCCTGGCTGGCGGTTTGCCGAGCGAATACCTCGACGGCATCGCGGGAGTGATTCGGCCGCAGGTGGGCATAGTGCTGAATCGTGGTCTGGATGTCGGAGTGCGCCATCAGTTTGGAAACCGTCAGCAAGTCGATACCTGCCATAACAAGCTGAGAAGCGAAGTTGTGCCGGAGGCTGTACAGCACCAGATCATCGGGCAGCCCTGCCAACTTGCGAATGGTCGCCCACGGCTTTTGCATCGCCGTCTGGCTCATGCGCTTGCCGTTGCGCTGCGACGGGAATACCAGCCCCGTTTTCGGCTCGCCCTGCTGTCGATGCCACTCCTTGAGCACGTCCACGGCGGCGGCGGATAACGGAAAGGTCATCGGTTCGGAGTGGTGATGCGCCGTCTTTTCGATCACCTTGCGGATAGTACGGAAGTCCAGGTTGACGTGATCCCAGCGCAGACCGAACAGATCGCCCGGCCGAAAGCCGGTGTAGTACATCGTCAGAGTCCAGGGCGCGACGTGATCGACGTAGGCAACGTCGTCCAGGCTCGGCAGGTACGCCTTGCCGTGAGCCCGGCTGCTGCGACGCTGCTTTCTCTTAGCCTCTTGGTACGCCTCGATACCAGCAAATAGCGCTTCGACCTCCTCGGCCTCAAGATAGCGCCGCTGAGACGCCTGCTCAACCATCGCCTCCTCGGTCATGGCTGGCCGTTGCAGATTGATACGCGCCAGAGGGTTAGTGAGTATCACCTTGCGGTCGGCAGCGTGCGCGAGCATCGTCTTGAGCGCGCCAAGGTGGCGCTTGCTGGTGGTATACGCTTCGCCTTTGGCTTCTCGCTCGCCCTGCCAGCGCTCAATATCAGCGCGGGTGAGATCGCTCATGGGTTTGCTGAGCCAGCCATCAAAAGCATGCTTGATGCGGCGCATGGTGGCGTCGCCGTCTTTCTTTCGCCGCTGAGCCACAGCATAAGGGCCATCCAGATAAGCGAGTATGGTCTGCTGCTGCTGTCGCTCCTCCTCAGCCCTCGCCTGCTCCATCACGGCACGCGGATCGCCGCCTTGGGCAACGATAGCCAGCGCTTCGTTTGCATCCTTGCGCGCCTGGGCGGCCGTAAGGGTGCCGTAGCGGCCGAGAGTGAGAATACGCTGGCGCCCGGTCTTGGTGCGGTAGAAAAGACGGAAGGTCAGTCCGCGCTTACCCGGTCGAACATGAAAACCAGGTAGTTCGGTGTCGAACACATTGTCGGCCGGGGGCGTCTTGGAAAGCTGCTCAAGCACCTTGGTTGTAAGCTTTTGCTTGCTGCTCACTGCCATACCGGACTCCTTTTCTAGGTAGCAAATAGGTAGCAAAAGCAGGATACAACGGGCATAAGCGGGCAACAAGCAGCAAACGGCTTGCATTAAACAAGCTATTGTTTTTGCTGTTATAGTTAGCGTTTTTTGTTTCTTTTAGTTTCTACTGAAATATGGGGGAAACGCCTTCGGGAGGCAGAGGTCGTAGGTTCGAATCCTGCTATTCCGACCAAAGAATTCACTAAAAACGGCCACTTAGCTAACACAGCAAGTGGCCGTTTTTTGTTATGCGATAACCAATTTTTCATCAGTCATCAGCGCTACTTACTGAGCCAGTAGACACTTTATAGATAGACACCCACAAAAAAAGCCGCCCCTTGGGGCGGCTTTTTAATGTTCTTTAACGCTTTTATTTAAAGCGTTTTGTGGTGCCGACACCAGGAGTCGAACCCGGGACCTACTGATTACAAGTCAGTTGCTCTACCAACTGAGCTATGTCGGCGACACAAGACGTTAGCAATGGCTGGGGTACCAGGATTCGAACCTGGGAATGCCGCTACCAAAAAGCGGTGCCTTACCACTTGGCGATACCCCAACAACGTGGTGGCCAGAGACGGAATCGAACCGCCGACACAGGGATTTTCAATCCCTTGCTCTACCAACTGAGCTATCTGGCCGCTGCCAACGGTGCGTATTAAACTAAAAACGCCAGGTTTCGTCAACACCTTTGTGAAACATTCTTTCCTTCACGCCATTTATGGACTATGCGATAGCGCTCAGCCCAGCACTCCCTTTCGCCATGGCGATTATGCCTGGGTCGGCGGCACATACCCTTCCGCTTGGTCGGTGTCTTGGTTGTCCAAGAACCGCTCCATCTGCTCCATCAGGTAGGCGCGCGCATCGGGGTCGAGCATGTTGAGATGCTTTTCGTTAATCAAGCGCGTTTGTAGCGCTTGCCACTCTTCCCAGGCCGGTTTGGAAACCGTGGCTTGGATCTCTTGGCCTTTGGCCCCCGGCAGCGGCGGAAACGGCAGGGCTTCTAGCTCTTTTTGGTACTTACGGCAGAATACCGTGTTGCTCATCGTACTCTCCTTCATAGATGCGAGTCGTAAAGGCCCAGCCTACGCGTGCCCTGGCGCATTCTCCAGGGCAAACGTGCGTGCCTCGGCTTGCGCTTGACTCAGTAAGCGCTTTACCGGCGCGGCCAACCCCAGCTCAGGCGGATCGTTGAGGTCGTACCACACGCCTTTTTCGCACACGCCCGAAAGCGTTGAGCAAACCACCGGCTGCGGCGTGATTTCCAGACGAAAGTGGCTAAACGTGTGGGTGAATACAGGCCGCGCTGGTTCGCGCTTGGGGGCGACGGTATGCGTGTCGATCCAATCATCTAACGCCTGTTGGGTATCGAATTGCGGCAAACTCCATAATCCACCCCACAAACCGCTGGGTGGGCGCTGTTCCAACCAGACGCAGCCCTTGGCATCTTGCAATAAAAGCATAAGCGTTTGCCGCGTGGGGAGCGCTTTTTTGGGTTTGGATTCCGGGTAGCGCTGCACCTCGTCCCGGGAAAGTGCCAGACAGACATCGCTGAATGGGCATACATTACACGCGGGCTGACCGCGTTTGCACAGTGTGGCGCCGAAATCCATCATCGCCTGGGTGTAGTCGGCGAGGCGCGCGTTAGGTGTGTAGTAATCGGCCAGTGCCCAAAGCTTGCGCTCTACAGAAGGCTGACTCGGCCAGCCAGGAACGGCGTGCAAGCGTGTCAACGAGCGCTTGACGTTGCCATCCAGAATGACGGCGCGCTCGCCGCAGCTTTGGGCAATAATCGCCCCAGCGGTGGAGCGACCAATACCCGGCAGCGCCATGAGCGCTTCCACACTTTCTAGCGGCAGCTCGCCGCCGTGTTCAGAGAGGGCAACTTGCGCCGCCTTATGCAAGTTACGCGCCCGGGCGTAATACCCAAGCCCTGTCCACAAGTGCAACACCTCATCCTGCGGGGCATGAGCAAGCGCTTCAAGCGTCGGGAATCGCGACATAAAGCGGTTAAAGTAATCCATGACCGTGGTGACTTGGGTTTGCTGCAACATGATTTCGGATACCCACACACGGTAGGGCGTGCGCGGGGCCTGCCAGGGCAAATTATGGCGACCGTGCTGATCAAACCAAGCGAAAAGCCGCGTTTGAAACTCCCCCGGCGAGAGCCGTGGCGGCGGCATTGGGTCTTTTACGGGATGACCTTTTGCGTCTTCAGGCATACATGGCTGACCTACAAAAAAGCGCCGGCAGAATACCGGCGCCAATGGGCTTTTAAGAAGTCTTAATTAAAGAGACGACGCAACCCGTCACGAAGTTCCCGCGTCGTTTCTTCGCCTAAACGCTCGTCAAGGCGCTCGAACGAGCCTTCTAGTGCGTCTTCTACACGACGCCCCACCTCATCGCTCAAAAGCTCGCTCATATTGGTTTGAAACGCCTCACGATCAAACCGGCACCACTCGCTTCGCGCGTCGCTAACGTGGCCTTCACAGCGCATCGGCAGCGCTACCTTTTCAAGGCGTGGATTGACCTCGCAAGCGGCATCGGCGGTATTGACCACGCGGGCATTCGTCAGGACATCAAAGCGCTGGCTGCCAAGATCAAACGCCCCTTCTCCGCGCACATCAATGCCGGGTAGCGTAATGAGCAGGTCGTCGCTTTCCACTATGCCGTCGCGAAACACCAAGGTAGCGTCAAAACGGTCAAAGCGGGTATCACTGTGCCAGTCACGGCGAGTGGATTCACCTTCAAACGTGGCCGCCATTTCACACATTTCCTTTGAGATGTTGATATCCAAAATGGCGCCATTGTTCAACGCGGCATCCAACTCCCCATTAAGTTGGCGAACAAGCACTTCGCGGGCATTGCCACGCGTTGTCAGCTCACCATCGACATTGAGTTGGCCGCGAATTGGCGAGGTGTCTTCGCTGAATGCCTCCACCAGCGGCGCAACGTCAACGTTAACAACACGTGGCTGAAATGCCCACGCCATCGGCGTTTCGCGGCTATCGAGTCGCCCCGTGGCACTTAGCTCTCCACCATAGAAACCCGATTCAAACGCACTCAACCGATGCTCACCCTCGCTGCCTTCAAGCGTGAGCGTCGGCGCATCGAAGGTAAGACCGGAAAGGATAAACGTCTCTAAACGAAGCGCTGCATCCAGGGTGAGCGTTGAAAGCCACGCCTGCGGCAAGAGCCCGTCTGCATCATCAGCAAGCGCCTTGCGAAAGAAACCTCGGCTGGCTTGCGCCAGCGCCTCGTCAGCCGGCAAGTAGCGATCAAGATTGAGCGTGTCACCTTCAAGATCAAATGCGAGCGCTGAGCCATCCAGAGCCGCGGAAAGTTCGCCAGTGAGCGTAGTGTCATCCACCACCAGTGAGAGGTTAGGCAACGCGACCTGCTGTAAATCCCCTTCGACTGGGCTGGTGAGCGCCACATCGCTCAACGCGTCTTCGTGACGGGTGGTAAGCGCGATTCCCGCACGAGCCAGCCAGGGCCGTAAGTTAAACGACGAAACTGTCAGCTGGCCTTGGTACTGAGGCGCCGCTAGCAGCTTGGAGAGCGTAAGATTGCCTTGCACACGCAACCCATTGGGGCCGCTTAGCTCCAACGCCTTTAACTCAGCCGCCTGAGCGCCCCAGTCACTGTCTAAACCAAACGCTAGGTTTAACGCCAGCCCGCCGTCCCAGTTGTCGGCGTGACGTAGGGTGGCATTGATGGTGCCATCGGTGATCGAAAGCTGCTTGCTTTCCAAACGCGCGCTAAGCTCAGCGGCACTAAAATCAATTTGCTGCGGCTCGCCTTGCGACACAAAGCGGTTTCGCGTCGCAAGCTGCGCGTTTTCTAACACAAAGCGTTGATCGGCGAGCGCGAGTTTCATGCGAGTATCGAGCGTAACATCACTGGTGAAGTCGGGCTCACGCTCGAGCGTTGCCGCGTTTGGGCTCTTGTAGCGTTTAAGGGCAAACGTCGCTTTAAGCGGGAAAGAGCGCAGCGGGTTAACGTTGCTACCCGTGATGTTGAGCTTTTCTAGCAGCCACAGATCACCGACTTGGGCATCTTGGTAATAAATGTTGGCGTTTCTCATCTGCACGTTGGCAATGTTAAGTACCACATTCAAACTACCCGCTTCTGCGTGGGGACCGGCACTTGCCGGGGCTAACACACGCTCGGCTTGCTCGCTGTCTTTCGCTAAGCGGTCAAGCAGTGTCTCCCAGTTACCCTCCCCCTCTTGATTGCGCTTTAAATTCAGCCGCATGCCATCGAGTGTCAGACCATCCACCGCGATTTCCCCACGCAATAAAGGGGCAAACGCCACGCTCACCTCGGCACGGTCAATGGAAGCAAATGCGGGGTTATCGGTACTCTGCTCGGGTAGCCAGGCGCGCGCCTTTTCCACACTCATCCCGATGCGCGGATAAAACGACCAGTTCAATGCGCCATCCAGGGATAAATTCAGCCCGGTTTGCTCTTCGACCACTTCGGTTAGCCGGGGTTTGAAGTCTTCTGGGTCAAGAAACGTCGTGACGTACACCACCGCCGCCACGGCAACGACGGCCAATATTCCCACGGCGGCGAGTAAAATACGTAATAATTGCTTCATGGTGCGTGCCATCCTTGCGGGTCAAGCTCAACAAAATCACTGGTAGGGGGGTTACCTGGCTCCACGGCGGGCGCTGCCACCGGACGATAGCCCAGTTTTGATAGCAACACCCGGTCCGCCAGCGGCAACGAAGCGGTTTCGATGCGTAGCACGCGATTTTGTGTATACGCTTGCTCAACGAGGAGCGCCATCAAGCGCGACCCCACTCCGCGGCGGCGTGTGGTTTTGCGCACGCAAAGATCCGACAGCCACCACGCGCCATCGTCGGCCTCTTTAAGCGCTACCGCTCCCAGCAAGCGTGCATTAAATAACCCACAAGCAAAGGAATGCTGAGCATTTAAATGCCGTTCAATAAAGGGCTCGACGGTGTGAGGAGGCATCCGGTCGTCAGGCGCGTCGTGGTAGATGCGTACCAAATCCAGTCGCGTTTGGGCATCCGCCTCCCAGCGGGCCCGGTCGACATGGTGCAGTGTCACCGGCATGATAAAAATCCTCTTGGCCAACGCAGTTAAGCTGCCGTTTACGCCCTGTGCCATTAACGCGGTATACAGTTAGCGATGTACATTTAACGATGTACCACAGGAGCGACTTTGCCTGCATTGTAGCGGATAGGCGGACCAATTCACTATAATGCCAGCTTTGCTGCAGGCTGGGTGATAAATACGCTTTCCGTTACAAGCGCTGCCTGGTACATAGGCAGTGATAGTTGCAGTGATAGTTCACTCGCCTCGCTCCCCCTTCCACATGCGCCTTAGCGCAGGAGACGCAACATGTCAGCGCGTATCGCCACGGTTAGCCGTGACACGCAAGAAACGCAGATTAAAGTCAGCGTGAACCTAGACGGTGATGGCCATCTCACCTGCGAAACCGGCGTCCCGTTTCTGGATCACATGCTCGACCAAGTCGCGCGTCACGGGATGATCGATCTTGACATCCATGCCAATGGCGACCGGCACATTGACGATCACCACACGGTGGAAGACTTAGGCATTACCCTGGGTCAGGCGTTTTCAAAAGCCATCGGCGATAAGCGCGGCATCTACCGTTACGGCCACGCCTATGTGCCGCTGGATGAAGCCTTGTCGCGCGTCGTCGTGGATTTTTCCGGTCGCCCCGGTTTGTATATGAACGCCGACTTCACCCGCGATACGATTGGCCGCCTAGACACGCAGCTTTTTCAAGAGTTTTTCCAAGGTTTTGTCAATCACGCCGGCGTCACGCTGCATATCGATAACCTTAAAGGGATCAACGCCCACCACCAGGCCGAGACCATCTTTAAAGCCTTTGGCCGCGCGCTGCGCATGGCCGTCGCGGAAGACCCACGTATGGCGGGCCAAATGCCCTCGACCAAAGGCTGTTTATAAGGAGCGCTTTATGACTATTGCCGTCATCGACTACGGGATGGGCAACCTACACTCTGTGGCCAAGGCGCTGGAGCACGTGACCCACGAAAACGTCGTGATTACCCGCGACCCACGCCGCATTCTCGGCGCCACCCGTCTGGTGCTCCCGGGGCAAGGCGCGATTCGCGATTGCGTAGGAGAGCTTGAACGCACCGAGTTACGCGGCCTGGTGGAAGATATACTCGCGCGTCAAGGTAAGCCGCTATTGGGTATCTGCGTGGGCCAGCAGATGTTGTTGGAACACAGTGAAGAAAACGGCGGCGTTGAGTGTCTAGGCGTCTTCAAGGGCGAAGTTCGTCGCTTCCCTGCCGATATGCGCGATGACTTTGACCAGCGCCTGAAAGTGCCTCACATGGGCTGGAACCTGGTCGAGCAGCATCACGAGCACCCCCTATGGGAAGGCATCGACAACCAAGAGCATTTCTACTTCGTACACAGCTTTTATGTCGACGCGACCGATGATGCCGACGTTTTTGGCACCACGCAGTATGGCAAGGTGACCGCGCACGTCGCGATTGGGCGTGAATCGACCTTTGCCGTGCAGTTTCACCCAGAAAAAAGCTCTCGTGCGGGCCTGCGCCTGCTGCAGAACTTCGTCACCTGGACGCCTTGAATCATACGGACGCCTTAAAGGAACACATCATGTTAGTCATTCCCGCGATCGATTTAAAAGACGGCCAGTGCGTACGCTTAAAGCAAGGCCGCATGGAAGACGCCACCTCCTACGGCGATGACCCGGTGGCCATGGCGGCCCGCTGGGTGGACGCCGGTGCCCGCCGCCTGCACCTGGTCGACTTGAACGGCGCCTTTGAAGGCAAGCCGATGAACGGAGACGCCGTGACCGCCATCGCCCGCGCCTACCCTAATCTTCCGATCCAAATCGGCGGCGGCATTCGCAGCGCGGCGACCATCGAGCACTATCTTGAGGCGGGCGTTTCCTACGTGATTATCGGCACCAAAGCGGTGAAGGAGCCCGCGTTCGTGGGTGAGATGTGTCGCGCCTTCCCTGGGCATGTGATCGTGGGGCTAGATGCCAAAGACGGGTTTGTAGCCACCGACGGCTGGGCCGAAGTCTCCACCATCAAAGCCACCGAGCTTGCCAAGCGCTTTGCTGACGACGGCGTCTCGTCCATCGTCTACACCGATATCGCCCGCGACGGCATGATGCAGGGCGTCAATGTCGAGGCGACCGCACAGCTTGCCCGCCACGGCGGCCTGCCGGTCATCGCCTCCGGCGGTGTCACCAATCTCGACGACATCAAAGCGCTCTGCAACGTCGCCGACAGCGGCATTCTCGGCGCCATTACCGGCCGCGCCATCTACGAAGGCACAATTGATGTCGCCGAGGCGCAGCGCTTAAGCGATCAACTAACGGGCGGAGGAAAGCCATCATGAGCCTTGCCAAACGCATCATACCGTGTCTCGACGTCGACGCCGGGCGCGTGGTCAAAGGCGTTAATTTTATCGGCATTCGCGATGCCGGCGACCCGGTGGAAATCGCCCAGCGTTACAACCAGCAAGGCGCCGACGAGATCACCTTTCTGGATATCACGGCGAGCCACGAAGACCGCGACACCACGGTGGAAATGGTCGAACGTATCGCTGGCGAAGTGTTCATCCCGCTGACCGTGGGCGGCGGCATCCGCACCTGCGAGGATATCCGCACCATGCTCAACGCCGGCGCGGATAAAGTCTCGATTAACACCGCCGCGGTCAATAACCCCGCGTTCGTCCATGAGGCCGCTGAGCGTTTTGGCAGCCAATGTATTGTCGTCGCCATCGACGCCAAAAAGGTAAGCCAAGAGGGCGAGCCCGAACGCTGGGAAATTTTCACCCACGGCGGACGCCGCCCCACTGGGCTGGATGCCGTTGAGTGGGCAAAAAAAATGGTCGAGTACGGCGCCGGCGAGCTCCTTTTGACCAGCATGGACCGCGACGGTACGAAAATCGGCTTTGACCTCGGCGTCACCCACGCCATTAGCGAGGCCGTTAGCGTACCGGTGATCGCCTCCGGGGGGGTGGGCAACCTTGATCACTTGGTCGACGGCGTGATCAAAGGGGGCGCCGACGCGGTACTCGCCGCCAGCATCTTTCACTTCGGCGAATACACCATCCCCGAAGCCAAGCGCTACATGGCCGAACGCGGCATCGAAATGCGGCTATAAGCCATGTTACACATGGGACATCTGACCAGAGCCACACTGCTCACCGCGCTACTGCCATCCAGCGCGGCGGCAGAGTGGCGTGAGCGCTTTCAGGAGTCTCTCGACTGGCCTCCCACGCTCACGGTGGACCACGTGCTGGTTCAAACTAGCCTCTACACCCATCACTTTGGCCCTGACCCCGAGCACACCGACCAACAGCAGTTGATCAGCGCTGAAATACATACCCCTGACCGTTGGCTTGCGGGGGGCGCACGCTTTAAAAACTCGTTCAACCAGGAAAGCGTGTATGTGTACGCGGGCAAATCGTTTCCGCTGTGGCAGCCAAACGCCACCTTTATGCTACGCGGCAAGCTGACCGTGGGGCTGCTGCACGGCTATCGCGGCGAATATCGCGATAAAATCCCTTTCAATCGTTATGAAATCGCCCCAGCCGCGCTACTCAGTATCGGCGTGCGCTGGCATCGCGTTGAAAGCGACCTGATAGTGTTTGGCACGGCCGGCATGATGCTGACCGCAGGTGTGCGCTTTTAGTCCTCTAGCGACAAGCCGAGGTTGCTGATGCCGTCGTTGCGGCCGAGCTGGCGAATCGCTTTAATCGCGTTTTTATCCAGCGGCTCGCTAGCCGCATCGAGCACGGCGTCTTGAAAGTTGTTTTCGTCCTCGGTGAGCGGATGATCGCGGATCAAGAGGGCCAATTTTTGCGCGTCCTCTTCGCCTTCAGTGAGTTCGATAAACGCACGCACACCGGCACGCGAGGTGCGGCTGACATCCAGCACTGCCTCCGGCGCTTCTCCCTGCAGCGTATCGAGAATCGACGAGATCGACACCACCGCGTCCAGTGCGCGACGGGCGCCGAAGCTATCGTCGTCTTCGGGCGGCTCGCACTCAGCGAGCTTCTCCGCTTGGCGGGCGAAATCGATAGTCGCGCCGCGCACGCTCAAATGCTCCCATACCAAATCTAAAACGGTGCACAGTGTATGCACATCACCGTGGCCGGTGGTCTGCGCGTAGAGGGCATAGTTGGGCAAAAGTCGCTCACATAGCGCGGCCATAAAAGCCTGCTGGGCGTGTAGCGGCAGCTGCTGAAGTCGCTGATAAAAGCCAAGGGGTTTTGACGCCATGAAGATATCCTGTTGCGGGTAAATATCGGTTGGGGAAAACCTTACCGATACGGTATTGTCTCACTCCCCTGCCGCCGCGCGCGGCAGGTAAGCGTGTTATGTGCGGCCGGCAAGGAGATTACCATGCATATTCATCTGCTACAGCACGGCCCGGACTACGGCCCCGCCCGGTTAACCGATTGGTTGACCAGCATGGGCCACAGCTACACCGTGTTTCACCTCTACGACGGCGAATTACCGCCCCGCCCAGGTGATTGCGATGCGTTAATCGTGCTCGACGGCCCGGAGGTGCTGCTTAACACTCCGCCTGTTTGGTACAAGGCCGAAGACAAGCTGATCAACCGCTTGCTGGATAGCCAAAAGCCGCTGTTAGGCATTGGCTTAGGCGCTCATTATATTGCCGACGCCCTCGGGGCGATCAGCGCCCTCGGCATCTACCCGGAGACCGGCTGGCACAACGTTAGCCTGGCGGACGAAAGCCCCTTCGAGCTGCCCGAAACGTTCGATGCCTTTATGTGGCACCGCTACGTGTTCAGCTTACCCGACGGCGCCCTGCCCCTAGGCGGCAGTGCCGCCGCGCCGCTGCAAGGGTTTTCGTGGGATGGGGGGCGCGTGATGGGGCTGTTATGCCACCTGGAGGCCTCCCAGGCCGGCGTTAAGCAACTGATGGGCAGTCAGCCAGTGCCCGAAGGGCGCGACGACTACACCCAGGCCGATGCCGAGATTTTTGCCGACCCTAAACGCTTTGATCGCTTGGCACCGCTGCTCGACCGGGTGCTAAGCCAATGGCTGGGGCACGCCTGAGCGCGTATGCCCTTGGCGGTTAGCGGCGTGCTCAGCATGCCATTGCTGCGCCGCCTCCCGGCAGCTCTCCCAATCCCCCACGTGTAACTCAACCACGCCGGCATCCTGCTGGCGCTTTAAGTGATAGCGGTAAAGCGGGTCGTAGTATTCGGTCAAAAGCGGCGCCAGCCAGGCTTCGTGAGCCTGACGATCACCGCGCTCATGGGCGGCAAACGCCAGCGCCTGCAGGCGTTGTAGGCGCTGTAATCGCGCGTCGCCCAAGCGTTTTTTCAACCGCGCCAGCGAGTTTGAAAGCTGCGCTTGCATGCGCTGCCAGCCTTCCTCCGGGCCAAATTGCTCAGCATAGCCGCGCTCTAAATCAATAATGTAATCCTGGATCAGTTGCGCTAAACGCCAATCGAGTGGCATCTCGATGCGCAGGCGCGGCGCCTTTTCCATCGCCCGCCAGAATGTTAGCGGCACATTGACGCTGCCGATCTGGCGCGACTCGTCCTCCACCACCAGCGGTCCAGCCAACGTTAAAAGCCGCTTCGCGAGAGTATGCTCGAAATCGATCTGCGACGGCGGCGGTTCGGGCATACGCCCAAACGCCGAGCCTTTATGGCGGGCAAAGCCTTCCAGGTCGACACCACCCTCAAGTTGGTTAATCAGCACCGTTTTCGCGCAGCCGGTCAAGCCGCCAATGATCAGCATCGGCTGCTCGGCGGCGCTGTCGATGCGCGCCATCAGCGCTTGACGCAGTGCTTTCCAGCCGCCGTTGATGCGCGGGCGGCGAGTACCCGCATCAGAGAGCCAGGTTTGCGCAATCTGCGAGCGCAGCCCGCCGCGAAAGCAGTAGATAACGGCATCGGGATGCTGCGCGACGTAATCTTGCCAAGCTTTCACACGGGCGGTTTTTATCTCGCCGCTCACCAGCTTTTCGCCTAGCGCAATCGCTGCGGCTTGGCCGTGTTTTTTGTACGCAATGCCCACCCGGTGGCGCTCGTCATCGTTCATCAGCGGCAAATTCACCGCGCCGGGCAGCGCCCCTTGGGCAAACTCCACCGGTGCGCGCACGTCAATCAGCGGCGTGCCTGCACGAATCAGCGCCAGATCGGCGTCAATGCTGGGCAGGTTCGACCGAGCGATTCGACTCACCCAATCACCTCAATCAGCGCCGGGCCTTCCTGCTTGTGCAGCGTGCCAAAGGGCACCAGGTCCAACCCGTGTGCGCGGCCGATACGCTCAACGTCGTCTTCCCACGCGGGGTCAACGGCAAGGAGCAGCCCGCCGGAGGTTTGTGGGTCGCAAAGCCACTGCCAATGCGCTTCGTCCATCGCGGGTAGGCTTGCGCCCAGCGCTTGGCGATTACGCTCACAGCCGCCCGGCACGGCCCTCTGACGGCGGTACGTTTCTGCCTCGGCGAGCCTCGGCAGACGGCGAAAATCAATCCGCGCCCGCACGCCGCTGGCGGCGCATATTTCGGCTAAATGGCCGGCAAGGCCGAAGCCGGTAACATCGGTCATGGCGTTAACGCCTTTCACCTTGCTAAGCGGCACGCCAATATCGTTGGGCTTGAGCATGGTTTCTCGCGCCAACCCCTCATGGCCGGGCTGGACCAGCCCGCGCTTTTCTGCAGTCGTCAACATGCCCACGCCCAGCGGCTTGGTCAGAAAGAGCAAATCCCCCGGCTTAGCGCCGCTATTCAGCTTGAGGTTTTCCAAATCGACTAGCCCGTTGACGGCGAGACCAAAGATCGGCTCCGGGGCGTCAATCGAGTGGCCACCCGCCAGCGCCACGCCCAGTTCGCGACACACCGCCTGGGCGCCCGCGACCACATCACCGGCGACATCGGCACCGAGCTTATCCAGTGGCCAACCCAGAATGCTCAAGGCCATCACGGGGGTGCCGCCCATGGCGTACACATCACTAATGGCATTGATCGCGGCAATACGGCCAAAATCGAACGGATCGTCGACGATAGGCATGAAAAAATCGGTGGTCGCGATCATCCCGCGCCCATCGCCCAAATCGTACACGGCGGCGTCTTCGCGGCCTTCGTTACCCACAACCAGCCGATGACTGCCCGCTGGCCGACCCGCCTTGGCCAGAATGCCGTCCAGCACGTCGGGAGCAATCTTGCAGCCGCAGCCAGCGCCGTGGCTATATTGCGTCAAGCGAATGCTTTTCATGGCGTTATCTCCTTAACGGGCATTGTGTTTTATAAACGTTTTTTATGAACGTTTTTCACGAATATTTTAACGGACGTTTCTCTCAGTTTAACGCAGTCGGCGACGACCTACAGCGCCTCCAACGCATCCGAGAGTTTGTCCACGGGAATAACCTCCATCCCCGGTAGTGCGTGTTTAGGGGCATTAGCGCGCGGGACGATAGCGCGTTGAAAACCGTGCTTGGCCGCTTCCGCGATGCGCTCTTGACCGCTGGGTACCGGGCGAATCTCGCCGGAAAGCCCCACCTCACCAAACACCACGAGTTCCTTGGGCAGCGCACGGTTTTGCAGGCTCGAAACCACCGCGAGCAACACGGCAAGGTCGGCGCTGGTTTCAAGCACCTTGACGCCGCCAACCACGTTCAAAAACACATCCTGATCGCCGGTAAAAAGCCCGCCGTGGCGGTTGAGTACTGCCAACAGCATCGCCAAGCGATTGGGGTCCAACCCTACCGCCACCCGGCGCGGATTGCCCAACGGGGACTCATCCACCAGCGCTTGCACCTCCACCAGAATCGGTCGCGTGCCTTCCCACACCACCATCACCAGGCTGCCCGGCGCCTGTTCTTCATTGCGGGAGAGAAAAATCGCGCTGGGGTTTTTTACCTCTTTCAGCCCCTGCTCCAGCATGGCGAACACACCTAACTCATTGACCGCGCCAAAGCGGTTTTTCTGCCCGCGCAGGGTGCGAAAGCGCGAATCGGCACCGCCTTCGAGCAACAGCGAGGCGTCGATCATGTGCTCCAACACTTTGGGCCCGGCGAGACTGCCGTCTTTGGTGACGTGTCCCACTAACAGCAGCACCGTGTTGCTTTGCTTGGCAAAACGGGTCAGCGCCGCGGCGGACTCACGCACCTGCGCGACGCCGCCGGGGGCAGAGCTAATGTCTTCCAAGTGCATGGTTTGGATCGAGTCGATCACCAAAATCTCAGGCTTTTCGCGCTCGGCCACGGCGAGAATGGTTTCGACGCTGGTTTCTGCCAGCATTTTAAGCCCCTGGGTCGGGAGCTGCAGGCGGTGCGCGCGCATCGCCACTTGCGACAGCGACTCCTCGCCAGTCACGTAGAGAATGCGCCGCTGCTGGGCGAGTTTGCAGGCGGTTTGGAGTAATAGCGTGGACTTACCCGCGCCAGGGTGGCCGCCAAGCAGTACCGCCGAGCCTGGCACCAGCCCGCCGCCAAGCACGCGATCAAACTCGCCGAAGGTGGAGCTCATGCGCGGCACTTCGCTCAAATCGACGCTGGCAAGGTCCACCACCTCGCGCGAGAGGGCGCCGGAATAGCCCGCACGCCCTGACGGCGAGCCGGAAGCACTGCCCGCGCCAGGGCGTGCCGGCGCTAAGCGCACTTCCGTCAGCGTATTCCATTCCTGGCAGCTGCCACACTGTCCTTGCCACTTGCGGTACTCGGCGCCGCATTCGGTACATACAAAGGCGCTTTTGGCTTTGGACATAGCAAAAAAATGGCCTGGGTTTCCCCAAGCCATACCTATTAAGAATATTGATTAATTAACGGCAAAAGCGATTAATTTCTCTAACTTTATCTTGGTTATCTTCATCGTAGACTAGATCTACACTTCCTGGTATAGACAAGAAATCACTGTAACCAACGTAACCACCAAATGAGTTTTTAGCATTCAACTCACCGCAAATATAAATTCTTTGCTCCTCATCATCTCTAATCACGTCGATGTTACGGAACTGAGCTGAGCCTGGATCTTTGAGGTTGTATGCAACACTTTCCTTAACCTTAGCAATAAGTTCTGCATCATTTACATCCTGATATTTTTGATGTGCAACCTTCATAAGTTTATCTAGCCTATCACCCAACTGAGAACCGCCCACGTATGAAAGGCGTAGATTTCTGCCATTTTCAAAACGACGCCTATTGGGATCGACAAGCTCTAATGTTTGGTCATCAATTCGTAAGAAATAATATACTTGACCATCGCCTTCGGGAATGAGCTCATAGACTGTAGCATCAGAGTCATCTGGTATACCTCTGAGTACTTCCCAGTTACCCGAATACAGCTCGTCTGGCGGATTTTGTGGATGTTCGCGATATGAAGCTTCTAAGTTAAAATCACGATTCTCCAAACTTGCCGATTCGCTACCGGCTAGCTGAACCACTAAGTCAATACCATCACAATTACGACATGGTAAAGTGCCAACATAAGTCTCTTGTGAATCAATCGTTGCTGAGCCTCTAGGCTCAGATGTAGCAGCGCAGCCGGCCAGCAAGGCCAGCATCGCGGAACCGGCAAACAAGCCTTTTAACGGCATCGTCTTCAAATTCATGGCGTCTCTCCTTTCTGGGATGTTGAGCGTATGATCTTGAAAATTTAAGAACATGCAGCGCATTCATCGTGCTTAAGACAGCATACCCCCTACAACGTGCAACGCCCACCCCAATCACCGGGCAGTGCTTGCGCTTTCCCCACGGTCAAGCGACCATGAGGGCTATCGATTCACACGCGTCAGGATACGCCCATGAGCCAATTTTGGAGCCCCGCCGTTCAAGCGCTAACGCCTTATGTGCCGGGCGAGCAGCCTGCTGAACGGGTCATCAAGCTAAACACCAATGAAAACCCCTACCCGCCAGCACCGGGTGTGGGCGAGGTGCTGCGCGAATTTGCGACAGACCATCTGCGCCTTTACCCCGACCCCACCTCACACGCGCTACGCTCAGCGTTGGCCGAGAACTTCGGCGTGGAACCCCACCAGGTATTCGCTGGAAACGGCTCGGATGAAGTGCTGGCCTTCGCTTTTCAGGCATTTTTTTGCCACGGTGCGCCGCTTGATGTGCCGACGATTACCTATAGCTTCTACCCAGTATATGCCAAGCTTTACGGCATTGAGTTGCGCCAGCACCCGCTAAACGAACAGTGGGAAGTCGACCTTGACGCGCTAGTTGAAGCGCCTTCGCGCAGCGGGGTGGTTTTCGCCAACCCCAACGCGCCAACCGGCCACGCACACTCGCTTGCGGCGCTAGAAGCGTTGCTTGAACGCGTCACCGACCACGTGGTGCTGATCGATGAGGCCTACGTCGATTTCGGCGCGGAAAGCGCGGTGGCGCTGACCCAGCGCTACCCCAACCTGCTGGTGACCGGCACGTTTTCCAAATCGCGCAGCCTGGCGGGGATTCGCTTGGGCTACGCGGTGGGCTCGCGCGAGCTGATCGAAGGCCTTGAGCGGGTGAAGGACTCGTTTAACTCTTACCCGGTGGATAGCCTCGCCAGCCGCGTGGGCATCGCCGCGCTGGAAGATTCCGCGCATTTCGAGGCTTGCCGCGAGCGTGTGATCACTACCCGCGAGCAGACCCGCCGCCGGCTGGAAGCACTCGGTTTTGAGGTGCTGCCCTCGAAGGCCAACTTTATCCTTGCGCAACATCCCGCGTTTGACGGCGCGCAGCTTTTCGCCGGCCTGCGCGAGCGCGGCATTCTGGTACGCCACTTCAATAAAGCGGGCCTTGAGAATTTCTTGCGCATCAGCATCGGCACCGACGATGAAATGAATAGCCTGATTGAAGCGCTGGAATCGTTGATCCACTAGACCGGCACCCACTCATTGGCCAGTTGCTCACGAATCAGTTCACCTAAGCGCCGCGCCGGCTCCGAAGGCCGGTGCGGCGCCCAGTGCAGCGCCAGCTCAATTGAGGGCAACGCGGGCAAACCACTGTTTTCATCCAGCGGCTTGAGGGTGGGTTTCAACATGCTGCGCGTGACCACCGCAATGGCCAACCCCGCCATGACCATCGGCGCCAAACCACTCATGGATTGGCTTGTATAGGCGACTCGCCACTGGCGCCCGGCATTTTGCAACGCCTGCTCCGCGACTTCGCGAAACACATCCGCCCCCGGCGTATAGAGCGCCAACGGTAGCGGGTCGCTGAGAAGCGGCTGATGACGCAACCCCACGGCCCAGTAAAGCGGCTCGCGGCGAATCACCTCCCCGCCCGGCGAACGGCGCTGGCGGGTTACCAGCGCTAGGTCCATCTCGGCGTTTTTGACCCGCTCGGCCAAATCCGCGCTGGTGCCGCAAATTACTTCCAAACCCACGCTGGGGTAAAGCTGGTGGAAGTAAGAAAACACCGACGGCAATAGCAGCGCGTAATCTTCGGGTATTCCGAGTGTCAGCTCACCGCTGACCTGACGCGCCTGCATATCGCGCCAAGCCTCTTCGTTCAGGGTTAAAAGCTTGCGGGCGTGGGTGATAAGGCGCTCGCCCTCGGCGGTGAAACGCACGCGCCGCCCTTCCCGCTCGTGTAGCACGAGCCCCAACTGCGCTTCCAAGCGCTTAAGCTGCATGCTCACCGTGGATTGGGTATAAGCAAGCCGTTTAGCCGCCGCGGTCACACTGCCGGTATCCGCGATGGCCACCAGCGTACGCAGCAGCGTAAGGTCAAACGTTGGCGCCCGCATTCATCACGCTCCTTGATGATTATGATCATAAATGATCGTTTTTGTGATGTGTAGAGGCTGAGTATGCTGCCGGCAGGTTGACGCAATCAAGGAGAACACGGATGCAACTTACCCACTTAACCTCAGCGCGCCATCTCGGCATTCCCGCCGCGCTGATCGCGGTTGCACTGTGGAGTTCAGCACCGCTGCTGGCCGAACAAGCGCGCAGCGTTTCACCGCTAATGCTCACAACGCTAACGCTGTTTGCCGGGGCGCTTGCTACCCTGCCGCTAAGCCGTCGCACGTCGACCGCCCCCTTACACCTCGGCTGGTGCTTGAGTATTTGGCTAGGAATGCCGCTGATCATTTTGGGTGCGGTGGGTAGCTATTTCATTGGCATGCGTATCGCCCCTGCCGCTGAAGCGGCACTGATCACCTACACGTGGCCGGTACTGTTTGTGCTGCTCAGCCAGTGGACACGCCTGGGCCGCATTCGGCTAAAAAGCCTAACCGGCGCACTCATCGCCTTTAGCGGGGCCGCCCTTTTGCTCGCCCCACAAGCCGAGATCAGCGTGCCGCTGGCCTCGCTACCCGGCTACGGCTTTGCGCTGCTCGCCGCGCTGTGCTGGGCGCTCTATTCTTGGATCGGCCAGGCAGCCCCCATCGCACTCACCCCGCAGCTGCCTCGCCTTCTGCTGACGGCCGCCTTAATGAGTGGCGCCGCCACGCTGTGGCTTGAAGGGGCTGTCGCTCTACCGCATGAGACCGCGCTAGCGGCAGGGATCGCGCTGGGGCTTGGCCCATTCGGCATGGCCATGGTGGCGTGGGATAAAGCGCTGCGCCACGGGCGCGCCAGTGTCGTCGGTAGCCTTGCCTACGGCGTGCCGTTGCTCGCGGCAGCGCTACTGGTGATCGCTGGCATTAGCCCGCTTGATTGGCGGTTGCCGCTTGCCGCTTTGTTGGTCATCGCCGGCTGCGTACAGGCGAGCCGCTAACGTCAGTGAACTGTGTTCTCGACGGGCACGTGGGTTTTGTGGCAGGTTAGCGTCCTGAACATGCTTGGCATGCTAACCGCCTTACTTCCTAGGAGACACACCGGGTGCCCCGCCAGCGACTGATCTCGTGGTTTTTCACTCTCAACCTTGTCCTCGTTGCCGCTTTGCTGGGCTACAAGGCCTACCTAAATTTTTTCGAGCAAGACTTTCCTGGGGATCATGCAACTCAAGTCAGTGCCATCGAGTCGCTCCTGGCCGAGCGCGATCACTACCGTTTTGCGGTGTTGGGCAACATTAATAATTCGGTCGGCATTTTTGAGCGCAAGATTATTCCGCGACTCAACCAAGAAGGATATGACTTCGTCATCTCGGCGGGTAATGCCGTCGCCAGCGGCGGTGAAGATAAATACCGCGCGTTGTTCGGTACCCTAAATGACCTGGAAATGCCTTACCTATTGACCTTTGGCCCGCACGAAGAGAGCCGCCTGGGCGGCTTTCGCTTTTACAACTACTTTGGCCCTTACCATTTTAGCTTTGCCGCTGGCGACAGCCGTTTTACGTTTCTTGATAGCACCGGCACTACCCGTTTCAGCTGGCAAAAGCGCTGGTTAAAAGAAGTGCTCACCGCGGGGCAGGAGCCGAATCAGTTTTTGTTCAGCGCCCATCCGCTCTACCCGGTGAATCACTCAGGGCTTTTTGGCCGAGACGATGACAACGATTACCTATTCAACGAAACCGCGCGCCACGCGTTCACCCGCCAAATCGAACAGGCCGGCGTAGATGCGGCGTTCTCCTCTCAAGTGCCGCTTTTTGATCGTCAGCGCCATGGCGATACCGACTACATCGTGACCGGCGGCGCCGGTGGGCTCGTGCTTAATGACGATGAAAGCTATCACCACTTTGTTTCGGTCAGCGTTGAGGGCGATGCGATTCAGATCAGCGAGAAGCGTTTAGATATCGGCCAGCACCCGGTTTGGCGTACGCTAGAGAGCCTGTGGTTTTTCATCTATTCGCTGTTTTACGTTGGCTACCTCAACTTCATTTTGATTGTGGCGACGTTCATTGCCATCGCACTGTGGCTATACAGGCGTATTTTCACCGAGCAGGATTACTACCCGGATTTCGATATCGACCCGGATGCCGGCAGCGACACACCGCTAAACGTGGCCATGTTCACCAATAACTACCTGCCCTTTATTGGCGGCGTGCCGATCTCCATTGAGCGCTTAAAACGCGG
Source organism: Vreelandella vilamensis (assembly GCF_031451755.1). NCBI lineage: Bacteria > Pseudomonadati > Pseudomonadota > Gammaproteobacteria > Oceanospirillales > Halomonadaceae > Vreelandella > Vreelandella vilamensis. The sequence continues at coordinate 13,202 of NZ_JARWAN010000024.1, read as the reverse complement.
CCTGACCGAGCTTAAAAACAGCGTGCTGGTCGTCGCTCCGCGCTACCCTCAGCAAGCAGCCGGTGATGAAGCCGATGTGCTGCGCCTGGCCCCGCTGTTGCCGTTGGGTAGCCACAAAGAGTTTCGTTTGGCGAATATTTTCTCTTGGCGCATGCTCACACGCGTACGCGCTTTCGCGCCGCAGGTCATTCACGTTCACCACCCGTTCTGGATCGGCCGCGCTGGCCAGCTGTTGGGTCGGCTATTGCGGGTGCCGGTGGTTTACACCTACCACACCCGTTTGGAACATTACGCCCATTATGTGCCGCTGCCGGGGCCGCTGTTTCGCAATTTGATCTCCCACGCGCTGGTCAAGCGCTTTGCCAACGGCTGCGATGCGGTGATAGTACCCACTAGCTCCGCCGAGGAGTACCTGCGCATTATTGGGGTGAAAAAACCGATTTTTGTCCAACCAACCGGCATTGAGTACGCGCGATTTGCCGCCGCCGACAGCACCACCCTCGATACCCTGCGAAAGCGCTACCAGCTTGAGGGAAAGCGCGTACTGATATCGATTTCACGCTTGAGCAAAGAGAAGAACATCGATTTTATGCTCGATGGGCTGGTGCTTCTGCGTGATAACAGTGTGCATAATTTTCATTTACTCCTGCTAGGCGAAGGCCATGATCGCGACCGGTTGCAGGCACGCATCGACGCGTTAGGGCTTCGCGAGCACGTCACATTAGTGGGCGCTGTTCCGCCCAACGAGGTGGCGCACTACTGCCACCTGGCCGAGCTATTCGTGTTCGCCTCGCGCTCAGAAACCCAAGGCATGGTGGTGCTCGAAGCCATGGCGGCGGGGCTACCGGTGGTAGTCATTCGTTCCAGCGGCATTGAGGACATTGTCGAGCACGGCGTCAACGGCTACAAAACCGGCCCCGACCCGCAAGCCTGGAGCCAGCGTATTGACAATATTCTCAGCGATGACGCGCTGAAAGCGCGCATGAGCGGGCAAGCCTCAGGCTGTGCCGCTGAGCAACGCATCGAGAAGTTTGCCGCGGCGGTGCTGCGCGTTTATCACTACGTTATCGAGGCGCGCCGCAAAAAGCGCGCGGGCTGACCCAGGCGTAGACGTCTTCTCGGTGGTAGTCGATAAACCCCGCCCGCTGGTAAAGGCGACAAGCAGAGAGGTTGGTCGCGTCAACCGACAGCAGCACGCGCTCGACATCGGCCGCTTGCGCTTGGCGAAACGCCGCATTCAGCAGTTGCTCGCCCAGCCGGTAGCCACGCCAGGACGGCAACAGTGCCATCAGCATCAGCTCCCAGGCATTGACCGCCGGCCGCGGGGCCAGCAATAGAACACCGGCGGTTTCTGGCATGTTGTCACGCCACGCCGCGCGCACGACATACCAATGCGCCGCCGCGTACGCATCCTGCTGATAAAACCCGGCAATTAACGCCTCGGTGCCAAGTGCCTCGCGCAGGGCGACACAATCCATCGAATCGACTTGCACGGCGCTTATTAACGCGTGCTGCTCCTCCTGCGTTAGCGTGGCCCACGGCACCAGGGTAATAGCCGCCGTCGATGTCTCGGAAAGGCGCGTTTTGGCCGGCGCGACCAAGTAGCGCAGTGGCGAAATCAGCTGCATGCCGGCAGCGACAAGCGCTGCCGCGCGTGCGTTTTGTTCGGGAACGATCACTGTGTGGCAAAGTGTCAAGCCGCGCTCGGAGACCCACAGCCGCGCCGCTTCAAGTAGCGCTTGCGCGGTTTCATCCTCTTCCGCGGGCTGCCACAGCTGCGCCATATTGCCCGGCAGCCGCTGCACCCAGGTCGCACCGCAGAACTCGCCCTTGGCCTCGGCGATAAAAAGCCCGCCCCACTCCGGCGCTTGCTGCGCAAGCTGGATATCCACGGCTTCCGCCAGCGCCTGCCACCTTGACGCATCATGCGCCGCCGCTAGCTGCTGTAGCGCTTCATGGCGACGGTGCGGCGGGCACGGGCGCACCGCGACTTGACGTGTTTGCATTTCCCTTCTCCTAGCGGTGTTTTTTGCCGCGTTGCCTTGAATCCCGGCGTCGGCGCCTGCATATCCTAGCTAAATTTCCTGTTTCCAGAGTGATCCCATGTCCATTATTGATCCGCGTACCGGTGAGGCGTTAACCGCCCCGATTGAGTCAGGCGACGCTGCCAACGCGCAAGCCTCCCCAGAGAGCACGCCGGCGGGCGGCGGCGACGTACGCCGCGAAGACGTCATTATTGATCTCGATGCCAGCAACATTCAGCAGGTGCTGGAGGCCTCAATGCAAGTCCCGGTGCTGCTGGACTGCTGGGCACCGTGGTGCGAGCCGTGCAAAAACCTGATGCCGGTGCTGGAAAAGCTCGCCGTCGAGTACGGTGGCGCCTTTCTCCTCGCCAAGCTCGACGTAGAAGCCAACCCGGAAATCTCCGGGCAACTCGGCGTGCGCTCGGTACCCGATGTGAAGCTCGTTAGCCAAGGCGGCTTGGTGGATAGCTTCCAAGGCGCGCTGCCAGAGAAAGAGATTCGCGAGTGGCTCGGCCGCTACTTCCAAGCGCCTGACGATGTACCACCCAGCCCCGAAGAACAAGCCGAAGAGGCATTAAAGGCCGGCGATGCCGCCACCGCGCGAGAAATTTATCAGACACTGACCAGCCAATACCCAGATCACTACGCCTACCAAGTCAGCCTGGCCAGCGCCTTGGTGGCCGAAGGGCGCGGCGATGAAGCCCGCAGCGTGCTGGATAACTTGCCACCGGAAGAGCGCGACGCCGCGCCCGCCCGCGGCGTGCGCGCTAGCATCGCGTTTGGCGAACAGGCGCTTTCGCACGAGGAAATTGCTGCCTTGGGTGAGCGCAGCGATAGCGAAGCGCAGTTCCAACGCGCGCTGCGCCACGTCGCCGACGGCGACTACGAAACGGGCCTGGAAGGCTTGCTAGCATTGATGAAAAGCGACCGCGCTTACGGCGACGACGCCGCACGCAAGACGCTGCTGCAAGTCTTTGATGCGCTGGGGGCCGATCACCCGCTGACGGTTGCCTACCGCCGCAAGCTGTTTGCGCTGCTCTACTAAGCTGGCCACAATGCAAGACGCCGAGGACAAGCCGTCGGGGGGTAGAGCGCCCCCTTCTAGGCTTGGCCTTCAGAGGCACAACGCTAACGCTTCAAAAGCGCATCCATCCGCAAAAGCGCTGTATCGAGCTGCGCGGCGGTGGTGCCGAAATTAAGCCGCACAAATCCCGGGTGGCCGAATGCCGCGCCGTCGGAGAGCGCCACCCGCGCTTCTTTTAACAGCGCTTTGTGCGGTGCCTCACCTAGCCCCGCTTCACGCATATCCAGCCACGCCAGGTAAGTCGATTCGGGCGCGTGCAGCGTCACGCCGGGCCATTCGGCCGCCGCCTCGACTAGCCGCGCGCGATGCCCGCGCAACACAGAGAGCAGCGCCTGACGCCACGGCTCACCGTCCCGGTAAGCCGCTTCTGCTGCGACCAACCCCAGCACGTTGCCATCGGGCAGTAGCCCTTTCGTTGCTTGGGCAAAGCGCTCGCGCAATGCGGGATCGGGAATGACCGCGCAGGCGGTGGTCAGCCCCGCCACATTAAATGTTTTCGACGGCGCCCAGAGCGTGAGTGTCCGCGCGGCCAACTCAGGAAACGCCGCCGCCAGCGGGCGGTGCGAGGCGCCTTCGTCGAGTAGCAAATCGCAATGAAGCTCGTCAGAAACCACGTAGAGATCATGGCGCTTCACCACCTCGGCAAGCCCAGCAAGCTCCGATTCGCGCCACACGCGCCCGGTGGGGTTATGCGGCTGGCACCACAACAAAAGGCGCGTTTGGGGCGTAATGGCCGCCTCTAGCGCATCGACATCTAACTGCCATCCCTCGTCGGTCAGCGCCATTGACGCCGTTTGGGGTAACCTCCCGGTGCGCTCGGCCACGGCGAGAAACGGTGGGTAAATCGGCGTGACCGTCAGCACGCCATCCCCCGGCTGGGTTAGCGCCAGGCTTGCCAGATGCAGGGCGGTCACCACGCCGGGCAGCCACTGCTGCCACTCGGGTTGAATGCGCCAGCCGTAGTGCGCGGCACTCCAATCGCACAGGGTCTGTTTCAAACTAGCCGGCACTTCCCCGTAACCATAGACGCCGTGATCGACGCGCCGGCGTAGCGCCTCCACCACCGCCGGTGGCGAATGAAAATCCATATCCGCCACCCACAAGGGCAGCACATCATCACCGTAGCGGTGCCATTTTTGCGACGGCCAGCCGCCTTCGGGGTGTCGCCGATCGATCGGCGTGGCAAAATCAAACGCCATAAGATTGTCCTTCTGTTTACGGGAGTTCTTTTTAGCATGCCGCAACTCGATTTCTATACCCAAGTGCGCCACGGCCTACCAGCGCTGTTGCGCCAGTGGTTAGCCATCGGCCAAGCTGATGAAGACCGCCTAGCGCTATTGCTGGCGGAAACCGCGCGGGTGGCCAAGCTCGGCACACCGGACGCCACGCCCAGCGGTGCCACTCTTAAGGCGTGGAGCGTGGCCGAAACCGCGGAGGAAATCCCGCTCTGGGCGCCGCGCACGGCCGTCTTTCTGCTCAATCAAATGCCGGCGCGCCCGGTGCCGCAGAGCGACGCGGAGGCCTGCGCCTGGGCGTACTGCTGGCTGCGCAATCGCCCCTTTGAGAGTCTCACAAACGCCCGCGAGAGCCTGCCTGAGCATTTACACGCGCCATTACACACTGCTCTCAACGCCGCCTGGCAAGACCAGCAAGGGCTACGACTCGTTTAACGCTTGCGCCGTCGCGCCTTGGGTTTGAAGCCCACCGGCTTGGCCGCCAGCCAAGTAGCAAACGTTGCAATCGCCTCGTCGTGCTGTAACGCCGACAGAGTGTTCAATCGATCGGCCAGCTCGCGCTCGCGATAAAGCCGGTGAATATGCTTATGGCATGGGCGGCATAACCAAACAATGGCAGTCAACCGCTCCTCCCGCGAGTAGCGTTTACGATAGCGCGGCTTGTTGTGCAGCGACCGCGGGATAAGATGGTGCTTCGTCAGCGCCTCAGCGCGCCCGCAAAGCTCGCAGGCGTCAGGTTCCGGTGGCGGCGATAGCAAATAGGTAGATGTCGACATAATGGTATTTTTAGCAGACACAATAAGGATAAATAATGGCAGAAGTTCCGCTGATTTGGCAGCTGGCTAAGCTGCTGGTTTCCATTGGCTTGGTGCTTGGGCTTGGCGCTATCGCCATACGCGTCAGCCCACGGGTAGCGGGGCTGCTGGCCGGGTATCCGCTCGGCACGGCGTTAGCGCTATTTTTCATCGGGCTGGAAATCTCCCCGATGTTTGCCACCCAAAGCGCCGTGCATACGCTAGCGGGCTTTACCGCTACACTGGCGCTAGGCGGTGGCTATTTGTTGTGCGGCCGGCAGAACGGCTTCAAAGGCGTTTTAACGGGGTGTGCGGGCGGCTTAGCGGCTTGGCTTGTAGTGGGTGGGGTGCTCTCGCAGTTTGAGTTTACCCGTGTCAGCGGCACGCTGGTCACACTCGTGGCCATTGTCGTGTTTACCTGGCTTTATCGCCGCGTGCCGGAAGCGCGTGTTAACGCCAGCGGCGTATTTTCGTGGTCGTCGCTCGCCTTTCGCGCTGGGCTTGCCACGCTGATGATCTTTATCATCACAGCACTCGCGCACATGGTGCCCGCTGCCTGGGCGGGCACGCTGGCGGCCTTCCCGGTCACTATGCTGCCCTTTTTGTTGATTTTGCATGCGTCCTACGGCGCTGCCCCTGCGGCGACGGTAATCAAGCACTACCCGATGGGGCTTGGCGCGCTTTTAAGCTATACCCTGTGTGTCTCGTTCACTTATGAACCCTGGGGCTTAGCCGCCGGCACATTGACCGGTTTTGCCGTCGCCACGCTGTGGCTTTTAGGATGGATGCGAGTGCAGCAATGGTGGGTCAGTCGGCGCCTGGCGGCCTAAGCAAAAACTTGACCAAGCGTTTGCTTGGGTGAATGCTAAGTAAGCAGTACTCATTCAATGATAAAAACAGGAGCCGCGATGTTTACTCGTACCATTGAGCCTGCGTTTTACGACACTGACGCTTTAGGGCATATCAACAACACCCGCTTGCCGGCGTGGTTTGAGCTCGCACGCAATGACCTTTTCAAGCTTTTCACACCCAATTTGAACCCCAGCGAGTGGCGGCTGATCATGGCGCGCATGGAAATCGATTACCGCGCCGAACTGTTTTACGGCCACGATATCGAATTACGGACCTACCTAACACGCTTGGGTAATAGCTCCTTTACCGTGACACAAGAGGCACGTCAGCACGGAACACTCGCTAACTTAGGCCACACGGTCTTGGTACAATACGATCATCAGGCAAAATGCGCCATGCCCATTGAGGGTGATTTGCGTAAAGCACTTGAAGCGCACCTTCAAGACGCGCCTGAGTGAAACACGCCCGTACACAGGGCCAACGGAGAGAGCCTTATGGCGATCCGCTACAACCTCTGGTTAGACCCAGATAACATCACGCAGCATAAAGCCGTGGAAGCGGACTTGGAACGCTACTTTATCGAGCGCTTCGCCGACTATCCGCACATTCGATTATCCGGCGCCGATCCCTACGATTATGATGCGCCGTTCAATCGGCTCTATGAAGCCTTGATGGCGCGCGCAGCTGAGTATAGCGAGCGCACGTGGGGCTATGTCGCCACACCCGAGCAACTCAACCGCTGCTTCTTTCGCGCCGTGGGCCGCTCCACTAAATTTGTTCAGGATTAGCACCCACTCCGATGATCATTCGTACCAATCACCCGCCTACCCCACGCGAGCTTGAGATAATTGCCCAACAGCTTGGCCGCGCCCCACGGGGCATCGAAGCCGTCGCCGCCACCGATGGGGAAGGCACACCGCTGGTGCTCCGCATGGCGCCGATTGTCGACGGCAAGCCCTTCCCGACGCTTTACTGGCTCTGCTCCGAGCGTCTCAAGGTGGCCATTTCCCACCTTGAGGCCGCCGGTGTGATCAAAGCGTTAGAACAGCGTCTAGCGGAAGACGCCGACCTTCTCGCCGCGTATCACCAAAGCCACCGCGACTACATCGATGAGCGCTGGCAGCATATGAGCGATGCCCAAAAGGCCGATGTCGTTGAACGCGGCTATGAAAACGTACTCACCGAGCGAGGCGTCGGCGGCATCATCAATTGGAACCAGGTGCGCTGCTTGCATACTCAATATGCCCACCACCTAGGTCGCCATAACGCCATCGGCCAGTGGATGGACGACACCCACCAAATTGACCGCTGTCTGCCGTAATGAGGCAGCGGTAGGACAACCGTTAAAGGATACGTTGCATGGCAAGACTTTGCGTTTACCTCGGCTCGCGCCCCGGCAACAGCCCGGAATTTCGCCATGCCGCCATTGAGCTCGGGACTGGGCTCGCCAAGCGCGGTCACACACTGGTTTACGGCGGCGCCCGGATTGGCCTGATGGGCGAGCTGGCCAATGCGGTATTAAACGCAGGTGGTAAGGCCATCGGCGTCATGCCCGACCACCTTGTGGAGCGCGAACAGGCCCATTTTGGCCTTACCGAACTCATTCGTGTAAGCGATATGCACGAGCGCAAAGCCACCATGGCATCGCAAGCTGATGGGTTTATCGCTCTGCCCGGCGGCATTGGCACCTTTGAAGAGCTATTTGAAATCTGGACTTGGGGCTATCTGGGCCTACACGACAAGCCGCTGGGACTTTTGAACATTAACGACTTCTACTCGCCACTCTTAACGTTTTTAGATAACACAGTGAGTCATGGCTTTCTGGGCGCCGCCACCCGCGAAATGCTACTGGACGCCGAAGTGACCAGCGACTTGCTTGACGCTATGGAAGCTCAACTGTGACCCTGTTTAATATGCGTGATATCAGGAGCGTGCTATGTATGCGGTAGAGTTTGTCAATCACAACGCCTGCTGGCAGGAAACGACCACACCCAGTGGACCAAAGGCCGATGAAGTCCGCCTACGCGTTGCCTGGGCAGGGGTAAATCGTGCCGACATCATGCAGCGTGCAGGGCACTACCCGCCGCCGCCCGGCGTGAGTGATATTCCGGGGCTCGAAGTCAGCGGCACAATTACGCACGTCGGCGATAACGTAACGCGCTTTAAACCCGGCGACGAAGTCTGCGCGCTGCTAGCCGGTGGCGGCTATGCTGAAGAAGTCGTGGTCGATGCCCGCCAAGTGCTGCCGCTGCCGGAAGGAATCAGCTTGCGCGAGGGCGCAGCGCTGCCGGAGGTGTTCGCGACCGCTTGGCTAAACCTTTTTATGGAAGGGGCGTTACGACAAGGTGAGCGCGTACTTCTTCACGCCGGTGCTAGCGGCGTTGGCACGGCGGCTATTCAGCTTTGCCGCGCTTTCGACCACCCCTGCTTTGTCACGGTTGGCAGCCAGGAAAAACTCAACGCCTGCCGCAAACTAGGTGCTAGTGATGGTTGGAATCGCCACGACGGCAGCTTTGTCGAGGCGGTAAAAGCCTGGGGCGGGGCGGATGTCATTCTTGACCCGGTGGGGGCAAGCTATCTTGGCGATAACCAAAAGGTCCTCAACGCCGACGGGCGACTAGTGCTAATTGGGATCATGGGCGGGCGTAACGCCAGCTTAGACATGGGTCGAATGCTAATGAAGCGTCAGCGCTTTATCGGCTCAACCCTGCGCGCAAAATCAGCCGCCGCTAAAGGCGAGATCATGGATGCTCTCTACCAGCACGTTTGGCCGCGTATTGCCAATGGCGAAATTACGTCGCAAATCGACCGCAGCTGGCCGATTCAAGCCGTGGATGAAGCCCATGCTTACATGCAGCAAGACGCCAATACCGGCAAGATTTTGCTCGCCGTAACCGCAGAGGCCGATTGAGACAGAGACAAGCGCTAGGCAAGTTCAGATATTAGGAGGCGTGTGGATTGGTAAGCGCTTTGGTGCGGGCGAAGGTCAGCTGTAATAAGCGTGCATCTTCACTCGCACGGTGACGGTGGATACCTTGTTCGCCAATAATCGCTTCTTTCGTATCACTCCAAAGCGCAAGCTGCGCTTCATTCAGTAAAATACGCAGCGCTTCCAGCCTGAACCCGGGGATAATACCCGCATGATGAAATAGCAGCGACAACCACGTATTGTCATAACCCCAGCTATCGCTATACGCCTTGCCCACCGACCTAAGTTCATCGTTGACCCAAAGCGCGACTTGGCGTACTGGATACCCTTCGTGTTGTAGTCGTTCGCGGGAGATACCGTGCAAAAGCTCCGCCTTAGGGTCCCAGTGCGTCCACTCATCTAGCGGCTGGATCAAAAACGCACAACAACTGCCGTCCGCTCGGGCGATACCTACCTCAATCGGATAGCTGCCACGCCCGAACCCGGACGCTTCAATATCTAGCAGTGTTGGTAGCGTTTCAGGCACAGGCTTCCCCACGTAACACGTCGTCTGATCAACGTCGGTTGAAGGCACACTTCCATGCTAAGCCGTGGCAGGCGTTTGCAGTGTAGCGCGCTGATCGGCAAGATTTTGCCAAAAGGCCGCTTGCTCAGTATCCAGGGCTAAGCCTAACTCACCTTGACGATAAGCGCGCGCAAGCCGTTCGGCAGCGAGATAGTGGCCCGCTTCTGCGGCTCGCGCGTACCACGTGACCGCGTACTCGTCCCGGCGCGGATACTGCGCACAACCGTGCTCGTAAATCTTTGCGACCTGATACTGCGCCTTTAAATCACCCGCATGCGCCGCTTCCACCACGTAGCGGGCGCCACGTGCTTTATCTTGTGGTGATGAACTGCGATGAAACAGCATGTGCCCGTAAACAGAAAGCGCATCGGGATGACCTGCCTCTGCGCAACGTTTAAATAAGCGCAGGGTAAGGCGCTGAGCGCGTGGCGAACGCGGAAGTAGCCAACGGGTATGAAATAACCGGTCAGCAAAACGGTATTCAAGCCGAGTAAACAAAGATGATGCCTCTGGCATGGCAGACCACCTTGGCTGATGAGTTAACCTCGGAAAGGCCGCCAACTACATGATAATTAGCAGCCTAACCCTAAAGTATCCAGCGTATGCAGCCTGGATGGGCTGGCAAGCATACGCCTGCCTTAGCGTTGACTCAACCCCAAGAATTTGCTGCATTGCTGGGGCCTCGCTAATATGCCCATCATCGATGATGTTTTGATCTCAAAAAGGAGAGCATGATGCAGACGCGCCCCCTTGGCAGAACGGGTATGGAAGTCAGCCGGCTCTGTTTAGGCACGATGACGTTTGGCGAGCAAAACAGCGAGGCCGATGCCCATGAGCAACTTGATCGCGCCGTCGCGTTCGGCATTAATTTTATCGACACTGCCGAAATGTACCCAGTGCCACCTAAAGCAGAAACCCAAGGGTTGACCGAGCGCTATATCGGCACATGGCTCAAACAGCGCGGCGCCCGCGACGATGTCATTATTGCCAGCAAAGCGTCGGGGCCAGGCTTAAACCACATTCGCGGCGGCCCCCGCCTGACTCGTAACCATCTTCACCAAGCGATAGATGACAGCCTCAAGCGGCTTCAGACCGATTACATCGATCTTTACCAGTTACACTGGCCAGATCGCAACACCAACTTCTTCGGCAAGCTCGGCTATGTCCATCACGAGGATGAAGACGCCACACCGCTAGAAGAGACACTCTCCGCCCTTAAAGAATTGGTGGAAGCGGGTAAAGTGCGCGCCATTGGCCTTTCCAACGACACGCCATGGGGCGTGATGAAATCGCTTGAGCTCGCGGATCGTCTGAGCTTACCGCGCGTCGCGTCGGTGCAAAATCCGTATAACCTACTCAATCGCAGCTTTGAGATCGGGCTTGCGGAAGTCGCACAGCGTGAAGATGTCGGCTTACTTGCGTATTCGCCGCTTGGTTTTGGCGTGCTTTCGGGCAAATACCTCAACGGTGCCAAACCACCTAAGGGGCGCTTGACTCTTTTTGAGCGCTTTAAGCGTTACACTTCCCCCGAAGCAGAAGCCGCCACCCAAGCTTATGTTGATTTGGCTCATGAACACGACCTTGACCCGGCCCAGATGGCGTTGGCGTTTGTCAATTCACGCCGCTTTTTGACCAGCAACATCATCGGCGCCACCACCATGGAACAGCTGGAGACGAACCTCGCAAGCGAAAGCGTTAAACTTGACGACGACGTGCTTGAGGAAATCGACGCCATCCACCGGCGCATGCCTAACCCTTGCCCATAACATTCGCCCAGCCCTCGGCTATCAACCTCCGACTATCAACCCCATAGCCCCGGCCATCGCCGGGGTTTGGTATGTTGGGCCAATTCAACAGGCGTCTAATACAGACTCAGGAGTACGCCATGCTAAGCGTGATTTCTCCCGCCAAAACACTGGATTTCGAAACACCGGCAACCACCGACCAAGTGACCCAGCCGGATTTTTTGCCTCAAAGCCAAGCGCTCGTCGATATTTTGCGCGATTACTCGCCCCAGCAGCTGAGTGATCTGATGGGCATTAGCGATAAGCTCGCGGGGCTAAACGCAGCGCGTTTTGCCGAGTGGCAACCGCCCTTCACGCTTGAAACGGCCAAACCGGCGGCGCAAGCCTTTCAAGGCGATGTCTATACCGGCTTGGAGGCCGAGACGTTTAGCACCGAGGAAAACCGCTTCGCTCAGCAGCACTTACGTATTCTCTCGGGGCTATACGGACTGCTGCGCCCGCTGGATCTGATTCAGGCCTACCGCTTGGAAATGGGCACCAAGCTGCCCAACCCGGCGGGCAAAGATCTTTACGCCTATTGGAAACCCACGCTGACCGATGCCCTAAACGGGGCCATAATAGCAAGTGGCTCTGACGTGCTCGTCAACCTCGCCTCGAACGAGTATTTCAAAGCGGTAGACGCAAAAAAGCTCAATGCCCGCGTGATCACCCCGGTGTTTAAAGATGAGAAAAATGGCAAGGTGAAGATCATCAGTTTTTATGCCAAAAAAGCGCGCGGCCTCATGAGCGCCTGGATCATTCGTCAAAAGCTCAACGACCCGGATGGGCTGAAAGCATTTGACGTGGCGGGTTACCGTTTTGACCCTGCCGCATCCGAGGGCAACACTCTAGTTTTCACCCGCCGAGAAGCCGACCGTCCCGGGTAAGCGCTAATTAAACGCGACCGGGCGCGCCGAACGGGGTTTCAGAAACTGCCGGTGCGCCTGTTTAAACGTCTCGGTATCGCAGCGGTGCAGCCATTCATACGCGACCATATCCGCCGACACTGCCGCCGCCCCGTTGGCGCAGGCACGCTCACGTGCCAATTGTGCTTCACGTTGCCGTCGACTGGCTGCCGCCTCGGTAAGCCAGTACAGCTCGTATCCTGCTTCGAGCAAGCCAAGCCCTGTCTGCATGACACAGATATGCGCTTCAGTGCCGCATAACACAATTTGCGTTTTCCCAAGGGCCGTTAATACCTCGCGAAACTCGGGCTCTTCCATCACGCTAAAATGTACCTTCTGCCACACACGATGCTCTCCAAGTTGCTCCAGGAGTTGCGGCGACGTACCACCCAGCTTTTCCGGGTTCTGCTCGGTAAGCCATACCGGCACCTCAAGTAATTGTGCGACCCCCCCGAGCCAGCTCGCTTCTGTTATGGCCTGCGCACCGCCTTCAATCACTGGCAGCAACCCAGCTTGAAAATCGACCATCAGCAGTAAACTCTTCTCACGTTGTAAACGCACGTTTACACCTCATTATTGTCTTTATAGGTAGGAGCCCAGTCTCAAATCAACGTTTACTCTTCCGCAGCTTTTTCGATATCTTCTCCCAACTCTTCCATGCTTTCCCCTGCGCTTTCCATGCTTTCATCGACACTCTCCCCCATCTCCTCAGCGGGACCTTGATCATCTCCGCAGGCGGCTAAGCCACCCACTAGCAAGACAACCAAAGCTGCCATCATTAATCGTTTTAGCCGTTGTACGCTCATCTACCCTCTCCAAGTTAGTTATATGTAATTATTACCCTTTTAGCGTAGCGGCTACCTATCCACTTCACCACCACCCATTTCTACAAGCGCACTTCTAAAAAATATCAAGATATGGTGGATATGTTATCCAAGACAAAAAAAATCCCCCCGGGCGTGTGCCCGGGGGGATTTTTCAGATAAGTGCCTGACGATGACCTACTCTCGCATGGGGAGGCCCCACACTA
>NZ_JARWAN010000023.1:0-59767 GCF_031451755.1 Vreelandella vilamensis | reverse complement strand
AACCTGCTCCCGGATAAATTGATGAAGAAGCTCCCTGGCTGCTAGCAGAGGATAACTTCTATGGGCGATTTCATCATCCGGGACCAAACAAATATCAGAAAGACGCTCTAGCAGATGTTCCCGGGTACCTAACCCCAAGTTGCCGGTAAGGTCGGGCTCTGAGGTTTGCGGGTGATTATCGATCACGTGAACAACGTCTAGCGGCGCATCCAGCGCTGTCGCGGCCCAGGCGGCGTAATCGCATACGTTTTCTGAAAACGGTGAGCTATCAATAGCGGCCAACACCTTATCGGTCATTGCGTGTCTCTCTTAAGCGGGTGCATAGAAGTTTTGTTGTTGTCGTATTTCTTTCTACACGAACTCTTATGGCGGTAACACCCCCGGCGCCAATTTGCCCTGCAATGCCACATCGATTTTGTTAATATGCGTCTGCGATATAATGACGCAACGTTAACGGAGATGAAGATAACTGTGTTGATGACCCCACCCTAGCGCTCCCGCCTTCCTCTTTGTTTCTCAAGCCTACCGGCTTAATGCCCCGTTCGCTGTATCGGTAGTTTTTGATCCTTTTCGTTGCGTCCATCAACGGTTAATGGAGGTTGTTATGACATTTCCGCCACCCTAAATTTCAAAATATTAGTTTTTTATCAACTAGGAGATAGCCACTTTCCTTACAAGCCCGCATAGGGATACCAACATTGAATACCCAAACTTTCAGCCATACGGCTTTTTTTGATGAAACCTCATCATCGCATCGTTTTGTTGCCGAGCTTTTGGAAAAAGCCGACATTCGTCTCAATGGAGATCGTCCCTGGGACCTTCGCCTAAACGCTCATGGCGTGCTCGATGACGCGCTATCACGCGGTAATTTAGGCCTAGGCGAAAGCTACATGGATGGCGCCTGGGATGCCGACGAGTTGGACAATTTCTTTTATCACTTACTGCGTGCGCGGCTACCGGATCAAATCAATCCGCAAAAGCTCGTGTTTCACCACCTTCGTACCCGCTTACTTAACCTGCAAACCGCTAAGCGTGCCTTTCAAGTGGGGGAAGCCCATTACGATTTAGGCAACGAATTTTACGCCGCCATGCTCGACCAGCGCATGACCTATACCTGCGGCTATTGGAAAGACGCTAAGAACCTGGATGAAGCACAAGAGGCTAAACTCGATCTGATTTGCCGCAAGCTGGAGCTAAAGCCCGGTATGCGCGTGTTGGATATCGGCTGCGGCTGGGGCAGTTTTATGGCCTACGCCGCCGAGCACTACGGCGTGGAGTGCGTGGGCTTAACCATCTCCAAGGAGCAGACCGAGTATGGCAAACGCCTAATGAAAAGCGGCCTGCCCGTTGAGTTTCGCTTGCAAGATTACCGTGATGAAACCGAGCAGTTTGATCGCATCGTCAGTATCGGCATGTTTGAGCACGTGGGGCGCAAAAACTACCGTGAGTTCATGGAAGTCGCGAACCGCTGCCTAAAAGACGACGGCCTGTTTCTGCTTCACACTATTGGTAAAAATGTCCGGGGTACCTCGCCCGATCCGTGGATCGATAAGTACATTTTCCCCAATGGTGAGCTCCCAGCGTTAGGTCAGGTGACTGATGCCGCCGAGCCTCTATTTGTCATTGAAGACGTGCACAATTTCGGTGCCGATTACGACAAGACGCTAATGGCGTGGCATGACAATTTTGAAGCCAACTGGCCGCATTTCAAAGAACAGTTCAGCGAACGGTTCTACCGTATGTGGCGCTATTACCTGTTGAGCTGCGCCGGTGCCTTCCGGGCGCGGGATATTCAGCTATGGCAGTTCGTGCTCAGCAAAAAAGGTGTCGTCGGCGGCTACGAGCGCGTGAGTTAACCTAGCGTTTATGACATTTCTTTAACCCTAATACCTAGACCATCGAATGCACCTGGACCATTAAATGCACAATACCTTTTCTCTTTTTACCTCCGAGTCTGTTTCCGAAGGCCACCCCGATAAAATTGCCGATCAGATTTCTGATGCGGTTTTAGATGCCATTATCGCCCGCGATAAGCAGGCCCGCGTCGCTTGTGAAACCATGGTCAAAACCGGTGTTGCCATTATCGCCGGTGAAATCAGCACCAACGCCTGGGTGGATCTCGAAACCTTAGTGCGCGAGGTGATCACCGATATCGGTTATACGTCTTCCGACGTGGGCTACGATGGCGGCACCTGTGGGGTGGTGAACCTGATTGGCAAGCAGAGTGTCGATATCGCCCAAGGCGTTGATCGCAGCAAGCCAGAAGATCAAGGCGCGGGTGACCAGGGCCTGATGTTTGGCTATGCCACCAACGAAACCGAGTCATTCATGCCGGCACCGATCCACTACGCACACCGTTTGGTCGAGCGTCAGGCGGAATTGCGTAAGCACGGCCTGCTGCCATGGTTACGCCCGGATGCCAAAAGCCAGGTGACCTTCCGTTACGATGCCAACGGCCAGCCCTGTGGCGTGGATGCGGTGGTGCTTTCCACCCAGCACGACCCGGAGATTGATCAGGAAGACCTGCGCAAGATGGTCAAACATGAAATCATCGAGCAGGTAATTCCAGCGGCGTGGTTAGACGAGAAAACGCAGTACCACATCAACCCGACCGGTAAGTTCGTGATCGGCGGCCCGGTGGGCGATTGCGGTTTGACCGGGCGTAAAATCATCGTCGATACCTACGGCGGCATGGCGCGCCACGGCGGCGGGGCGTTTTCGGGCAAAGACCCGTCGAAAGTGGACCGTAGCGCCGCGTATGCCGGCCGCTACGTGGCAAAAAACATCGTCGCCGCCGGGCTTGCCGACAAGTGTGAAATTCAAGTGTCCTACGCCATTGGCGTGGCCGAGCCGACCTCGGTGTCCATCGACACCTTCGGCACCGGCAAAATCGATGATGACCAGATCGTCAAATTGGTGCGCGAGCATTTCGACCTGCGCCCGTTTGCCATCACCAAGATGCTTGACCTGCTGCACCCGATGTATCAGCTCACGGCGGCCTACGGTCACTTTGGCCGCGAGCCGTTTGAGCACCGCTACCGCTGGGTCAACGATAAAGGCGAAGAGCAAGTGGAGACCTTTACCGCCTTCCCGTGGGAGAAGACCGACAAAGCGGAAGCCTTGCGTGACGCGGCTGGTAACTAAGAACTGGCTCAATAAGCGCAACAAGGGTCTACCAAAGCCAAGTAAGGGTTCCTGCGCCACTGAATGGCGTCAGGAACCCTCGGCAGTTGGGCATGGGCTAGAAGCCGCTAAAAATGCGTTTTTACCACTTTGGTGCCGTTTGGCCTTGACTCTGGTAGGATTATCGTTGTTAACCCTTCCAGGTACCTTAACTTCGAGGTCACTGGTAACTGTACGAGGTGACTCATGTCTCAGTTACTAAACAACGCCTGCCCTCTCTTCCTGTTTCTACGGCCCACGCCACCATAACGTCTCCGCTTTTCCTTATGTTTGTTTATACGTGTTCAACACTTCACATCCGTTTTTAATGTTCGGATTGATAAGGAAAACGCATGGATACTCACAATACCGTCATCGCTGATCTTAGCCAACTTTCGCCAAGTGACGGCTGGGTCAGCGTACATCAGTACTTACCTATTGACCCCAAGGCCGCTTTACTTGTTGTTTACCAAGATATGCATAACGCTGGCGTTACCTCGGCCATCTTAGAGAAAGGCCGCTTCCTAAGTACCACAAACCGTGCGTTAGTACGTGGTGTTAAGACCTGGCGTTACATGAGCGAGTAAACCGGCCGCCGACTTTTTTCCCTTGTTTCCACTTTCTAGCAGGCGCAATGACAACCTCTAACGACCAACCCCAACGCAACGCGGAACAACGCCATCTTGATGACGTTTTGCAGCGCATCAGTGCCAATATTACCCAGCTTGATGAGCGCCTCACCGCCTACTCGGATGATATTCAGGCGCAAAAAGAGTACCTGTGGGAAAGCCGCGACGAGATGGATCACATCGAAAAAATCTCGGCCCGCGAATCCATCCAGCAAGCGGTGATGACGGGTGACAATGCGCTGACACGGCGCAAGCGCCTGGAAAAACTCAAGAACTCGCCCTATTTCGGCCGCTTCGACTTTACCCGCCACGGTCAACAAGAGCCGATTTACATCGGCGTGCACCACTTCCGCGATGATATGGCCGGGCAAAACCGCGTATACGATTGGCGCGCACCTATCGCCTCGCTGTTTTACGACTACGAAACCGGCCCCGCCAGGTACGAAAGCCCCGAGGGTAGCGTCGCCGGGGAAATCTCTCTCAAGCGTCAGTTTCGCATTAACGGCGGCGCCATTGAGCTAATGATCGATAGCGCCGTTCACGTGGTGGATGAGGTGCTGCAAGACGAGCTCAGTCGTGCCTCTGATGAAGGCATGAAGAACATCGTCGCCACCATTCAGCGTGACCAAAACGCGATCATTCGTAACGATGATGCGAATGTACTGATCATCCAGGGCGTGGCCGGCTCGGGTAAAACCTCGATTGCGTTGCACCGCATCGCCTATTTGCTTTACCGCTTTAAAGACACGCTGAGTTCAGAAGATATCCTGATTATCTCCCCTAACCGCGTGTTCGCCGACTACATTTCCAACGTACTGCCGGAGCTTGGTGAAGAGACAGTCAATGAAATCGGCATGGAAGACTTAGCCGACGAACTGCTCGATAGCCAATACCGCTTCGAGACCTTTTTCGAGCAAACCACGGCCCTGCTGGAGAAAAACGACGACGCCGCGAAAGCGCGCCTGCGCTTTAAAGCCTCGCCCGATTTCTTGGCCCAACTTGACCGCTATGCCGAGCACATCGAGGCGAACCGCTTTGCCGCCGAGGATATTTGGATCGCCAGGCGACTAATCCCCGCTTGGCTTTTAGAAGAGGTCTTCCGCAAGCACCGCCACTTGCCCACCAACGAGCGCTTAAAGCAGGTCAGCTGGGAGATCGAGCGCAAAATCGGCAATCAGTACAACTACGACTTGGAACGTGAAGAGCGCAAAGAACTTAAAGCCGCGATCAAAAAAATGCTCCAACAAGCCACGCTGCGCGAGACGTACAAAGGCTTTTATGACTGGATTGGGCAGCCGGAAATGTTCAAAACCGCCTCGCGCGGGCGGCTGGAATACGCCGATGTGTTCCCGTTGATTTATCTCAAAATGCGCCTGGAAGGCGTGCAATCGTCGTGGCGTAACGTCAAACACCTGCTGATCGATGAAATGCAGGATTACACGCCGGTGCAATACGCCGTGATTGGGCGGCTATTTTCGTGCAAGAAAACCATCCTGGGCGACGCGTATCAATCGGTGAACCCGTATAGCGCCTCAAAAGCCGAGGAAATCCGCCAAGTGCTGCGCCAAGCATTGTGCGTGACGCTCAACAAAAGCTACCGTTCCAGCATCGAGATTGCGCATTTTGCTCAGCAAATTGCCTATAACCCCGATCTTGAAGCGATTGAGCGCCATGGCGAGCCGCCCAGTGTTGAGCGCTACCGTAACCGCAAAGACGAGCTCGCCGCGATTGCCGATTTTGCCCGCGCGTTTTCGCAATCCGACCACAACACCCTCGGCATCGTGTGCAAAACCCAAAAACAGGCGCGCAAAGTGTTTGATGCCTTGGATGGCGACTTCAAACGCTTGCAGCTATTAAGCGAACACAGCGCCGCGTTTGGCCAGGGGATTGTCGTCTGTACCGCGCACATGGCCAAAGGGCTGGAGTTTGACCGGGTGATTGTCCCGGACGCGAGCGAGAAAAACTACGCCACCGATATGGAGCGAAACCTGCTTTACGTGGCGTGTACCCGCGCGATGCACCGTTTAACGCTCACTTATACGGATAAACCGTCGGCGTTTTTGGCCCCCTAGCGCGTCTCACTTGATGGTGACGCCAAGCGTTCATCGCGGCGGCTTTATCAACCGCGGCACCCACGTTAGGTAAGCCACCATCCCCAGCAGTTCAATCAGCGATTGCAGCACAATCACCACCACCGCTGCTGCCCAGATCTCCGGCAGCGCAATCGCCAAGGGCAACACCACAAAGGAGTTACGCGTCCCTAGGCTAAACACTAGCGTTCGGCTTGACGCCACAGGCACGCGAAAAAGCAAACTTAAAAGTTTGCCGATCAAAAGGGCGGCAAGTAGATACAGCACAAAAATACCCGCCACCTGCCACAGGGTTTCGCGGGTATCGATGACCAACTGAACTTGGGAGGCAGCAATCAAAAACACCACCGCTGCCAACAACGGCACAGGAAGCCAGCCCATCACCGTTACCCCGTGTTGAAGGGCTGCGTAACGTTCGGCCCCTTTCTCGGTAAGCCACGCCAGCAGTAACGGCGTAAGAATGAGGCCACTAAAGACTGGCAGCAACTGAGCCCACAAATTGGCCCCGACCAGTTGCTCACCCATGATGATCGCGACATAAAACGGCAACAGCACAATTTGCAGTAAAAGCAGCACTGGGGTCGCCGCAATCGCACCGGCACTATCGCCCTGCCCAAGATGGGTAAAACTGATAAACCAATCGGTACAGGGCACTAACAGCACCAGCAACACGCCCAGCCGCAATGCGCTCTCTAACGCAAAAAGCGCCACCAGCGCCCATACCAACAGTGGCATAACCACAAAATTACCCAACACAAGCGCGACCATAAATCGCCTATCGCGAAACGCCTGCGAGATATGCAAAAGGGGAACTTGGGTAAAGGTCGCGTAAAGTAGCACGCCGAGTAGCGGCCACAACGCCGCCTCCCACGTGTGCACCGCTTCCCAGCGAAGGCCCGTCGCAATGCCGGCCGCAATCGCCACGAGATAGAGCCACATTTGATGCTTTTCCAACACGTCACGCATCGAGAACCGTTTACCTCGCCGTTAATAAAAGGAGGAACTCCTCAACACAACTCAACTCACGCGTGAATAACCGCCGACGACGCCTTTTTTGCTCAGCACAAATTGCCAAAGCTGAATTTCACGGGCACGGAAGGCACCGGCGCAACTGAGTAGGTAATAACGCCACATGCGGTAAAACTCGTCGTCAAACTGCTCACGAAAATCCAGCCAATTCGCTTCAAAGTTATCGTGCCACGCCATGAGCGTTTTATCGTAATCGGCGCCGAAGTTGTGGACGTCTTCGACCACGAACAATGTTTCCGCCGCGTTGCTGACTTGAGAGAGCGATGGCAGCTCGCCATTGGGGAAAATGTACTTATCAATCCAAGGGTCGGGTGGGGTACTGGACACATTCTTGCCAATGGTATGCAGCAGAAATAGGCCATCGTCTGTTAGGCAGCGGTTCGCGACACTCATGAACTCACGGTAGTTTTTGCGCCCCACGTGCTCAAACATGCCGATACTCACGATGCGGTCAAAAACTTCCGTTTCATCGCGGTAATCTTGCAAGCGAAACTCAACCGGCAACCCTTTTCTCATCACCCGCTTACCAAAATCCGCCTGCTCTTTGGAAATGGTTAGGCCCACACACTCCACGCCGTAGTGCTCGGCGGCGTAAGCCATGAAACTGCCCCAGCCGCAGCCGATATCCAACACGCGCATACCGGGTTTTAACTCCAGCTTGCGGCAAATCAAGTCGAGCTTCGCCTCTTGCGCCTCGTCAAGATTGGTGGCGTTGTTCCAGTAGCCGCAGGTATAGGTCATGCGCTGATCAAGCATGGCGGCATAAAATTCGTTACCCAGGTCGTAATGTTTCTCCCCCACTTCCCAGGCACGCTTGGCACTTTGCCGGTTAAAAAGCTTCGCTTTCAGTGAGTGATACACCAGCTGCGTGGGTTTCACGCGCAGGTGCAGTTGGGCACGCATTAAATGATAGAAAAACTGATCCAGCGACTCGGCATCCCAGTCGCCGTTCATATAGCTTTCGCCTAGCCCAAGGTTAGCGCGGGACAAGGCATTCTCAATCACGCCAGGCGCGTTGAGCTGCATGTCCCACGGCCGCTCGCCGTTAATCTCAATGTTCGCCTGCGCAAGCAGGTCCGCCACGTATTGGTGGGAAGATAACGACGGATCAAAGCTTACGTCATTTTTTTTCAACGGTGTCGTACTCAAGACGCTTTCCTCTTGCTGTTGGAGAAAAAGCCACACTTTATTGAATAATCTTAGCCGCAACTTAGCCCACTATGAAATGGGCGCACTATGAAATTAGGACACTATGAAAAAAGCCGGCTCTCGCAAGGCGGGCCGGCTTTAAGGGTTAGCGCAAAATCAAGACGGGAATATGACTCTTGCGCAACATCTCCGTGGTGGTGCTGCCCACCAGCAACTGGCGAATACGCGAGTGCCCGTAGGCCCCCATCACCATCATGTCGATGCTGTTCTCCTTTTCGTAGGCGTGCAACGTGGTTTCCACCTCACCAGCGCGAATAGCGCCTTCGGCTTCGTGCCCCGCGTCGCGCAGGGTGGTGAGCGCCCATTCCAGCTGCGAGCGGTTTTCCCCGGTATCCGCACCGACAATCACCACGTGGCAAGCGACGCCTTGGAATAGCGGGCTTTTGGCGAGCATTTCCACGCCTTTGCGCGCGGTTTTGCTGCCGTCAAAGGCCATCATTACCCTTTTCGGCACCTTGTACGCAGCGCTTGGCACCATCAAAATCGGGCGGTGCATTTCGCGCACCACGCGCTCAAGGTTAGAGCCTAAGTGGCCAGACGCTTGATCGGCGGTTTCGCCGCGCTTGCCCACCACCAACAAGCGTATGTCTTTCTCAAGCTCTACCAGACTTTCCACTAGCGTGCCGTTACGCTGGCGCGTGGCTGGCTCGGCCACACCGTCATCAATCGCGCGCTGCTTGGCAACTTCAAGCATCAGCTTACCTTGCTCGCGGTTGATTTTGGCACGCTGCTCGTCAAGGTCTGAGAGCTCTTTCATCAGCTTTTCGCGCGCGCCTAGGCGCAAATTACCTGACAGATTGGCGTCATCAGGCACTTGTGAGTGGTTATCCACCACGTGTACAAACGTGAGCGGCGCATCCAGCGCCAGGCTTGCCCACGCAGCGTAGTCACACACGTTTTCGGAAAACTGCGAGCCGTCAATCGCGGCCATTACGTGATCACTCATCTTCCTCTCCTTGTCTGGGTCGATTGGCAACGACCTGATCGTAGAACCATTAGTGGCCGCCCATCAGTTTTTCCACGGCTTCGGGGTCGTCGTGTACCGCGTAACGGTCAACGATGGTGGCACTGGCTTCGTTTAGGCCAATCATCTCGACGTCGGTACCTTCACGACGGAACTTGATCACCACCCGATCCAGCGCCTGCACGGCGGTTATATCCCAGAAGTGAGCACGAGAAAGATTAATGGTGACTTTATCGATGCTCTCTTTGAAATCGAAAGCGCCGATGAACGTTTCAGAAGAGGCAAAGAACACCTGCCCGACAATCTCGTATTCACGCTCAACGCCCGGTTCGACTTCTTTCGAGCCAATGTAAAGAATCCTGCCGACTTTATTGGCGAAGTTCATTGCCGCCAACAATACGCCAACAAACACGCCAATCGCCAAGTTATGCGTCCCCACGGTGACCACCACCGTTGCGACCATGACCATATTGGTACTCATCGGGTGCTTTTTCAGGTCACGAATGGACTCCCAGCTAAAGGTACCAACCGCCACCATGATCATCACCGCCACCAGCGCCGCCATGGGAATCTGTGAGACCCAGTCAGCAAGGAATACCACCATCAACAGCAGCACGATCCCGGCAATGAGCGACGAAGTACGACGACGACCGCCCGATTTAATGTTAATCACTGATTGACCGATCATGGCACAACCCGCCATGCCGCCGATCAAGCCCGAGCCAATGTTGGCAATACCCTGGCCTTTACACTCACGGCTTTTATTACTTTTGGTGTCGGTCAAGTCATCAATGATAGTGCCTGTCATCATCGACTCTAGAAGCCCTACCACCGTCAGCATCAGTGAATACGGCAGGATGATCATCAAGGTTTCTAAATTCAGCGGAACATCAGGCCACAAGAACACGGGCAAGGTATCCGGCAGGTCGCCCATATCCCCCACGCTTCTGATTTCCATGCCGGTTGCCATGTAGACCGCGGTTAACACCACAATGCACACCAGTGGCGAGGGAATGGATTTACCGATAACCGGCAGGTAGGGAAAGCCGTAAATAATCACCAGGCCCGCGACCGTCATAGCGTAAACATGCCAGGTCACATCGGTCAGCTCGGGCAACTGCGACATAAAGATCAAAATCGCCAGCGCGTTGACAAAACCGGTTACCACCGAGCGCGACACAAAGCGCATCAAATCCGCCAGGCGCAAGTAACCGGCGATGATTTGCAGCACACCGGTTAACAGCGTTGCCGCCAGCAAGTACTCAAGACCATGGTCTTTAACCAGCGTGATCATGAGCAGCGCCATCGCGCCCGTCGCGCCAGAAATCATGCCCGAGCGCCCACCGGCAAAGGCAATAATCACACAGATGGCAAACGAAGCGTAAAGGCCCACTTTGGGGTCGACACCGGCGATAATCGAGAAGGCAATGGCTTCGGGAATCAGCGCTAGCGCCACGACGATCCCCGCTAGGGAGTCGCCCTTTAAATTAGAGAGCCAAGAGAGTTTGAATTTTTCGTACATTCGAGGGTCCAGGGTTAGGGGTGAAAACAAACGACTCAATGACGACGCCAAACGACACGCCAGAATCGTACGAAAACATGAGAAAAAAGAGATCTGCGGGTGCGGAGATGAAACGTTACCGCGTCGCCATGACAGCGTCGTGACCGCCAAACGGCCATAAGCGAGATAGACAGAGAAACCTAGGGCGGAGTCATCAGCCCTGACAAGGCAGTGGATGCCGTGCAAAAGATCGACACGAGGGTTATCGACATGGAGGTGATCTACGCCTATGCGTTTTTAACGCTGTTTTAAAGACAACGCGCTTAGAGCCGCGCAACGAAAGCGGAAGATTTTAGCAGCAAATTAGCCTGCCTGCACCCTGCTGCGCTGCCGCATCTCGATACGGCGTTCATAAAGCCCTTTCACCAGTAGCGTGCCAATGACGATTACCCCGCCAAAAAGCCCAATGGGCGCAGGCTGTTCGCCGAGTATCCACCACACCCAAAGCGTGCCCACCACCACTTCAGAAAGCATTAAAAGCCCCACGTCCGCCGCCGGCAGATAAAGCGGCCCACGTTGAATCAAGGTAAACCCGAGCGGCAACAATCCCAAACACAACACCACCAGCCACAGCCAGCTGGCCTGAGACGGCATGATTAAACCTGCGCCAAAACCGCTAACGACAAACGCCACCGTGGCCACTATCAGCCCCGCAAGCGTCAGCATCGGGCTCATGTCCACGCCGGTGCGCGTGCGGCAAAGGGTAAAGTTGGCCGCCAAGGCCGTGGCGGCAAGCAGCGCAAAGGCATTGCCCACCCAGGAGCCCGCGCCGGCATCGTCCAATACGATCAACGACGTGCCCAACAGGCAAAGAAAAATCGCCATCCAGGTGCGCCGTGGCTGACGTTCATGGAGGAAAATCCGCGAAAGCGCCGCGGCAATCAGCGGCGCGCTGGCCAAAATCATCAGCACATTGCCGCCTTTGGTGTACTGATTACCGAGCACGAAACCAAAGGTGGAAAAGCTAAATAGCACGGCAACGCCAATGCCGGTCCAACCACAACGGCGATAGGCGTTCACAAAACCACGGCCTTGGCGCAATACCACAATCAGCATAAAACCCAGCGCTGTGAGCAGGCCGCGCCACAGCAAGATATCCAAGTCTGGCAGGCCGATAAGCTTAATCAGCAACGCATCGGGGGAGATAATCAGCGCCCCGCCAGCGGTCATTAATAGCCCTTGCTGGCGTGACGAGAGAGATTCAGCACCGTTTTTGCGTAACGTTTGGCTCACGCGTCGTTTTTACCTGTGTCGTTTTTACGTGTGTCGCTTGGCGCCACGTGTTTGGCTTTCATGTCCTTGAACGCCTCCATAATGTCCATGGGTAGCGGGAAGACGATGGTAGACGCGTTTTTGTTACTCATATCACTCATGGTCTGCAGATAACGCAACTGCAACGCCGCGGAGTTTTCCTGCATCACGTTGGCCGCCTCGACCAGTTTTTTCGAGGCTTGAAGCTCACCTTCGGCGTGAATCACCTTGGCGCGCCGCTCACGCTCGGCTTCCGCCTGGCGAGCAATGGCGCGGATCATGCTTTCATCCAGGTCCACGTGTTTGATCTCAACGTTAGCGACTTTGATGCCCCACGCCTCCGTCTGCGTGTCGATGATTTCCTGAATGTCGTCGTTGAGCTTATCGCGTTCGGAAAGCATTTCGTCCAGATCGTGCTTACCCAGCACCGAGCGCAACGTGGTTTGCGCCAGCTGGCTGGTGGCCTGAGTAAAGTTCTCCACTTGGATGATGGCTTTTTCCGGATCGACCACGCGGAAATAAAGCACCGCGTTGACCTTGACCGTGACGTTATCTTGGGAGATGACGTCTTGCTCGGGCACGTCCATGGTAATGACGCGCAGATCAATCACCTGCATTTTTTGAATACCGGGGATCACGATCACCAGACCCGGCCCTTTCACCGTCTGGAAGCGGCCCAGAAAGAACACCACGCCGCGTTTGTACTCGGGCAAGATGCGAATCGAGGCGGCGATCAGCAGCACCACCAAAACGACGGGAACAAGATACGAAAGAATCATCGGGCACCTCTTAGCATTGGGAGAGAACACATTGAGAAAAGCACAAAGGCGCCACTGCCGCTATAGCGGTGTGACGTGAAGCATTAAACCCTCTAGGCGCAAAACCTTTACCTCGTCGCCTTGTTTGACCGGGGCATCACTGATCGCATTCCAGCGCTCGCCGTATAGGCGCACATGCCCTTTATCGTCAAAATCTTCAAGCGCCGTGGCGCGAGCGCCTTCCAGCTGCTCTGCACCGGTGTGCGCCGGGCGCCGCCGCAGGCTCATAAAGCGCGTAAGGGTCCAAAGCATCAGCCCGCCCGACACCAGCGCCACGCCACCAATCATGGGCAGCGAAATCGCCATGTACTCGGCATCCATGAGCATCACCGACCCCAACACAAAAGCCGCTATACCGCCGACGCCCAGCACACCGAAGCTAGGCATTAACGCCTCACCGACCATCAGCGCCAGCCCCACCAAAATCAACGCCAATCCCGCGTAGTTAATTGGCAGCACCTGAAACGCAAAGAGCGCCAGCAGCAAGGAAATCACACCGATCGTCCCGGGAAACAAGCTGCCGGGGTTGGAGAGCTCAAAAATCAGCCCGTAAAAACCGATGATCATCAAAAAGTAGGCAATATTCGGGTTGGTAATCAGCGAAAGCACTTGGGTACGCCAATCCGGGTCGAAGCGTTCAATGCGCAAGTCGGCCGTATTCAGCGTGCGTTCGCCGCGCTCCATGACCACCGTCATGCCGTCCATCTGGGTAAGTAAATCATCGATACCACTGGCGACAATATCGATGACATTGTTTTCCAGCGCGTCTGAAGCGGTAAGGTTAACCGCATTGCGCACCGCGTCTTCGGCCCAATCCGCATTGCGGTCGTGGCGCTCGGCGAGGCTGCGAATAAAGCTCACCGCGTCTTCCAATACCTTCCGTTCCATGGCACTACCGCCATCGCTTTGTGCCGGACTGGTGCCGTTTTCGCTTTCTTTACTGTCACTTTCACTGTCTTCAGCCGGCTCGGCATCGTCGCTGTCGCCTGACCCAGGGAACCCGCCACCTCCCATTTGTACCGGCGTGGCGGAGCCTAAGTGGGTCGCGGGTGCCATCGCCGCGACGTGGCTACCGTAAAGCAAATAGGTGCCCGCGCTCGCCGCCCGTGCGCCGCTCGGCGATACGTACATCGCGACCGGAATATCGGCGTTGAGCATTTCGCGGATTATGTCGCGGGTGGTGTCGACTAACCCGCCGGGCGTATCGAGGGTCACAATCATGACTTCGCTGCCCTGCTCGCGCGCCGTGCGCAAACCACGTTCAAAGTAATCTTTGGTGGCAGGGCCAATCGCCCCTTCAATGGTGAGCACCAACGCACTGCTACTGCTAGCCGACCCATTAGTGGATTCGCCATTTTGTGCCACGGCTTGCCAGGTAAGCAGCAGCGCGCCCACCAGAAAACAACTTAGTGCAATGACCTTTCTGTACATTACCCAGCGTTGCATGTGCATGGGTGCTCCTTGAAAAGCATGGCGGCATCACGATGAGGTATCTTTTCAGGCTAGCAGGTTGCGCTTTTTTTACTCAACGTGCGTTAACTTAATGTGCTTTCACTTCACGTGCTTTCGTTTCACGTACCTTCATGTTACGTACAAATCATGGATAACATTTGAACAACCCGCAAGCACCTTTTCTACTGCCTTCGCAGGGTGACGTTTTGTCCTAGGTTGGCGTACCATTGTCACGTACAAGACGATACCCGTCAGCCCACGTTGAATCGGCACTACCCCGCCGATTTCCCGCCATTATCAAGAGGAGTACGACACATGAGCCAGTCTATTGCGGTCATTAAAGGCGATGGCATCGGTCCCGAAATTATGGATG
Organism: Vreelandella vilamensis; assembly: GCF_031451755.1. Classification (NCBI taxonomy): domain Bacteria; kingdom Pseudomonadati; phylum Pseudomonadota; class Gammaproteobacteria; order Oceanospirillales; family Halomonadaceae; genus Vreelandella; species Vreelandella vilamensis. The sequence continues at coordinate 45,229 of NZ_JARWAN010000023.1, read as the reverse complement.
CCACCCTGCGCGTTCTTGACGCGCTAGACTGCGGCTTAGAGTATCAGTTCATCGATGCGGGCCTGACGGCGCTGGAAAAGCACGGCACACTGATTCCGCAAGAATCGCTCGACACCATCGAAAAACTGGGTATCGCGCTAAAAGGCCCCCTCACCACGCCGATTGGCAAAGGCTTTTCTTCGATCAACGTGCAGCTGCGCCGCCACTTTGATCTCTATGCCAACGTGCGCCCGGCAGTGAGCTTCCCCGGTACGCGTTCGCGCTACGACGATATCGACATGATCACCGTGCGCGAAAACACCGAGGGCGCTTATCTTTCTGACGGTCAGGAGTTTATCGACGACGGCAACACCGGGATTTCGGTAATCAAAGTGACTCGCGAAGGTTCCGAGCGCATCGTGCGCTACGCCTTCGAGCTGGCGAAAAACAACGGCCGCAAAAAAGTCACCGCCGTACATAAAGCCAACATCATCAAGACAAGCTCGGGGCTGTTTTTGGACGTCGCGCGGGAAGTTGCCAAAGAGTACCCCGAGATCGAGTTCCAAGAAATGATCGTCGATAACGCCTGCATGCAGCTGGTGATGAACCCGCACCAGTTTGATGTCGTCGTCACCACTAATCTCTTCGGCGATATTATGTCCGATTTGTGCGCGGGCTTGGTCGGCGGCTTAGGCCTGGCACCGGGCGCCAATATCGGCGAGAAAGCCGCGATTTTTGAAGCCGTTCACGGCTCCGCCCCGGATATTGAAGGTAAAAAACTGGCTAACCCCTGCGCGCTGTTGCTTGCCGCCGCACAAATGCTGGACCACCTGGGCATGAACGAGAAAGGCAACGCCATCCGTCAAGGCATTCGCGATGTGCTCGAACGCCGCCGCGATATGGTCACACCGGACATGGGCGGCACCGGCAGCACCGACACCTTCGCCGATGCGCTGGTTGAGCAGGTCAAAGCAAAATAAGCAGTCACCAGCGGCTTTTTGCTTACCGCCTCTGTACACGGAGATGCCGATGACGTTTGTGATGTCGTTGCTGGATGTCGCGCTTACGGCAGCGCCTTGGCTTTTGCTGGGGCTTTTGGCGGCAGGCTTGATCAAAGCCTTGGTCGATGAAAGCTACTTGACCCGCTGGCTAGGCGGTAACTCACTGGCGAGTGTAACGCGGGGGGCGATATTTGGCGTCCCGCTACCGCTATGTTCCTGCGGGGCGATACCCACTGCCCTCACCCTGCATCGTCAAGGCGCCGGGCGTGGCCCCACCACGGCCTTCATGATCGGCACGCCTGGGGTGGGAGTTGACTCGCTCACCATTACCTATGCGCTGCTCGGGCCGTTCATGCTGTTGGCACGGCTCTGCGGCACGGTGGTCGTGGCGATTACCACGGGCATCGGCGTGGCGACAAAACAGCCCGCCCCTGCCGCTGAACCCACCTCGACGCCGTGCTGCGGTGGCTGCTGTGAGGGTAGCGGCAGCACCGCAGCGTCTCAGCCTGCCAAAGCCAGCCTAGGTGCTCGGCTGCGCAGCGGGATCCAATACGCCTTCACTGACGTGCTCGACGATATCAGCTTATGGCTTGGCATCGGCCTGTTGCTTGCCGGCGTACTGACGACTTTAGTGCCAACCACGGCGCTGTCCGCTTACGGCAGCGGCTTAGGCGCTATGCTGTTGATGTCGGTGATAGGTATTCCGCTGTATATCTGTGCCACCGCTGCCACGCCCATTGCCGCCGGGTTAATTCTCGCCGGCGTCTCGCCCGGCACGGCGCTGGTGTTTCTGATCGCCGGGCCAGTGACGAGCATCGCAACGCTGGGTATTGTGCGGCGCGAATTTGGTACCGCCGTGCTGATGCGTTATTTAGCCGGTATTTTGGCAAGCGCAGTAGTGGTGGGGTTGGCCGTCGATGGCGTCATTCACCTATTCGGCGTTAATGTTATCGCTCAGGTGGAAAGTATCGATGAGCTGCTGCCACTCTGGCTTGAGGGCACTGCGCTGATCATGCTGGTCGTGCTCGCGGTTAAGCCGCTACGTCGCCAGCTTAGAAATGTTGCCGTTAGCCATTAATAGACCAGTCGTGCAAAAAAACGGCTCACCCTGAGGACGTCGAAGGGTGCCGGTTTACACCCCCAGCCACACGTCCAGAAACAGCATAATCACAAGCCCCATCGCCAAGCCGAAGGTGGCTTTTTGCTGATGCCCGCAGCGGTGCGATTCGGGAATAATCTCGTGGCTGATGACGTACAGCATGGCGCCGGCGGAAAACGCGAGCCCCCAGGGCAAAAGCACCTGCGAAACGCTGACCACACTCGCCCCGAACAACCCACCGATCGGCTCGATGAGTCCCGTTAAGGCGGCAATGCTCCAAGAGCGCCATTTTGAATAGCCTTCACCCATTAGCGCGATTGCCACCGCCAGCCCTTCGGGCATGTTCTGTAAGCCGATCCCGATCGCAAGCGGCATCCCACCGGAGACGCCGTTGGCGCCAAACCCTACCCCGACCGCAAGCCCCTCGGGAAAGTTATGAATCGCAATGGCAAACACAAATAGCCACACCCGACGCAAGGCCGCGCCTTCTGGTCCCTCGCGCCCTTGCTGAAAGTGCTCGTGGGGCAAGCGCTCGTTGAGTAGCGCAATCGCCCCCATCCCGATCAAGATGGAAATACAGATAATGGCCGCCGGCATCGCCCCACCGGCGTAATAGACTTCTGCAGCGTCAAGCGCCGGAATAATCAGCGAGAAGAACGACGCCGCCAGCATCACCCCAGCGGCAAACCCTAGCGCGAGATCGCGAAAAGCGCGCTCGGGCGTTTTGCCCAACAATACCGGCAAGGCGCCGACTGCGGTCAACAACCCCGCAATAAGGCTGCCGAGAAACCCCACTACTACCGTGTTTTCCATGTGCGTTGTTGGCCTTATGCTGTAATACCGTGCGTATTAAGTACCGCTCACTTACCACCGTGGTAAATCGGAAAATGACGCAAGCGGCACCCCAACGAGCAAAAGCGCGCTGTGACAGCTAAGACAGTGTCGGGGTTATATAAGGAGGGGCGTAAGAAAGTCATGGACGCATTTTAGGGTGGCATGCATATCTGTGCAAACCACCCCGGACACAACGACGCATATCCTTATGCTTTTATTTATCTTTACTTAATTTAACAGCGCTTTCGCCTGCTTGATACCTTCGCGAGCCAGCTGTACGGGGCGCGAATTGCTTACCGTCCAGGCAGCCATCGAACCGTCGTACATGGCAATATTATCGAAACCGGCCACTTCACTGAGGACAAACCAGTCGGTGGCGGCCCAGTGTCCGGTGTTGCAAAAGGCGATCGTGCGCTCATTGCGATTGAGTTCGGCAGCGTTGATGCGTGATTGCAGGCCGTTCACATCGAGGTAATAAGCGCCGTTTTGGGCGTTTAAGTGCGCGTGATGCGGTAGGTTGCGCGCACCAGGAATTGTGCCGGCCATACGTGCGGCGGGCGACTGATTTTGCCCGGCAAAATAGTCAGCGGGGCGTGCATCCACCAGTTGCGCTTGGCTCTCGCGGGCCGCCTCTACGGCTTCAGTCGAAGCAATCAGCTCTTCGCGCAGCGTCGCGTCGAAGTCGGCTGTGCTGTAGCCTTCTGGCTCGCCGCTTGCCACCACGAAACCTTGCTGCTGCCAACCGGCGAAGCCACCGTCCAAGATCGCCACATCATCGTGGCCCAATGTTTTGAACGTCCAGTAAACCCGTGCGGCACTACCGAAATCGGTCGGGCCGGTGCCGGCGGGAACGATGACCACATCGCTGCCACTGTCGATGCCTAATGCACCAATCAGCGCTTCTAGCTTAGACACCGACGGCATCATGCCGACAACACTGTCGCGGGCTTCGCGCCAGCCTGCCTCGGTGTAGCTGGAATAACGGCTACCCGGAATGTGCGCCTCACGAAAACTCTCGGCATCGCCGCCGTTATCAATCGACGAGCGAACGTCCAGAATCACCAGGTCGTCTTGGTCACGGTGCTCGTTGAGCCATTCAGCATCCACCAGCGGTTTCATATCAAGGGCAAACACCTGCGTTGAAATACTCAGCGCGCCTATTAAGCTAAAAAGTAAGCGGGTCATATAGCCTCCTAAAAGGGTCAAGGGGTAACGTTATTTGTTTACGTCCCTACATTCGGCATGGCGCAGGGGCGGCATGTCCTTTAATATTATATTCAGCTATATAAAAACGTTTTTAAAATAAATTTTAAGAATAAGCGTATAGACAGAAGCCACCTTCTTTCAGCCATCGACGATGTTTTTACGACGCGAAGATTTTTACTTTACTGGGTGTAAGTAATCCCTCAGCCGTACCACTTACTCTATACAACCTGTTAAGGAGCTTGAGATGAGTGCGCCCACCCCGACATCCCCGCGGTTTTGGTTAAGCGGCCAACGTCACGCCGAACAGGATCACTTTTTCCGTCAGGCGCTGGAAAACCAAGGCTGGCAAGAGGGCGATGATCAGCACTGGCAGGCTGCATGGGTGACGGGGATGCCGCCCAAAGCGGCGTTTCGCCATACCTCGCCCGAGCGGCGAATGAATCACATCCCAGGGAATGCGGCCCTTACGGTTAAAAGCCGTCTGCATGAAAGTTTAAGCGCGCTACGCGAGCGGACCATACGCCACTATGGCGCCGAACACCCCCATACCCAACGGCTTTACTTTTTCCCCCGTGCCTACGAGATGCCCCACGATTATCCAGCGTTGGTCGAAGACGCTGCGGCACACCCGGAGAAGCGTTGGATTTTAAAACCCACCAACGCCTCCAAAGGCCAAGGTGTGCGAGTTTTGCGCGATCCCGCCACAGCGCCGCTCGCGCCCAACTGGCTGGTACAGGAGTACGTCGGCAATCCCCACACGATTCGCGGCCACAAATACGTGCTGCGCCTTTATATGCTCATCGCCAGCATCGACCCGCTGCGGGTTTACCTCTATCGCCAGGGCTTTGCCAAGCTCGCCTCGGCGCCATGGGACCCGAATGATATCGACAACGTCTACAGCCAGCTTACTAATCCCGATATCAACGCGCGTAACCAAGAAGCGGAAATCCCGGTGGAGTTTATCGACTTGGAGCGCTACCGCGCGTGGCTACGCGAACAGGGCCATGACGACGACGCGCTGTTCGCCAAGCTTGAGGATCTCGCCACGCTCACCGCGCTTTCCAGCGTAGAAGCGATGCGCGCGCGTAGCCACGAGGCAGGTGCGGACCCTCGCGGTTGCTACGAACTCATCGGGCTCGACTGCCTGGTAGATGATGACCTCAAACCCTGGATTTTGGAGTGCAATTTAAGCCCGTCGCTTGGCGTTTGTGCCGCGCCTGAACACGGTGGCGTGGTGGAAGAGCGCGTCAAAGAGAGCTTGGTGCGCGATACGATCGCGTTGATCGGGCTCGACTCGCCCGCCCCCGAAACGTTTACCACTACGGCCCTAGCGGATGAGCGCGACCGCGCCGGTGATTTTGTGCCGCTCTACCCCTCTCATGACGGCCGCTATATGCCATTTGTTGGGCTACCGAGTCTGGCGGATTACCGTTTAGCCACCTTGCCTAAGCAGTCTTCCCCCACGATCTCCTTTCGACCTCATCACGTCAGCGAGTTGATCGATGGGGAAACCCTGGCGCTCTACCATCACGACAGCGGGCTTTATTATCAGCTCAACGACACCGCTGCGTTGATTTGGCTGCTGGCAAGCGAAGGCGAATCGACCAAGACAATACTTGCACATTTGCAGGACGCAAGCGGCGACAAGGTGCCCCGGGCGCAATTAGAAGAAGACCTGTGGGCAACCCTACACCCTTGGTGGCAGAACGGGCTTTTAGCTCCCAGCGACGCTCCCATTCCATCTCCTCCCGATCCTTTCACACCTGAGCGTGCCGCGCCCGCCACTTGGCGCGGGACGTTACATTTTGATCATCGCGTTTGGCCGCTGACCGCGCCCGCTGGCCCAGTGGCTGACAAGCTTACCGTCTCGCTTGCGCGGCTTTTACGCCCGGCTGAAGCAAACCACGAGGGCACCGAAGATGCGCTGCATGTTCTCGAAAGTGCCAGCGGGTACTGTCTGACCAACGACGCTCGGGTAATTCGCTCGCGCCTGCATGCCGATGAGATACTACCGGCCATCGCGCAATTTTGTCTCACTCAGGCCACCCGCTGTGATCATCTCGTGCTCGACGTTGCCCTGCTAAGCGAGGGCGCACAGCACATTGTGTGCCTTCTGCCCGCGCAAGAAACCGCCAATGTGCTGGCCACTCTCAAAACAGCAGCAAACGCGCACGGATTAACCCTTTCACGCGGCGCGCGCCTATCGCTTGAGACACCCAATGTGTTGGAGCCGCTCAACTTTCCTATTACTGAAACGCCGCTTGCTGAAACGCCGTTTAGCGACGCCACGCTGGCAGCCGCAGAGCGCGGTCATTGCGCTGGGCTTTTGTGGCTTGATACCGAGCCAACGACAGCTACCACCGAGCCGCCTACAGCGCTTGAGGTACTAGGAGCCCTGCTGCCCTTTGCTATCGAGGACGTTGCTATCGAAGGGAAGCACCGCTTGAGCCCAGCGGCGCTCACCGCGTTGCAGTGGTTTAGCCAAGGCGTTATTCGCACTCGGCTTGTCTATACGGAGGAAGATGCAACGCGTGATGTCATCGCGCATTGGCTTACCCAAACACCCCTTTTTTCCTCTTCCCGCGCTGCTGTTTAGCAGCTGGAAGTCGCGCCTTTAGGCGCCTGTAATCTCACCACAAGCATTAATTCCTAGGAGAAACGTCATGTCACAACACGAAGCAAAACGCCGTTTACTCAGCCGCTTAAGCCGTCAGTTCGGCTATACCGCGCCCGCCCTCGCCCTGGTAGCAAGTGGGGTAGCATTTCACGCCCACGCCGACGATCCCACGGAAGGATTCACTGACCTGCAAGAAGCGCCAATGATGCTCGCTGAAGCCCATCACGCCGAAGGCGGTGCCGAAGGCGGTGCCGAAGGCGAGGAAGAAGGTGAAGGTGAGGGCGAAGGAGAGGGCGAAGGAGAGGGAAGCCCCGAAGCCGGCTAAACTTGCCGATTGTCGATCGGCTTCACAACGCAAGCGCAACCTTCTGCGCCGGTGCCCGCACCGGTGCAGTTGACAGGGAGGCAAAACACCATGCCGTCATCAATCACCGCGCAACTCATTGGCGAAAACCAACACGCGCTCAACCAGCTTGAGGCGCTATTACCACGCGTGGAACCTGAGGCGTACCAACGTCTGTTAGGCGCGCAGTCCACTCAGTCACTCGGCAGGCACGTCCGCCATGTGCTTGAGCACTACCAAACGTTGCTGGACGCTTGCACTGCCTTGGCTACCCCAACCACGCTAGATTATGAGCGGCGCCAGCGAGAAGCCGCTCTTGAAAACGACCCCGCACAGGCGCTGGCGCGTGTCAAAATGCTTCAAGACACCCTAGCGACACTCACGGTCATGCCTCACGACACCCCTCTCACCCTTCGCTATCCCATCAAAGCCAATGAACTGGACATCCCCACCAGCCTTGGCCGCGAACTGGCGTTTTTAACCAGCCACAGCGTTCACCACATGGCACTCATTGGCCTGCTATGCGAAATACTTGGCATTACGTTACCGAAAGAATTTGGCGTTCACCCCTCGACGCTACGTTACTGGGAGCAGCAAGCGGGTTGACTTGCCAATGCTTTCCTTCTTCTTCACCCCAAACATTATAAATCTCTCCGTTATGCGCTAAGGTATTAACCTTAAACCTGAAACCTAATAACGGAGTGACTGGCATGCCTCTCGTCTCCCGCGAAAAAGCCAACGTCGGTATTTTGGTCGCCAGCCAAACGCTGTTTATGGTCGCGACCATCACGGTGATGACGCTTAGCGGTGTGGTCGGCCAAGCGCTTAGCCCCAATCCCGCTTTCGCCACCCTTCCGATTGCGATTATGATGCTGGGCACCGTCACATCGACGCTCCCCGCATCGTTATTTATGAAGCGGGTCGGGCGGCGCCTTGGCTTTATCGTCGGCGCCTCGGTGGGCGGCATCGGCGGTGGGCTTGTGAGTGTCGCGGGTATTGCCGCAGGCTCTTTCTGGCTATTCTGCGCGGGTAACTTGCTGCTCGGGCTCTACCAAGGTTTTGCCATGTACTACCGCTTTGCCGCCGCCGATGTGGCGAGCCCGACGTTTCGTAGCAAGGCGATTTCGTTGGTGATGGCCGGTGGTGTGGTCGCGGCATTTCTCGGCCCGTGGAACGCTAGTGCCACGCTTGACTGGGTGCCTAGCGTGCCGTCAGGCGGGCCTTATATGATTATCGCGATACTGGCGCTTATCGCCATTGGCTTGCTGAGTCAGCTCAAAGTCCCCCCGCGCGGCGAGCCCCAACCAGGCGACACCTCACGCCCAATGGCGCAAATTGCCCGCCAACCGCGCTTTGTGGTGGCCGTGATTGCCGGCGCCATTGGCTACGGGGTGATGGTGCTGGTGATGACCGCTACCCCACTGGCGATGCGAACCCAAGGGTTTGAGATGTCGCAAGTGGCATTCATTATGCAGTGGCATGTGCTAGGGATGTACGCCCCGTCGTTTTTCACCGGCAGCTTGATCACGCGCTTCGGCGTTGAACGCATTCTGACCGCGGGCGTGGTGATTCTGCTCGGCACCGTGGTGGTGACCAACCTTGGCGTAAGCCTTGCCCACTTCTGGGTGGGGCTGGTGCTTCTGGGCGTGGGCTGGAACTTCCTGTTTGTCGGCGGCAGCGCCCTACTCTCCTCCGTTCACAGCGAGGCCGAGCGGGGTAAGGTGCAGGGAGTCAACGATTTGATCATCTTTACGCTGGTAGCCATCGGCTCGCTAATGTCCGGCCAACTGATTCATCGACTGGGATGGGAAGTACTAAACCTCGCGATGCTTGCCCCGATTGTGCTGGTGGCTATCGTGCTAATCAGCTGGAAAGTCCGTTTTTCCTCCAGCCGCTTGGCATAAACGCCGCTTAGCGCCAACGCTACCCCTCACTAAGCGGCCCGGTCACACTGACCGGGCCGCTAACGTTGACATCGTGTACCACCGAAACGTTATTCGACCAGCGTTTGCGCGGTGTCTAAGTAATCGGCACCATGAGTGCTAACGCGCTCTTGATCCAGCGTTTCAGACCCTAGGTGAACTTCCTCCAGTGCAACCGCCATCGCGTCGACTTCGGCATCGATTTTTTGTAGCGCATTCTCGATGGTGTAGGTCAGCATGTGGATTTCACCCATTTGCTCATTGGAGAGGGTGTCTGAGGAAAGAATTTCCGCTAGCTGTGCATTGCCTTCAGAAAAGTTCGTCACGGCCTCTTCTAGCGTCTCAGACGGCTTTCCTTTGTGAAGTGATCCCCACGCTCATGATCGTGCTCATCCGCCACGGCGATACCGCTGCTTACCATTCCGGCAAGAACTAACGCTGCGATTCGTTTCATAACATGCTTCTCCATTTGGCTTAGCGGTGAATCTGATTGCGATACGTCTATCAACCCAAACAGCATCAACCCAATCAGCGCCACCATTAAATGCTAACGATTTGCATTTCAAAGATAGCATCCCAGCTCGCAAATGAGAAGCGTTGTGATTCACAGCGGCAAAAATTGCCAGTCCACCGACAGCACTCAATCCCCCGGCCCGCACTCCATGCAGCGCTCGCTAACCGCCGGACCTTGTTTCAAATTGGCATTCAGATCACGCAACCCGGTACGTAATCCCTCTTCCAACACCGGGTGATAAAACGGCATCGCCAGCATCTCACTGACGGTAAGCTTCTGCTCCAATGCCCAGGCCAATAAATGGGCTATGTGCTCGACTCGTGGCCCTAAAAGCTCCGCTCCTAAAAACTGCCCGCTGCCGTGCTCAGCAAAAAGCGCCATATAGCCGTGATTTTCGCCCATCACAGTGGCACGCCCTTGGTCATCAAACGACATGCCGCCTTCGGCAATACAGTCGCAACCGCCGTAGCGCGCTTCCAGCGTCGCTCGATTTTCCCCCACCATGGCCATTTGCGGTTCGGTAAACACCACCGATAGCGGCACATTGCGTCGCCCTACCTGCACATTTTCAAGATTAGCGGCATTGCGGGCGGCAATCTGCCCCTCGATAATCGCCTCGTGCAACAGCGGCACCGCTTGGTTAGCATCGCCGGCGATAAAAATATGGCTTTCGCTGTTATCGGCGTTCACACACTGAAGGGTAAAGCGATTGAAGTTGGGCACGCCGCGTTCATTCAGCGCAAGCTCAGCGTTTTCAATATCGAGCTGATCGACATTGGGCCGGCGCCCGGTGGCGGCGAGCACGTAGTCAAAGGTTTCGGTTAGCTCGCGACCACTGTCACGCTCAATGAACGTAATCGCGACGCTATCGCCCTGATACTCGATATGCTTAACCTCAGCGTCAGCATCAAGGTAAAACTCGCGGTTGAACACCTCGTCAGCCGTTTGGCGCACCTTTTCCGATTGCAGAGGCCCAATCGCGCCGCCCACGCCGAACATACGCGTACGCACGCCCAGGCGGCTCAAGGCTTGGCCTAGCTCCAGGCCGATCACGCCCGGACCAAAGACTGCCACTGATTCGGGCAATGTATCCCACTCGAACACGTCATCGTTGACAATCAAACGATCGCCAGCGGGTTCAAGCATGCCCGGCCATGTCGGCCGCGAGCCGGTCGCGATAACGATCGCGTTAGCAGTGAGCTGGGTATGGTCGTCGATCTGTAAGGTATGCGGCTGAACAAAGCGCGCATGGCCGCGAAGACGTTGGGATTCCGGAATACGTTTCATGGAGTTGAGCACGTTGCCAACAAAGCGGTCGCGTTCGTTTTTCACCCGTGCCATGACCGCTTTGCCATCCACTTCGATAGCGCTGACATTTACACCAAACGTGCTGGCACTTCGCGCCCGCTGCGCGGCTTCTGCGGCGGCGATCAGAAGTTTAGAGGGCATACAGCCAACGCGCGCGCAGGTGGTACCGTAATCACCGGCTTCGATCAAGACCACGTCATTGGTGTGTTTTTTGGCCGCGTGCCAAGCACTCAAGCCCGCGCTTCCGGCGCCAAGCACGGCGATATCGGTATGACGCTGCTGCATACGTTGTCTCCCTGATCATTAAGTCAATGCCTTACAATGGCATATCAATGTATAACCTTATATCAAGGTAGACAAAATGCCGCGCGATGCACGCAAACAAACGCCTACGCGGTGCTTGCTCAGTGCCGTTGCCACGGCCAGCGACGTTTTTCTGGGTAGGTCAAAAGGGAAATCGCCGCCTCCAGCGGCAGCAATACCGCATCGAGCTGGCGGTGACATACGGCGCTACTCAGCACACCGGGGCACTGTTTTAACAGTAAATCGCTGTTTTGAGACGCCATGAGCACCTGTTTCGCAACGGATGGAGTGACCAATGCGGCTTCTTGATAACAGCGCTTGAGTTCGCGGCTTAGCATCGCGAGCAGGCTCGCATCGAGCCAGCACGGCAGCGGGTCATCAAGGCGGCCAGCGATAGAATGCTGCACCGCTTCAAACGAGGTACGGAGAAAAATAAGCGTTTGACGGAGCTGACGGTGTTCAGCGGCCATGGGATCACCTATAAATAAAACTTATTCTCATTAACTTATTTAAATTACCCCTTCTGCCGCCACAAATCAACGCTGGCAAGCCAAGTGCAGGCACAAAACCCTATGTTTACTTAAAAAAAAGCCGATGCACATGGGCACCGGCAGAAAACGACCTCGCAGTGAGCGAGTCAACTCAATCCATCAACACACTCTACTTATCAACACTCAGACCACATTCTGACCAGATTGTTATAGGTACCGGTTAAAGCAACCAATTCGTCATGCGCCTCACCCTGCTCAGTCCGCAGCCGACGTAACGAATTATCCATTTCATAAAGCAGCCGACGCTTTTCGGTATCGCGAATCAGGCTCTGCATGAACATGTAGCAGCCAAGGCGCTCACCACGCGTTACCGGCGTCACCTCATGTAGCGAGCCTGACGGATAAGTCACCAGGCTTCCTGCCGGCAGTTTTACCGTTTGCTCACCGAAGGTGTCGGTAATCTTGAGCTCACCGCCTTCGTATTCATCGGGATCAGACAAAAACAACGTAGCGGAGACATCCGTACGCAGATAACTGCCATCTGGCAATGGGCGCAGCGTACTATCGATATGCTTGCCGTAGTGGCTATCTTCCACGGTGTAGCGATTGAAGTTGGGCGGGATGATTTTGAAGGGCAGCACCGCACTCATCACCTCGGGTGTGCGATTGAGCACACGCATCACTAGGGTGCGCAAATCGCACAGCACTGCTGACTCCTCGGGTATCTGCAAGTTCTTTTTCACCTGTTTGGCTTGGGGGCCGGCGCTGATACCACGGGCCCAGTCGGCGCCAAGCAGCTGGCGACGCATAGTCGCCAGCTCATCAGGTGTCAGAACGTTATCGAAACTGACAATCATAAGTCACTCACGGGTTAGAAATCGTAGCGTAAGCTGGCGATGACATGGCGACCGGGTCCGGGAATACCCTGAGCCCCACCTTCCGCCACTTGCGAAATGTATTCCTTATCGGCCAGGTTAAAGGCATTGACGCGCAGCTGCAGATCTTGCGTGAAGCGATACGTCGTCGAGGCGTGCAAGACCGTATAGCTGTCAACATCAACCTGCCGACGGCGTGCGCCTGGCTCGGAGGTTACGTTGTTGACTTGGTCGGCCACGTATTCCATCCCCCCACCGACAGTCCATTCGGGCAATACATCGTAAGTGGTCCAAAGGTTAAAGCTGTGCTCTGGCGTGCCGCCTAGGCGTGAGCCTTCTTCCCATGGATTATTAGAACTACGCACCTCGGAATCCATGAAGGTATAGCTAGTGTAGAGATCCCAAACGGGCGTCAAGCTGCCCATCGCGCCGATTTCAAACCCTTCCACGCGCTGCTCGCCATCCAGCACGTCGAGCAAATCTCCGCCGCCCTGGGCAGGAGTACGCGCGTTGGTTTTGTCGGTACGGAATAGCGCGGCGCTGACGAGCAAATTATCCGCCAGGTTCCACTTAGTCCCCACCTCATAAGCGATGGTTTTTTCGGGGTCGGTATCAAAGGCGTCTTCATCGATAATATCTTCTCGTTTATCCTTTAATGCACTACCACCGCCCGCTAGTTGCACAAGCCCACGGTCAAAGGTGCCGGTGACATCAAACGCGGTGCCCACAGAAGCGTAAATAGAGCCATTTTGCGTGGGTTTAAAGACCAGTCCCAGGTTACCGCTCCATTCGCTGTCGGTTCGCGATGCTGGCCCTATGGGATTTTCCCAACCATAGTCGGTTGCCGTTGACTCCACATGATCCCAACGTAACCCACCGTGCAGATCCCACTTCGGATTCAGCGCAATGGTATCCAGTGCATACAGGCCTATCTGCTCGGATTCTAAGCGGTGGCGCGTACCGTCATAAGGCGCTTCGGGCCGCGTCCGCGATGCCGGGTTGTACAGGTCCGTCGCTGGGCCTTTCACATCCGGACGGCGCTTGTTTTCGATATCCACATAGCCAAGCTCGGCGCCCACAACCAGGTCGTGCGACAGCGCGCCGGTTTCAAACGAAGTAATCACGTCCGTCTGGTTGAAAAACGACAGGTCTTCCTGGTCGCGGGGTTTCAAGTCACCGCGCACCTGGGCCTGGGAAAAATCGCCGCTGCCCCATGCCGCCTCGGGGATAATCAAGCGTGGGGATGAGGTGATCGAATCGTTGTGTACTCGGCTAACGCGAAACTGGTTGCGCACCGCAACCTGATCACTAAAGCGATGTTCAACCGCCACGCCCAACTGGTCAACGTCGATGTCCTGGTAGTCGTCTTTATGGCCGTAGAAATTGCTGTAATCGATTCCTGGCGGCAGCTTGCCGGTGTAATAACCATCTGGGGCGCGCTGGCCACCCGACGTCCGCTCTCCACCTTTCTCGGTCAGTTCAGCGGTATCGCCACTGAAACCTGCCCGGTCAAACGGCAGACCTTTATCTTCCAGGTTATTCTGGCGCGTGTGCAAAAAGTCGACTTCTACTTGGGTATCGCCCTCAAGGCCCCAGACATAGGCCGCATAAAAACCATGGCGTTCTTGGTTGGTCTCATCACGGCCCGGAACGTCTTGCGTATGATTCATCACATTGAGACGTAGCGCACTGTTGTCGTCAATGCGGCGGTTGAAGTCGCCGGTAACGCGAAACAGTTTATCCGTGCCAACTGACGTTTCCACACGGTTGCGGTCTTCCATTAGCGGCTGCTTGGTCACGAAGTTAACGGTACCCCCGGCGGAGCCACGGCCGGAAAAGGCTGAGTTAGGGCCTTTAATCACTTCAATTTGATCAACGTAGAAGGGGTCACGGAAGTAGTTACCCAGATCACGAGAGCCGTTGACGTTGATATCGTCACGAGCGTTAAAACCACGAATTTTTAACTGATCGCCGCCCGGTGGATTACCTTCGCCTGCCTGAAGGCTGATACCTGACACGTTACGCAATGCATCACGTAATTCCGTCACGTTCTGGTCTTCTAACAGCTCATTCGTAAGGACCGTCACAATACGCGGCGTCTCTTGCACGCTGCGCTGATACTTCACGCTATCCATGAAGGTACCGCGATAGCCCGTTACCGTTACGGTATCCAATGCGGCAGCGGGTTCCTCGGTTGTCTGTGCATGGCTGTTCATGCTGATCGCCGTCAGCATGCAGGCACCGGCTGCCAGCACATTACGGCCTAATGTGGAGAATGTTGACGCCTGGGGACGTGTTTCCAGCGCTTTCGACAACGCTTTTTTCTGGCATAACGGCATGATGTATTCCCTTGCTTAAGGTGGAAAAAGCGATGAGCTCCACTCTTCACTGCACGGCTTCTGCGCGACTGCGCAGGTATTATTGTTAGTGCGGTTGTTGATTAGGCGCAGAGTGTAATGAAATACAAAACAAAAATAAACAATTATGATTATCATTTACTTTCGTTAGTCACAGCTTTTCATAAGGCAGTCATGCTAAGCTTATCTCCGCTTTAAACCCGCTAGAAAAGCACCACCGGTACGGAAAACTAAAGCCACCCAGTGCGCGATTGCCGCCAGTCCGTAAAGCGATTAGAGCCTGGCGAGCCAGTTCAAACGCAAACCATTAAAGGCGTTAATGAGGTGCTCTCACACTAGCCGCCCTCGACCAAGCCCAGTAGGAAGGTGCAACGGCGGCTGGCCGAATCTATGCAGCATATGGCAGGTGTACATTGGCGATTTTCATGTTTTCACCGCGCGCCGCGTGAACTTTTTCTGCGCGCAGTTGGTGTAGCAACTCACGCTCTTAGCGGCAGCGCAGCACCAATGGCCACGAAGATGCCTCCGCAGGTACGGTTGAAGCCCCGGCCTACGCGCTTGAGCCATTGACGAATACGGTTGGTCATATTGGCCAGCAGGCTTTCCACAAGGCATTCAATGGCCACGAAGGTGCCTGCTAACAAGAAAAACTGCAGTATTAGGCTGCGTTGCGGATCGATGAATTGAGGCAAAAAAGCGCTAAAAAACAGCAGCACTTTCGGGTTGGTAATGGAAGCCAGCACGCCTTGGCGATATAGGTACCCTGCACTTGTTTGGCTTGCCTGCACATCAATTTCACCCGTCACAGGTGGTGAGCGCCATACCTGAATACCCAACCAAACAAGATAGGCCCCGCCAACCCATTTCAGCACCGTTAGCCATACCATCGATGACTTGAGCAGCGCTCCAATGCCAAACATGCACAGGGCAATAATTAAGACGAATCCTGAAGCGCCTCCGACAATCGTAAAGAGCGTTTTACGACTACCGTGCAGTGCGCCGTGGGTGAGCGCCAGCAGACCATTTGGCCCTGGGGAAAGCGAAAGCCCCATGCAGGCAATGGCATATAAAAACCAAGTGTCCAGCAGCATAACCGTGCCTCACGTGTGGAGAAGTACGTTCACTGTGCTAAGCATCTCACCGTTGGCTTACGTTTTCTATTAGTGAGAGCACCCATCATAAAGACGCCTCCGCATGGGGCGGCGTCTCGTTTGAGGCGTGTCGTGAGAGCTTTATGGCTAAACACGTATTGGTCAAAGCGTATCGTTAAAAACGCATTACAGGCTGTGGCGAGAGCCCACCACACTTAAAATCGCGACCCAGGCTGTTTAAGAAACTCACGCTCTTCGGGGGTGGAGCGACGCTTGAGGATGGCGTTGCGGTGGGGGTAACGGCCGAAGCGGTCAATGATGGCCTTGTGGCGCAGCTCGTAGTGGGTATTGTCCGCCGGTGCGAACGCCTTGAACAACGCTTCTGCCTGCTCATGGATGATGCGTGATTCGCTGTGCATATACGGCATGAGCAGGAAGGTGCGTTCGTCTTGCCCCAAAGCATTTAAAGCGCCACCGGACACGGCTTCTTGGGCCAGCGCCAGGGCCTGCGGGTCCTGGGCAAACGCTTGCGGCGTGTCGCGGTAAATATTGCGGGAAAACTGATCGAGTACGATCACTTCCGCCAGGCGCCCTTTGGCACTGTTGCGCCAGGTATCAAGCTCCCCCGCAATCGCCTGCTCAAGCACAGGGAGAAACCGTGCCTTAAGTGCTGCGTCAAAATCCCGGTCAACGCGCCACCATTGTTTGGGCTCGACGTCGTCGAACCAGAAGCGGAGAATTGTCTGCCACATAGCCATCCCCTAAAGTCGTTTCGACAGCATGGCGACGAATGAAGGGTTATTTTCCGCATTAAACCATTGCGCGAAACAAAAACGCCTCCTATGTCGGAGGCGTTTTTGCTGATTGCGTTACATCGCTAACAGGCAATCAGGCAAACACTTGGGTCCATTCGCTGCGCTTGTCCAGTAGGTCGCGCGCGAGCTCTTGGGCGCCTTCCAGGCTGTGGCTGGCGGCCCAGCCGCACTGCAACTCGGTACAGGCAGGCACTTCTTTGGCGTTGAGTACGTCTTTCAGCGTCTGCTCGACCATGTTCACCACGTCGTCGTAGTCGTCGTGGTTGATCATGGCAATGTAAAAGCCGGTCTGGCAGCCCATTGGGCTGATATCGACGACTTTATCGGAGTGATTGCGCGAAAGTTCAGCCAACAAATGCTCCAGGGAATGCAACGCGGGCATGTCCATGTGGCCTTTATTGGGCTGGCAGATGCGCAAATCGTACTTATGAATACGATCGCCCTTCTCGCCCTCTTTAATATCCGCAAGGCGAATGTAAGGCGCTTTGACCTTGGTGTGGTCTAGGTTAAAGCTCTCAACATTCATCTTTTGTTCAGTCATGGTTGCTCCTTTTGCTCTGTCTCGAATCGTGAGACTTATTTCTATTGTACACCCTCTGTCTACACTTTTGGGGCATCAAAGTTCCACGGCTCGTCGGTATAGACGCAGACATTGGCATCTTCGATATCGCCGTCGGGAGACTCGACGTTTTGAGCGAAGAAGTCTTGTATCTCCTGACGTTGGCAGTGTGCTTCAAACGCTTCCCGGTTAGCCCAGATCTCGTGAAAAACGATGGGGAAGCCGGTGCCATCCGCAAAGGGGTTTTCGATTTGCCGTGTGACGGTGTAAAGCAGGCAAGCGTCTTCTCGATGCGCGTTGGGCTCTAGTGCCTGCAGCGTTTTAAAAACGGCCTCTTCTTTGCCGGGTTTGGGTTTGAAGCTTGCCGTGCAGTAGATTTTTTGTGACATGTGGCGTCCTGATTCCGGTTTCGTAGTGTGTGACACAAGCTCTATTATGCGCGCCTGCCGTCTCGATGGACAACCGCGCAAGCTTTATCGCAACAGGCGCTCGGCCAGTGTGTCTAAATCAGCAACGGTCATATCCGGTTCGATCCCCCAGGGGTCAAACGGGGCATCCGAACTGCGACGCACCCAGGCGCTGCGAAGTCCGGCGTGGGTGGCGCCAATCACATCAAATGGGTTACTGGAAATCAGCCATGTTTGATCTGGGCGGGTTTCCAAACGCATGCGCAAATACGCGTAAACCGCGGGGTCGGGTTTGAAGCGCTTCACGTCATCAACGCTGATCACGTCGTCCATGTGGTGCAAGACATCGGCGCGTTCAAGCAGCTTTTCCACCGCGTCACGAGTGCCGTTGGAGAATGCCACGCAGCGCATACCCGCCCCGCGCAGGGTATCCAGTGCGGGCGCCACGTCCACAAAGGCCGGCAGCTCGGCATATACCGCCATCAGGTGGTCTTGGTCATTATCGCTGAGGCCGGTTCGTAGCGCACGGTCAGTAAATATCAACGCTTCGCGGGTACACTCAGAAAACGGCAGATAGTGCCCCATTAACCCGTGACGAAAGCTATATTCGAGCTGCTTATCGCGCCAGCGGCGGGCAAACTCGGTGGCTTTTTCCGGCTGTGTCAGGCGCCTTTCCAGCTCAGCGGTAACGCCTTGGGTATCAATCAAGGTGCCGTAAACATCAAAAGCAATCACGGGTTGCATACATGCTCCTTTCCTTTAACGCGTAAACCACACTGTGTGTACAGCATAGCCAACACCTTACCAGCCGGCCTTTAAAAAAACGCCGCTACCCCATCAAGGCGCAGCGGCGTTTTCGTAAGTGGGTTATCACATGAGTTGCCGTCTTGGTGCGTTGCCGACTCGATGGCGACTAGATCGTCAGCGCGGCGTCTTTTTGCCCTTGCTTGAGATCGCCCGAGCGCGAAAGCTCATCGGTGACGCGGTCAATCGCGCGTTTGGCACGGCCGATCATGTCATCGACCTCATCGCGATTAATGGTCAGCGGTGGGGCAAAACCGAGAATATCGCCTTGCGGCATGGCACGCGCAATCAGGTTTTCTTCCGATGCGGCGGCGGAAACTCGCGGCCCCACTTTCAGCACCGGATCAAAGTGAAGGCGCTGTGCAGCATCGGGCGAAAATTCCAGCGCCGCCATCAAGCCGACACCGCGCACATCGCCGACAAGCGGGTGGCCATCAAAGGTGGCCTTGAGCTGCTGCTGGAAATACGCGCCGGTTTCGGCAGCGTTACCCACCAGGTTTTCGCGCTCAATGATATCCAGGTTAACCAGCGCCGCCGCACAGCCCAGCGCGTGGCCGGAGTACGTCCAACCGTGGCCGATGGGGCCGTATTCACCCGTGCCAGCTTCCAGCACTTTCCAGACTTTATCGCTAACGATAACGCCAGAAAGCGGCTGATAGGCACTGGTTAGCCCCTTGGCGATGGTGACCAAATCAGGCTGAATGTTGTAGTGGTGGCTGCCAAAATCAGAGCCGGTACGGCCAAAGCCACACACCACTTCGTCGGCAATCAACAACACGTCATACTTATCCAGCACGGCTTGGATTTCACCCCAGTAGCCTTCGGGCGGCGGCACAATGCCACCGGTGCCGAGCACTGGCTCGCCGATAAAGGCCGCGACAGTATCCGGGCCTTCTTCGAGAATCATCGCTTCGAGCTTTTCGGCGCAGAACGAGGAAAATTCACGCTCGGTCATGCCGTGCTGCTCAGCGGCGCGGTGATAGTAGTACGGCGCTTCGGTGTGGCGGATGGTGTCAATCGGCAGATCGAAGTGGTCATGAAATGCCTTAAGACCGGTCAGCGAGCCTGAGGCAATGCCGGAGCCGTGATAGCCGCGCATGCGCGAGATGACCTTTTTCTTCTGCGGACGGCCAAGCACGTTGTTGAAATAACGCACAATTTTGAGCTGCGTTTCATTGGCGTCACTGCCTGACATGCCGTAATACACCTTGGACATGTTCATGCCGGCGATTTTCAAAATACGCTCGGAAAGCGCAATTTGCGGCTCGTTCGAATGGCCCACATAGGTATGGTAATACGAGAGTTCCAGGGCTTGCTTGTAGATCGCCTCGGCCACTTCCGTGCGGCCATAGCCGATATTGACGCAATAAAGCCCGGCGAAGCCGTCGATAAATTCACGGCCGTCTTTATCGACGATATTGATACCCTTGCCACCGGTAATCACACGCCCCGGCGCGTCGCCGTGGGCGAAGTCGCGCAGATGGGTCGAAGCGTGGAAGGTCACGTGGCGGTCGCGGTCGACTAAATCTTGATGCAAGCTCATGGTGCTCTCTCTTCGTAATCACTATGTTTCGCTCGATAAATCAGGCTCCTACAAACACTTTATGCTCGTGAATAAGTGTAGGAGCTCTATTCATTGGGCGATAAGGTGTGGGTTTGCCCGATAAATTGGGCTTTTACAACCTCAAACGCGTATCTCGTTTAACTACCGGAAACCGATCCCAGCGCGCCTAAGCAGTAGTATTTGGTTTCCAGATACTCATCGATACCGCAATTGCCGCCTTCACGACCAAGGCCGGATTGTTTCACGCCGCCAAAGGGTACCGGCGGGCCGGTCATTTTCACCGAGTTGACGGACACCATGCCGAATTCCAGCGCGCGCAGAAGCTTCCAGATACGGCGAATATCGTGGGTATATACGTAGGCAGCGAGGCCATATTCGGTATCGTTGGCAAGCTCAATGACCTCATCATCGTCAGCGTAGGGCGTGATACCCGCAATGGGCGCAAAGCTTTCTTCTTGCCACAGGCGCATGTCGCGGGTAATGCCCGTGAGCAACACCGGCATGAAGTAGTTAGGGCCCGGTGCTTGGCTTTGGTCGCCGGCCACTAAGGTCGCGCCTTTGGAAATGGCGTCATCGACAATGCCCGCGGCTTTTTCGACCGCTTGGCCGTGAATCAGCGGGCCGAGGTCAATTTCGCTTTCCAAGCCGTTACCCACGGTTAGCGCTGACATGCGCTCGGCAAAGTGCTCAACGAATTCATCGTGGATTGATTCGTGCACTAAAATGCGGTCTGCGGCAAGGCAGTCTTGCCCGGCGGTTTGGAACTTAGCCGCCACCGCTGCGAGCGCTGCCTCTTTCGGGTCCATATCCGGCCCGACGATAAAGGGCGCATCGCCGCCTAGCTCTAATGCCAGCCGTTTAACGGTAGGCGCGCTTTGCTCCATCAAGATGCGCCCGACACGGGTGGAACCGGTGAACGAGAGCGCCCTAATGCGCGGCTCGGCGCACAGAATCTTGGATACCTCGGGCGGGTCGCCCAGCACCACGTTAAAGATGCCTTCTGGAATACCCGCGCGCTCGGCAAGCTCGGCCAACGCCAGCGCGGAGAACGGCGTTTCGTTGGCGGGTTTGACGATCACCGGACAGCCCGCGGCCAAGGCGGCGGCGGCTTTGCGCGTAATCATCGCCAGCGGAAAATTCCACGGCGTGATGAGCGCGGCAATGCCGACTGGCTCTTTGATGGTGCCGAGTGACGCGTTGGGGATAGGGCTTGGAATCGTCTCGCCGTAAGTGCGCTTGCCCTCTTCAGCGAACCAGCGCACGAAACTGGCGCCATATTGAACCTCGCCGCGCGAATCCGGCAGTGGCTTGCCTTGCTCCAACGTCATGAGGATGGCCAGGTCTTCGCGGTTAGCTTGAATCAGGTCATACCAGGCAAGCAAACGTTCGCAGCGCTCGTCGGCGCGCAGGGCACGCCAGTGGACGAAAGCGGCTTCGGCGGCATCCACCGCGGCGGTAATTTGCTCGGGTTCAAGCCACGGAATGTGGCCCAGCGCCTCACCGGTCGCCGGGTCGGTTACCGCTTCTTCACGGCCGCCCTCGCCATGGGTCCATTTGCCGTTCACGTAGGCGTATTGACGGAAAAGACGTGGGTCTTCCAGGCGCTTTGCGAGTGTTGTGGATAATGTCGTCATGGGAACCTCCCCTGAACGCCAGCGCGAATCGGGCGCTGCGAAACCGTTTTCAATGCGAGCAAAAAAACAAAACGGCCAGCGTGGCCGTTTGCGTTTTGATGTGTTCAGGGTAAGGGAGAAAGCACACGAAGTGCTTTTGAAAGGCCGCCCGATAAGCGGCACTTTTTTTGTCAAACACCACGTTAACGTGGTTTTTTTTGGCGGCGGCGTTATTTCAGCCGTCAGCCGGGTTAAGCAAAGCCTCCTCGGTAAAGACCACCAGCCCTAACTCCGGCCGATAGCCATGGATCTCGGTGACATCAAGCGCCTGAAGGAAGTACAGAATTTCTTCGCTAATAACCTGCCCTGGCACCAGCACCGGAAAACCTGGCGGGTAAGGGATCACGAAGCTTGCTGAGACGACGTCGCGCCCTTCACGCATCTGCGCCTGCAATTTGCCATTATCGAAGCGCAAGTACTCGGTATTTTCTTCGTCGTAGGCGAGGAAGTAGGCGGTGCGAATATCGCCCTGGGGCGTTTCGGGATTGGGCCGGAATGCATCGTGAAAGCGGCTAAAATCCGGCAGCGGCGGCAGTTCATGATTTAACGAATGCACCTGCTGTTCGATAATCTTGCGCTCGGGGCGGCTACTGTCTTCCAAGCGATACTCGAACTCCTTAGCCAGTTTCATCAACACATCCAGCAGATAGGCGATCGACCCGCGCGTCGTCCCAATATTGGTCATGAACAACACGGTATTGCGTGACGTCTTGTTGATCTGAATACCGTACTTATTCATCAGATATTCGTTTTTGAAGGTATCGCCATCGACACCGGTGTTACCAATGGCAATCGTCACACGGGTTGGGTCAACCACAAACTCATCGTGTGCCCAGGCTTCTTCCATCTTGTTCCAGCCGGTCACCGGGTCATAGTAAGACTCGACACCCGACTCGCGGTAAGCTTCAGGCACCATGTCGCTATTCTTCAATACGCGGAAATACTTCTGCAACAAGGGGTGATTGTAAAGCTGCTCGCGCAGTGAAAGTGCTGTCTCGACCTGCGCGTGCACCAGCTCGAAACCTTCCATTTCGGCTTGCATACGGCCCACATCCAACGACGCCACAATCTGATAATTGGGCGAGGTCGAGGTGTGGGTCATATAGGCTTCATGGAAGGAAGACTCCACCTTCTGGCGGAAGTCCTGATCCCAAACATGAATCATCGAGCCTTGACGCAAAGAAGTCAGCGTCTTGTGCGTCGAGTGGGTCGCATAGGTGCGAATGCGCACTAGATCCGGGTCGGGCATTAAGCGTTGATCGAGCCAGGTGGCGTCGTCTTCCGGGTCGAGCTTGTCGAACTCCGCTTTCCAAGCGTTGTACTCCTCGCGATAGCGATCGCTGCGGTAACGATAGCGCAAGGTGCTCGCTGCGTTCATGGCGGTGCGCGGGCGATACGTGGGGTTGAAGCCGGCAAAAGCGAACCAGGCTTCATCCCACAGAAAGACCAAATCCGGCTTGATCGCCAGGCACTCTTCCATCACCCGGCGTACGTTATAAACGATACCGTCGAAGGTGCAGTTGGTCAGCAGCAGCATCTTCACTTTATGCAGCTCGCCAGAACGCTTGTAGGCAAGCAGGGTCTTTTTGATCTCACGCAGCGGCACCGCGCCGTACATGGAGTAGTCGTCGAGTGGATAGGAATCCAGGTAACTGACGTGGGCACCGGCCAGCACCATGCCGTAGTGGTGTGACTTGTGGCAGTCGCGGTCAACCAGCACAATGTCCCGCGGCTTGATCAACGCCTGCACCACAATCTTATTCGCGGTGGAGGTGCCGTTGGTAACAAAGAAACTGCGCCGCGCGCCAAACGCCCGAGCGGCATACTCTTGCGCCTTCTTGATTGGCCCGTAGGGTTGCAGCAGCGAGTCGAGCCCGCCGGACGTCGCCGAGGTTTCCGCCAAAAAAATGTTGATGCCGTAGAAGTCAATCATATGCCCCGCCCAGTGGGAACGGGTGACCGACTTACCCCGCGAGATGGGCATGGCGTGAAAGACCCCGGTGGGTTTCTTGCTGTATTCACGCAAGGCATCAAAAAACGGCGTGCGG
The DNA here is from genome assembly GCF_031451755.1 of Vreelandella vilamensis. Classification (NCBI taxonomy): domain Bacteria; kingdom Pseudomonadati; phylum Pseudomonadota; class Gammaproteobacteria; order Oceanospirillales; family Halomonadaceae; genus Vreelandella; species Vreelandella vilamensis. The sequence goes on along the minus strand of NZ_JARWAN010000023.1, from coordinate 21,419 downwards.
TAGCGGTTATCGATGGCGCGCAGGATCGTATGGTGCTGCTCGATGTAATCCGTTTCACGGTAGAAGATGCGGTTGAAATGTTGAATGTCTTTACTTGCCGTGGCCTCGACATCGCCGCTGGTCACCAGAAACTGATCAATTTCTGGGCGTAGCTCGTGAATCATTGAACTGAGAAGAATGCTGCGCTCAGCTTCGGTCTGGTGTTCCAGCTTCTTTTCCGAGAGGCCTTCCAGATAGTTACGCAGCGCACTGAGGTTGTACTTCGACTTGTAAGGGAACTCGTAGCGAATCAGGCAGGCTTGGATATTGGGATTCACCAGTATGGCAATCAAGGCATCTTCGAAGCTTTTTACCGTCACCACGTCATAGACAAAGCGGTCCTCGGGGCGGCGCATATTGTGGAACGCCTCGCGCACCACTTCCTCTTCCTGGTTAGAAAGGTTATCGACGATCAACAGCTCAAAATACGGTTGTGCCGAGCTATTGGACGCTGGGTGGCCTCGCCTAAGCTGATTGAGGGCATCAAGCGTTTCCATGTCTTCGGCCCCGGCATCGGTCTCGGAGAGATCCACATGACGGCGCCGATAAGACTCGCTAATCAGCGCTCGTACCAGGCGCTTGACCACTTTGTCCAGCAGCGCATATTCACCGCGATGAAACAGCGCCCAAAGGTAGCGAAAATCCTCTTTGGAGGGAAAGGCGTGATAATCCTCGATGATCTCTAGGCGGGTTAATTTAACGTCGACCGCCTTGATCAGGTTTTTAGCGCTGCTGTCACCGTCAAGGCGCACTAAAATACCTAAGTCACGCTTGAGCGCATTCCACGTATCGGAACGCAACTGGGAAATCTTGTGATAAAAGCCCAGGGCAGTGTAAGACGTTTCGGTAGGATTGCTCTCTTGCATGACGACACCATCCTTATCGTTTTTTATCTGGTAAAGGCACTGGTTTCGACAGCAGTGCTTATCAATCAACTGTACTTCCTAACCCACTGTACTTCTGTACTTCTCACTCGACTGTACTTCTCAATCAACTGTGCAGGCCGCGTGAACCGTAACGCACGGTGATTTGCTCTTCAGTAAAGGCCTCAAAGGTCAAATCCAGTGCCATGCCTGGCCATCGAAATTGCGTCCGGCCTTCGTTGGGGCGATACACGGCGGTATACACCGTTCCTAGGCCGCGCCGGTAGTCGTGACGAAACAAAGGCGGGGCGGAAAAAGCCGCCACCAAGCGCTCATCGGTGGTGGCTTCGTCATCGACCAGAATCGACAGTTGACGCTCGCGAATCAAGGTTTCCGAGGCCAGTGCATGGGCGTACCATTCGATCTTCTTTTGATGATTGGTGGCCACCGCCACCCGCCGGATGCTGGCGCGACGATCCGGCGCGATCATGGCCGTCACATAGCGCCCGCAGGCATCCGCCACCGTAATGTTATACGCCATGTGCGTCGGCACCCGTGCCAGCACCGCCGCTGCTTCTGGCACCGTATCGCAGAATTCAAGAATGTAACGCAGGATGATCGGCGCGCCGAAGCCATCTCCCACCACCTTGCGCCCACCGAATGCCAGCGAAACCGCAAGCCCTGAATCGTTCATGCCGTCTAGCACGCCCCACAAGCAATCCGACATCGCAATCACCCGACGTTGATTCCAACGGGTGTAGAGAATGGTGCCCTCGCAAAGCTCAGGCGGATAATCGTAGTTACGCGCTAACACAGTGGAGGTTGGGCTTGCCAACACCGCCTGGGAGCAGCCGGTGATGTACGGCGGCGGCCGGTAAAGGCTTAATAGCCGTGACGAGAGATCGCCGCCACCGGCCAACTCGCACAAGGTGTGGTAAGTGCCCAGCAACTCCGGCATGTGGAGACGCAAGGCGTTGTAACACTGAAGGTAAGAGGGGCGCTCGCGTTCTCCTTCGGCCAGATACCAAGGTTCGTAGGCGGGCCAATGGTAATGAAACAACGATTGCCATTTGGGACCCGCCACCTCTTCATGCACTGTGCGGAACGTCAGTGTTTTATCAAGTTCAACACTTGGCGCTCGCCCTGCGGCTCTGTAGCCGTCCATGCTCACAGAATCTTGAAGTTGCCACCGCCGATGGCATGGCTGACGGCAACTTCCTCCACCACAGGGTCCTGTAACGCCTGCCCGGTGTACTGCTTACGAATGCCGTCTATCCATGCTTTGGCCCGCTCGTTCAGCTGGAAGTCATCATCCATCAACCGGCCTCGGGTGATCAGGATGCCCAAATCGGCCCCTTCATAGCGAAAGTCACCGGCGCCGCTGATGCGCAGAAAGAAGGCTTCCTGCTCGTTTTCCGCCGCATGCGGGTGATAGCTGTAATGATCGTAGGCGATCTCGCCATCGTCGCTCATCCGCCATACCCCGGTAATTGGCGCCTGGGTCAGTAAGTCGACACTTTCATCGGTATGCTTGATCACCAGCTGACTCCAGCTATCAACGCTTTCGGGGTGTGCCCAACGTTCGTTGATGTCGTCGATATCCAGATCGAAGTCGACCTCCGAGAATTCCAACAAGTGGAACAAGAACAGCGGTATATCAGAGTGGGCAAAAGCCGCCACGTTGGTCAGGGAGCTCGCCCCGGTCACGCGGGGGTTAAGCTCACCCAGGTACACATCGTTGGTGTCCATGTCGATCAGGAAGTCGAGTTCGAAGTAACCCCGATAGCCTTCTTCACGCAGGGCTTCACCGAATTTGAAGGTGTACTCACGCGCCAGATCACGCACTTCTTGACTGAAAGCTCCGGCAAACATTTCATTGCCACACCAACCGCCTTTGTAGGGCGTCAGTGTTTTGAACCCGACAAGCTCGGTCATCAAGGGGCCGACCACCGTGCCGCAGCGCGTAGCGCACGCTTCAATGGCCGAACCGCGACAATTGATGCGCTTCATGATCTTAACCTCGGGCTCGGCTTCGATCTCTTCGGCGTGCTTGTAGTAGTCCTCTTCGTTGGCGATGAAGAAGGTGGTATGACCGGAATCACCGAACGCGGTCTGCACCACCAAGTCATTGCCAAGCTCTTTACTCACCTCAACGAGCTCTTGATAACTGCCCACTTTAGCCAGCACATTGGGAACGCTGGGCACTCCGGCTTTGTTGCCGATACGTACCGTCTCAATTTTGTTATCCATTCGCTGGCGCAACTCCGCCGGCGGAAAGGCAACCCGCAGCCCCAATTGCTTACAGATTTCTTCGGTGTGCTGGTCAAACATCAAAAACGCGGCCACCCCGGCATTGTCGCCGTCGGCGCGTGATTGAATAAAATTAATCACTTCTTTGTGTTCGAGCAGATAGTTGTTGATGTCTTCGATGCCCTCGAAATCGCGGGGGAACTTTTCCTTAGGCACGAAGACATTTCGCTGCTTGCCTTCAAAGCAGTCGATGTAGTTAATGTGGCGAAAGCCTCCGACCCAATCACCGATACCCAGGAGATTAAAGTTGGTCGCTGAAATGAAATAAACCGGCTCTTTATTGTTACGAAAATGTCGTCGAACATCTGCAATGGAAGATATTTTCGTCATTGTTGTCGCTCCTTCGGTAACGGCTACTGGTGACCGCGTGTCGTTAGTATCAGCTAAACGGTGAGTCAAAAGACACACTGCTTGTCTAAACAGGTTTATCAATTTGGCGCGAAATCCATGCTTCTTGTGATGATCGGTCAAATTAAACAACCTCCTAGAAGATGTCTTGGTCGTTACGCACCGGTTTGGCAAGCGGTCCTAAGGTATCCAAAAAAGGTGAAGAGCCGCCTTCGTTGGCATAGAGGGAGAAGTTCACCTTGCAGTCGCGAAAGCTCTTGAGCGGCTGACCAAGTCCATGCAGGCCTCTCTCGCGTTCGCGTCTCACCCGGTTCAGATCGATCTCGATGGGTATCACTTGCTCACCAGCGCCTGACTGGTGAATGACGTCACCAGAAGGCCCGAACACAATCGAGCGGCCATTGCCCAAGGCGCCAGCACCATTGATATCGAAGAAGTAACACTGGTTGAGCGCTGCGTTGGTGCGAGCGATGGAAAGCTCCAGATCCCGATCAATGGTATCGGTCATGGTGGGATGCAGAATGACCTCGGCACCCATCGCGGCCAACGTGCGGGTCGTTTCCGGGAACCACATGTCGTAGCAAATCGATATCCCAAAACGTCCCACGTGTGGAACGTCAAAAACAACAAACTCACTGCCACTTTCCACTCCGGCTTCGAAGGGACGGAAAGGGAACATTTTGCGGTAACGCGCCACCACCTGACCCAAGGGGTTAATCACCACAGAAGTGTTGTAAATGTGCTCGCCCACTTGCTCGAACATCGACCCGGGAATTAACCAGATATGGTGATGCGCGGCTAATTGGCAAAACATCGCCTCGGTATCACTAGGTAAGGGTTGCGCGTGGTGCGGTGACGCCCCCATGGGCATCAATTCGCTGAACAGCACCATCTGAACCTGAGGAAAGCGGGTCATCAGTGCGTCAACTCGATGACGCATGGCTTCGGTATTGTCGCCATGGTGCAGGGCATGCATTTGAACACCGGCAATGGTGAAATAAGACATTAGTTTCTCTCTGCGTTAGGCGATTTATTTAAAAGACTGCTTTAAAGGACTGTTAAAAAACGTTTTTTCGTACTGATTTCCGCACTGTTTGTTTTACCCGGCTAGCCTCAACCGGTTTACCTCAGCGTTTAATGAGAAGGCAGGTATTTCGCTGGGCCAATCAGTGAATAAGTTTTCCTGTCCATCTTAGGCCAATGAAACGCTGAATTGGCGTTGACTAAGCCTCTAGCCAAACTAAGCTTCTTGCCAAACTCACCCTCTAGCCAAACCATTCGTTTCAATTTAGCGGCGAAGAATCACAAGAAATCTTCGGCGACAACAGCGGGGGTAGACTGCTTAACTGTCTTGGTCACGATATACGTGCAATAGCGCTCGATCCCCACCTCTGACACCAGCCACTGATCCATCAGGCGTTGGTAACTGTCGATCGAACGCGCTTCAAACTTCACCAAGTAATCCACCCCACCGCCTACGGCAACACACTCTGTCACCTCCGGGGTTTGCATGACCAGTGCTTCGAAGGCCTTAAAGCTATCGGCATTATGCTTTTTCAGCTCAATCTGTACCCACACGAAGTTGCGCGGCACCAGTATTTCGGTGTCGATGCGCGCGCTGTAGCCTTGAATAATGCCTGCCTGCTCCAGCCGCTTGACCCGCTCCCAGCAGGGGCTGACGGAAAGATTAATCGCCGCGGCGAGCTTGGATTTGGTGATCCGCCCGTCGCGGGAAAGAATTTCCAGAATTTTGACGTCGTATCGGTCGAGTTTGATCATGGTGAATACGAAAACGCCTAAGCGTTAAGGCGCTCCACCACGTCAGCAATCACCGCAAGCGTATCGCCCATGTTAATCAGTGCGGGCGCACGACGCGCCATCAGCACGCCATCACGCTCAGCGCGGTAGGCCACCGGCTCAGTGCCGCTGCGGCTCATGTCATACACATAGGCGATCGTTTGGCCTTTTTTTACCTCATCACCCAACGCCACCAACATCTCTAAAACACCCGAATGCTCACTCTGCACATAACAGCTAGCATCGGGCATATCAAGATAGACTTGCCCGCTTTCTGGCATCTCGACCTTGCCCGCCACCAAGCCATAGTGAATCAGGAAATTACGCACGCCGCGCTGGGTAATCGCCATGCTTTCGGGCGTCGAGGTGCCGCCGCCGCCAAGCTCGGTGGCGACAAAGACTTTACCCTGGCGCTCGCAAGCGGTATCGAAGAGCTTTTCCGCGTCGAGCTCAAACATCACCATGGCGTAGGGCGCACCAAATGCCTTGGCACCTTCAAGCGCGGCCTGCTGCTGATTTTTGTCCTCCAGCACATGAGAGGCGGCAAACGGTAGGATATCCAGCGTGCGCCCGCCAGAGTGCAAATCTAGCACCACGTCGCTCATCGGCACCAGTACGCGGGTAAAATAGTCGGCGATTTGAGCGGTAGCATTGCCGTTGGGGTCGCCAGGAAAGCTACGGTTCATGTTACCGCCGTCAAGCCCGGAGGTGCGCTTGCCCGCCATCACCGCTGGGGTGTTCATGCATGGCACGATAATCACTCGCCCAGTGACGTCTTCCGCTTTCAGCGTTGAAGACAGTTTTAGTAGCGACGTGATGCCCTCGTACTCATCGCCGTGATTGCCACCGGTTAAAAGTGCCGTAGGGCCATCGCCATTTTTCACCACGGTGACCGGAATCATCACCGCACCCCAGGCCGATTCATCGGTGGAGATGGGCAGTTTCAAAAAACCGTGCTGCACGCCATCGGCGTCAAAATCAACAGTGGCGGAAATCGGGCTAGGTCGCTTGCTCATAAGAGGTTCCTTGCGTGTCTCGGTGGTGCTTGCGCTATTTAACAAATAGCTGGCGGGGGAAATTCGCCAGCGTTTCGCAGCCATCCTCGGTGATCAGAATGCTCTCGGTAATTTCCAGGCCCCAGTCTTCCACCCATAAGCCGGGCATAAAGTGAAACGTCATGCCCGGTTTTAAAATAGATTCATCTGACGGGCGCAGACTCATGGTGCGCTCGCCCCAGTCGGGGGGATAAGAAATGCCGATTGGGTAGCCGCAACGCGCGCCGCCACGGTCAAAACCGTATTTATCCATCGCGGCACCCAGCGCCATGGCAATATCCGCCGTACGGTTGCCAGGTTTCGCCACGGCGAGACCGTTCTCGATACCTTCCAAGAGAGCGGATTCAGCTCGCAGAAAGTCTTTGGGCGGCGTCCCCAAAAAGACCGTGCGCGACATTGGCGCGTGGTAGCGCTTATAAACGCCGGCAATTTCGAAAAACGTGCCCTCACCTTTACGAAACGGCGAATCATCCCAGGTCAAGTGCGGGGCAGCGGCGTCTTTGCCAGTGGGCAGCATGGGGACAATCGCCGGGTAATCGCCGCCGAACACTTGGCCCTTGTCATCCACGTAGCCCTCGATACCCACCCGGTAAATTTCGGAAACCAGTTTGCTTTTGGGCAACCCCGGTTCGATCACTTCCAAAATCCGCGAGTGCATGCCCTCAACGATTTTCGCCGCCGTGCGCATGTAAGCGATTTCTTGGGGCGATTTAATCGCCCGACACCAATTGACCAGCCCATTGGCGTCCATAAAACTGGCGTGGGGCAATTCGCGCAGCAGGCTTTGGTACGCCTTGGCGGTGAAGTAATAGTTATCCATTTCCATGCCCACGACACCCTCGTGCCAGCCGCGGTCGGGCATGATCGACTGTGCCAGGTATTCCATCGGGTGCATGTCCGGATTTTGCACGTAATAATCCGGGTAGTAGGTAATATTTTCTGGATCAATCCAGCACGTCAACAGCGCGCCATTGGCATCCATGCGGCGACCAAACCATACTGGCTCGCCTTCAAGGCCCACCAGAACGCACTGATGCACATAAAACGACCAGCCGTCGTAGCCGGTCAGCCAGGCCATGTTTGAGGGGTCACTCACGATAATCACGTCAATGCCACGACCCGCCATTTCAGCGCGCACCTTCCACAGCCGATTCGCGTACTCTTCGCGTGTGAAAGGCAGGGATACCTCAGTCATTAGGCTACTCGCCGTTAAAGATCATCAAGAACCGAAAAAGCGACAAGCGTCGCTTTTTCGGACCACATAATCGACCCTGACTATCACCGTTGTAGGCCCGCCAATGTCGTCTTGAGCCGATACTAGCACCACTCCTTGGCTACCGGTCAAAGCCTTTATGACAAAAAGTGCATTCACTCGTGATAGCGTAAGTCTTAATGCTAACTAACCCCGAGCCAAAGAGGGCTAAAATGAAAATTGTCGTGCACATTGAAAGCGAAACCGAACAGTGGCGCAAGGCACTATCAGAGGCGTTTCCCGAGGCCAACGTCATCACCAGCGAGGCACCGGAGAAGGCGCGTCAAAACGCCGATTACCTGGCGGCGTGGAAGCCACCTGAACACTTGCTGCGCGAACAGACCCAGCTTAAAGCCATCATCAACTTAGGCGCCGGGGTCGATCACCTGTTGCGCTCACCAGGACGCCCGCAAGACGTGCCGATCGTCAAACTACGCGATGCTGGCATGGGCGAACTGATGGCCGATTACGTGCTATACGGCGTATTGCACTTCTACCGCAGCTTCGACCGCTACGCCAATCAGCAAGCCCAAGCGCATTGGCGGCCTCATCCCGTCATGGAAAAGTCACGGTGGCCAGTGGGTATCTTGGGACTTGGCGCCATTGGCTCTCATGTCGCCGAAACGCTCAGCGAGGCTGGGTTTCCTGTCCTTGGCTGGAGCCGCTCGCCCAAACAAATCGACGGCGTTAGCTGCCACCACGGTGATGACGGATTAGTCACAGTGCTTAGCCAAGCCCAAACGCTGGTCACCCTGCTACCGGACACCGCAGAGACGCGCGGGATCATCAACGAGAAACGCCTAGCCCAGCTGCCCGAAGGCGCCAGCGTGATTAACCCTGGCCGCGGCACATTAATTGATGAAAGCGCACTGCTGGCGGCGCTTGGCAACCACGACTCTCTGGGCCATTTGCGTGGTGCGATACTTGATGTATTCGCCGAGGAGCCGCTGCCTCAAGAAGCCCCGTTGTGGCAACACCCGAAGGTGATAATCACACCGCATATGTCGGCTCCTACCCCGCTTCATGCCGCGATAGATCAAGTGATTGCCTATTTGCGCGCCTTTGAGGCCGGCGACCCCGTGACAACGATCAACCCCAGCGACGGCTATTGAATCGACACGCCGACGACGCCATATAACGTATAAGCTACATAGACGTACAGAGAGGCGAAACATGACAGTGCTGAGACTGTCTCACGCCGTCAAGATCGTCCACTTAAGCACAGGCCAAGGAGATTGACCGGAGATGAAAACACCCACGACTTATCACCACAATGACGCGCTGCTGGTTGTCGATATGCAAAACGATTTCTGTGAAGGCGGAGCGCTTGCCATTGACGGCGGCAACGCCTTGGTGCCCGGTATCAACGCCGAAATCGGCGCCGCGCGTGATGCGGGTGCTATGGTTGTCGCCTCCCGCGATTGGCACCCGGTTGATCACGTAAGCTTTGATCACCGCGGTGGGCCATGGCCCGTTCATTGCGTACAAGATACACCGGGGGCGGCTTTCCACCCTGAGCTTACCTTGCCTAACGAAGTGATTCGTCTCAGCAAAGCCACGGCCTTCAATGCCGATGCCTATTCAGCGTTTGACGGTACGGGGCTGGGGGAATACTTACGCGAAAAAGGCGTGGAGCGCGTGGTGATTTGCGGGCTTGCGTTGGATGTTTGCGTTCACGCGACGGTATTAGCCGCCTGCCGCGAAGGCTTTAACACAGTGCTATTGGAATCGTTATCCGCAGCGGCTGACCCCGAAGCTATCAACGGTTGCCGCCGTGAAATGCAGGATGCCGGTGCGGAGGTACGCACATGAGCGAACTCATAACGCCAAATGTTGCCGACGAAGAACTGGCACTGTTAACGGATCTCTACCAGTTGACGATGACCCAGGCCTATTGGAAAGAGTCGCTGCACGAAACGCCGGCCACGTTTAGCCTCTTCTTTCGCAAGCTGCCCGCCTCACGGCGTTTTATTCTGGCCTGCGGGCAACAACACGCCGCGGCGATGCTAAGCCAGTTGCGTTTCAACGACACCGCTATTAAGCGGCTAAAAAACACGCAAATGTTCGACACAGGCTTTCTCGACTGGCTGGCGAATTGGCGCTTCGAGGGCGATATTTGGACGGTTCCAGAAGGCACCCCGCTGTTCCCCAACGAGCCCCTGCTCGAAGTCGATGCGCCGATTGGACAAGCACAGCTTCTTGAAAGTCTGGTGATGAACTTGGTGCAGCTGGAAACCACCTTGGCGACTAAAGCCGCGCGTATTACCTGGGCTGCGGGCGATCACCCCGTGGTGGATTTCGGTATGCGTCGTATGCATGGCATTGATGCCGCCGTCCGCGGCGTACGCGCCTATAAAACCGCCGGGCTTCACGGCACCAGCAACGTGCTTGGCGGGCTACGTCATGACCTGGCCCTTAATGGCACCATGGCCCACAGCTACATTCTGGCCCACGATGACGAGCGCGATGCCTTCCGCGCTTTTGCCCGCCATTACGCCAACACCACACTACTGGTGGACACTTACGACACCATAACCGGCGTTGAGCGGGTGATTGATTTGCTGCGTGAAGAGCCATCGCTCACCGTCGGCGCGGTACGCTTGGATTCAGGCGACTTAGGCGATCTCGCCAAGCGTGCCCGCGCCTTACTCGATGACGCGGGTCACTCCGAAATCAAAATCATCGCCAGCAGCGGTTTGGATGAGCATAGCATCGCCGAGCTTATCAATGATGAGGCGCCAATTGATGCCTTTGGTGTTGGCACGCAAATGGGCGTCTCTGCCGATGCACCGGTGATTGATCTTTCCTACAAACTGGTCGAATATGCAGGCCAACCTCGCGTAAAATACTCGACCGGCAAAGTTAACCTCCCCTCGCGCAAACAAGTGTATCGCCGCCAAGACGCCCAAGGGCGCTATTGTGGTGATGTCATCGCCTTGCGTGATGAGACCGGCCTTGACGGTGAAGCCCTACTCGCGCCTCTGGTGAAAGGCGGCGAATTGCAAACGGCAACGCTAGCGCAAACCGAAAACGCGCCTGCCCGAGTGCGTGAAGCGCTTCGCCACTTTCCCACTCACGTTACCGCCCTGGAAGAGGGTGAAAGCGACTATACCGTTGAAGAAAGCGCGGCCCTTCGCGATCTGGCAAAAAAGGCTTGATCGCGCGATTTCAGTTTTGGGGCAATCGTAAGCGCGCTTTCCACCCCTTTTAGGAGACACGCTGTGCGAATTGCTCACTTTTGCGCTTTATGGCTAACACTCGTCGCGTCTGTCGCTGGCGCCAACAACACTGACACTGCCGCACCCGGCGAATTGCAGCCGTTTGAGGCCGAGTACCGGCTGGAGGTTCGTGGTTGGCCCAGCGCGACCATCACACACCGCCTGGTGGATGAGGGGCACCATTGGTTAAGCGACATGCGTTTCTCGGTGGCCGTGGCGCGGGGTCATGAAAGCAGTCGCTTCACATTGATAGAAGACCAGGCACACTCACTGATGTACGAAAGCGGCTATTCGTTACTGGGGATTGGTGACCGTCACCACCTAGGCGAAGCCGATATTTCTTCGCTGGACAGGCAGACAACCATTATCGATCTCGCCCGTCGCGCCGAAAGCGAAACTTGCACACAGAACGCACCTTGCGAGGTCACTTTCGTCGATCATCGCGGCCGCGATGAATTCTTTCAGTACTATTCGCTACCCCAGGGTAGCGAAAACCAAGCACGTATCGACGTACCCGCAGGTACGTTTGACGCCCATTCAGTCGTCTTGTTCGATGTTGAAAAGCCCGACCGTCAGATTCGCATCAGCTACCACGCCGACTACCCTGGGTTGATTCTCCAAGCGATATACCAAAAAGACGGTAAACGCGACACCCAAATTACGCTCACCCACCTGAGCGCGCACGGAGGCAATTAAGGCGCATTATGCTTTCTGGTTTACTGATTGTGTTGCTCCCGCTGGTGCTGGGGTATTTAGTGCCCGTGCGCCGGCCTCACTGGCAAACATTCATCAACCATGCAGTGAATGGCTCGGTTTATGTGATTTTGCTGCTGATGGGCATAAGCCTCGCCGGGCTTGAGAACCTCTCTTCACAGCTTTCCAAACTGGGCGGCAACGCCCTGCTGCTCTTTAGCATCACCACGGCCTTTAACCTCGCCGCGCTCTGGTGGCTTTCACAGCGTATGGCGCTGAAAGCCGGCATTTCACCGATAGTCAAAGACGCTCCCACTAGCAAACTCGCCGCCATGCAGGGCTCGCTGTTACTGGTTGGCGTGGTGGCACTGGGCGTCATCTTGGGCGTGCTGTTTGGCCCACGGCTGGGTGAAGCACTTTTTGATTACGCTGATAAGCTGGCGGAGTGGGCTCTCTATGCCCTGCTTGCGCTAATTGGCTGTCAGCTTCGAAACTCTGGAATGCCACTCAAGCAGATTCTGCTCAACCGGATGGGGCTGGCCATTGCGCTCATCTTGGCGGCAAGCTCTTTACTCGCCGGGCTTTTGGCGGCACCGCTGCTCGCCCTTGAGTGGAACGAGGGGCTCGCCATGGCGGCAGGGTTTGGTTGGTACTCACTTTCAGCGATTTTAATTGGCGACCAGCTAGGCCCGCTGATGGGCGGGGTGGCGTTTTTCAATGACCTCACCCGTGAGCTGCTCGCATTCATCCTGATACCGCTTATGATTCACCGCCATACGGCGCTAGCGATTGGCTACGGCGGCGCCACCTCGATGGATTTCACTCTACCGGTGATTCAACAACACGGCGGCGTCGCTTGCGTACCCATCGCCGTCGTCAGCGGGTTTATCCTGTCGCTGCTCTCCCCGCCGCTGATACTGTTTTTTCTGTCTTTATCCGCTTAACGCGCTTTAGGGGTAGCGCTTGATCATAACGCTAGGCTACCCCGTGTTGCAGCGCTAAACGCCAATCCCTGCCTTGGCGGCACGGGCTATGTGGAGTTTTTTGTAGCTATCGATCAGGCGCTGGTGCCTTTCCAGCCCCTCTAATCCCATACCGATGGGCTCCAAGCCGTAAAAGCGCTCGCTTCCCTCCACCGAGCCCACTACCGCTGCCATGGTGTTCTCGCCAAACATGCGCTGGAAATTGGGTAAGTAGTCGGCTAGGTCGAGTTCATCATCGAGCACGATTTCCAACACCGCCTGCATCGCCTGGTAGAACAGCCCACGCTCGACGGTGTTGTCGTTGTACTGCCGGAACATTTCGACGTATTCCAGTGCTTCTTCATGGCGCTCAAGGGCCAGATAAATCAGAAGCTTCAGCTCCAAAATCGTCAGCTGACCCCACACGGTGTTTTCGTCAAACTCAATGCCGATCAGGGTGATGATATCGCTATGCTCGTCGACATCGCTCTCTTCCAGCCGCGCGACAAGATGCTCAAGCTGAGCATCACTTAAGCGATGCAGGGTGAGAATATCCTCGCGGAAGGCAAGCGCTTTGTTGGTGTTATCGATGATTAGGTCTTCCAGCGGGTAAACCTCCGAGTAGCCGGGCACCAGAATCCGACATACTGGCGCGCCAAGCTCTTCGTGTACCGCCATGTACACTTCCGCACCCAGTTCTTCAAAGATGCCGAACAGCGTTGCAGCTTCTTCTTCGGTGGTGCCAGCGAAGTCCCACTCGCAGAAATCAAAGTCGGCCTTGGCGCTGAAAAAGCGCCAGGACACGACCCCTACCGAATCGATAAAGTGCTCAACGAAGTTATTGGGCTCGGCCACGGTTTGCGAGTTAAAGGTCGGCTGCGGCAAATCGTTCAAGCCCTCAAAGCTGCGGCCCTGCAGCAGTTCGGTAAGGCTACGCTCAAGCGCCACTTCAAAGCTTGGGTGCGCACCAAAAGAGGCAAACACACCGCTGGTGCGCGGGTTCATCAGCGTCACGCACATCACCGGAAATTGCCCGCCCAAGGAGGCATCTTTAACTAACACCGGGAAGCCCTGGGCTTCTAGCGCATCGATGCCTTCCCGTATCTGCGGGTATTTAGCCAGCACCTCGCGCGGTACATCGGGCAGCGTCATTTCCTGCTCGATGATTTCGCGCTTCACCGCGCGCTCGAAAATCTCCGAGAGGCACTGCACCTGCGCTTCGGCGAGGGTATTGCCCGCGCTCATACCGTTACTCAGAAACAAATTTTCAATCAGGTTCGACGGGAAGTAGACCGTCTCACCGTCCGACTGGCGCACAAACGGCAGCGAAACAATGCCACGGTCCGCCCGGCCGGAATTGGTGTCGATCAGATGCGAGCCGCGAAGCTCCCCTTCGGGGTTGTAGATTTCACGGCAGTGCTCATCGAGGATTTCCTCGGGCAATTCGTCGTTGGGCCCGGGCGTGAACCACTTCTCATCGGGGTAGTGGACAAAGTGGCTACCGGCGATTTCCTCGCCAAAGAACTGATCGTTGTAGAAGAAGTTGCAACTTAGGCGCTCGATAAACTCACCCAGCGCCGAGCACAGCGCGCTCTCTTTAGTGGTGCCCTTGCCGTTGGTAAAGCACATCGGCGAGGCGGCATCGCGAATATGCAGCGACCACACGTGCGGCACGATATTGCGCCAGGAAGCGATCTCGATTTTGATACCCAGATCCGCCAGCATACGGGTCATATTGGCAATAGTGTCTTCCAGCGGCAGATCCTTGCCTTCGATATAGGTGCGCGCCCCCCCTTCTGGCGCGCCCATCAGCAACGCCTGGGCGTCCTCGTCGATGTTCTCGACGGTTTCGATTTGGAATTCAGGCCCCATCTGCACGACTTTTTTCACCGTGCAGCGGTCGATGGAGCGCAGAATCCCTTGGCGGTCTTTATCGGAAAGATCAGCGGGGAGTTCCACCTGGATTTTGAAGATCTGTTTGTAGCGATTTTCCGGATCAACGATGTTGTTCTGCGACAGACGGATATTCTCGGTGGGAATATCGCGGGCGTTGCAGTACACCTTCACAAAGTAAGCTGCGCACATGGCCGAAGACGCCAGAAAATAATCGAATGGGCCGGGCGCCGAGCCATCGCCTTTGTAGCGAATTGGTTGGTCGGAGATAACCGCGAAATCATCGAATTTGGCCTCTAGCCGGAGGTTATCGAGATAGTTGACTTTGATTTCCATGAGCAGGGCCTGAAATAGATAAAAAAGAGAGGGCGCGCATTCGCGCTTGTTGCACACCATTATCCAGTTTTTACCCCGCCACGTCTTGGGTCGCGATGCGCTTGACCTAAATCATACATTATTTATACATCTTTATTACAATGGCCAAAAGCCGACCAATACACTCAGGCAACTTCCCCTTCGACGACTACGACAAAAGGTGAAATCTCATGAGCGACCCTGCGCCACCCCAACACGTCCCGCTACTGCGCCTGGCCTTTCGGCCTTTCTTTTTGATTGGCGCGCTTTTTAGCGTACTTGCGATGCTGGTGTGGCTCGGCTTTTGGCACGGCAACCTGTGGATCACGCCTTACGGCGGCATGCTGTGGTGGCACCAGCACGAAATGCTGTTTGGTTTTGCCAGCGCCGTCATCACGGGCTTTTTGCTCACTGCAGTGCAGAACTGGACCGGGCGTCCAAGCCTCTCGGGCGGGCCGCTTTTAGCGCTTGTCGCGTTGTGGCTTGCCGCCCGGCTACTGCTGGCTTACGCCGTGCTGCCCGGAGGCCTTTTGCTGTTAGTGGACGTGGCATTCTTACCGCTAGTCGCCTACGTGATGGCCCAGCGCGTGGTAGCCGTGCGCATGTGGCGCAACCTGCTATTTGTGCCAGTGTTACTACTTCTCACCCTAGCAAACGCGGCCATGCACTGGGGCGCCATGCAAGGCGATGCGCTGCTCATACGTGAAGCCGGACATTTGGCGATTTTTCTGATAACCACGTTAATGGTGGTGGTAGGCGGCCGGGTGATTCCGTTTTTTACCGCGAACACGCTGGGATTTCAAAAGCCGGAGCCGCGCCGCGTTATCGAGCAGTTAACCCTAGGCGCCATGAGTGCGGTGGTGCTACTGCAAACGCTGATTACCCTGAGCGATATGCGCGCCGATACCCTTCTGGCTACACTTCTGATGATTGCCGCTGGGGCGAATGCGTGGCGTTTAGCGCACTGGCGGGGGTGGTTAAGCGTTCGCGAGCCGCTTCTTTGGGGGCTGCATTTAAGCTATGCATTTATCCCGCTGGGGCTTTTGCTGTGGGCGTGGCAGCTATTCACCGGGCAGCGAGTGGAAACCGCGCTTCACGCCTTGGCGATAGGAAGCATCGGCACCATGATGCTGGCGATGATGGCGCGCGTCTCTCTCGGCCACACCGGACGTGTCATCCGCACGCTGCCCGGCATTGGCTTGGCACTCGTGGGACTTGTGCTCGCCGCGCTTTTGCGCTCGGTATGGCTTTGGTTGTTTCCACAATCGAGCCACTGGGTCTACAGCGTGGTCATCATTTTATGGTGCTTAAGCTATTTCGTCTTTGTCTTGCACTATAGTGTGCCGCTGCTCAGCGCTCGTGCTGACGGCAAGAACGGTTAGCGACGGGCAGCATCATTAACGTAGCGATCATCGAAGGAAATAGACGTGGCAGAACACTATTTGATGCTCAAACACCTGCATATTACAGCGGCGTACTTGAGCCTGCTTTTCTTTATTTTGCGCGCCTTTTGGTCGCTGCGGGAAGCGCCTATTTTGGCTGGGATGACCGTGGGAATGCTCTGATAAAGGGGACGAGCGCCACGCCACTCGCGGCGATGGCGCTCTTGTTCAGTGCCACTTCAGTATTACAATGCCCCAGGGTTACGCCGCGTCTAGCGCCTCTTCGGGCCCAAAGTGCTCGAAGTGACGTTTGTCTGCCGGCACGCCCAAGCGCTCCAACCCTTGGTTTACCGCCGCCATAAAGCCGTGCGGCCCGACAAAGTAACAGCGCGCCTGTGACGGCACGTAATCGGCCAACAGCGCCTGATTAATACGCCCCTGATAGTTGCCGCTGTCATCCTGTTCGTAAACGGTGATGCTGTTGAGTTGATCGGGATACGCCTTACGTAGCTCGGTAATCACTTCCGCAAAAGCGTGATGCTCAGCGTCCAAGGCGGCGTGCAGGTACGTCACCTGGCGGCCTTGCTCAAGCGCCTGCTTGGCAATCGGCAGCAGCGGGGTTTGCCCAACGCCGCCGCTAATCAACACAAGCGGCTCTTCATCACCGGCCAGTGTTAGCTCGCCCGCTGGCGGCAACAGTTCTAGCGTATCCCCAACATTCAGGTGGTCGTGGAAGTGTCGGCTCGCTACCCCGTGCGCCTCGCGCTTGATAGAAAGCCGATAAGTACGACCGTTGGGCACATCGGAAAGGCTGTAGTGGCGATAAACCGGCTCACCGTCAATTTCAAGCTTCACCCCAATGTACTGCCCTGGCGCGTGCGCCGCCACCGCACCGCCGTCTTCCGGTTCTAGAATAAACGAGCGGATCACACGGCTCTCTTGATGTGTTTCCGCGATACGAAAACGCCGCGGTCCGCGCCAACCGCCGACTTGCTGCTCAAAAGCGCTGTAGCGCTGGGCTTCCAGCTCGATCAGCAAATCCGCAAGCTCTTGGTACAGTGCCCTCCAGGCGTCAGCCACCTCCGGCGTGACGGCATCGCCGAGCACATCGCCAATCGCGGCCATCAAACACTCGCCGACGATTGGGTAGTGCGCCGGTTGAATGTCCAACGACACGTGTTTATTGACCACGGTTTCTAGCGTTTCGCGGGCCTTTTGCGGCGATTGACGCAGCTGCACGTAAGCCAGCACGGTCTTTGCCAACGCGCGCGGCTGGCCGCCGTTTTGCTGGTGCGTTGGGTTAAACAGCGGCACGACCTGCGGGTAGCGCGCAAACATTAGCGGGTAAAAACGCGCCGTGATGGTTTCTAAGTGCTTGGCCACGATAGGCGCGGTGGCTTCGATGATGTCTTCTTGTGCCGATGAGAGCATAAATGTCTCTTTAAAGATTTATTTAAAATACATTTTTAAGATATCAGCCTCGTATTCCTGCGTAAATACGCCACAGCAAAACATTCCTCCTCGCTGGTGAACGCCGTACAATGGGGGCTTTCGCATACTAGCGGCGCCTTATGCATCTCACTCGTTTTACCGACTACTCCATTCGCGTTTTGCTCTTCCTCGCAGTGAAGGGTGAGCAGCGTGCGACCATTACCGAGATTGCCGAGACGTTTTCTATCTCGCGCAACCATTTGATGAAAATTGTTCAGGAACTTAACCAAAAGGGGTATTTGACCGCGATCCGGGGCAAAAACGGGGGGTTATCACTAGACCGGCCACCCGAAAGCATCACGCTCGGCGACTTAGTGCGGGATACCGAGCACGACATGGCGCTGGTGGAGTGTTTCCGTGAGGACAACGCCTGCATCATCACCCCGTCTTGCCGGTTACAGCCCATCCTTAACGAGGCACTGAAAGCGTTTCTGGCCGTGTTGGATCATTATACGTTGGCGGATTTGCTTGAAGGACGCTCATCGCAATTATCCCGGTTGATGCATATACCCACTGTGCCAATTAGCGAGTGAAAGCCCACTTTGACTCGCGATAGTCCCATAAGCACCAAGCAAAAATACGCTTCGCATAAAGAGCGTGAAGGGCTGTCAGAAATGGCAGCCCTTTTTCATTAGCACTCTTTTATCAACGCTCTTTTATTTTTTAAAGCAGTAACGTTTACCTTCCGCCTCATTCTACCGGTTTACTCCCGCTCGGCCTTCACATGGACCCTCTACGACTTAGGCACTGCGACAAAATGCCTATATCAGAACGGCTCTGTGAACCTATACTTAATAATAAGAATATAACTATAAATACTTTGACGACATATTTCTTTTTGGGAGCACACAATGAGCTACCGCCAGGTAACACTCAGCCGCCGTCAGTTATTAAAAACAGGGGCCGGCCTCAGTGCTAGCACGCTTTTCTTTTCGCCATTATCTGCCAACACCGTCGACACCCAAGCACACATCGTCATTATGGGGGGCGGTGCTTCAGGCATGGCGATGGCCAACCGCCTAGCTTCTCGCCTGCGAGGCGGTAAAATTACGCTAATCGAACCACGCGAGACGCACCACTATCAGCCAGGATGGACCATGGTGGCCTCAGGCGTATGGAATAACCCTGATAAAACCATGCGGCCCAACGCACAATTTGTGCCACAGGGAATTACCTGGGTACGCGAGTATGCCGCTGGCGTTGATGCGGAAAACCGCCTCGTTGAGCTCGCCAATGGAGAAGTTCTTAGTTATGACTATCTTATTGTCGCCACCGGGATTCAGCTGAATTATCACTTAATCGAAGGGATGTCACCTGACCTCGTCGGCCAACACGGCATCGGTAGCGTTTACGCTAGCATCGAAGCAGCTTCACGCACACGTCAAGCGATCAAAACATGGGTCGACAGTGGAGGGGGTAAAGGTATCTTTACGGCTGCGCCTACACCCGTGAAATGTGCTGGTGCGCCACTAAAAATGACATTCACTACCCTGAGCCATCTGGAAGATAGTGGACGTAGAGAGGCTTTTGATGTCGATTATATGACACCGGGTACCGGGCTTTTTTCACAACCTTGGGTCGATGACTTTGTACGGGAACGTTTTACTCAACAAAACGTTAATATACGGCATCAATTTCGCTTGTCAGCGGTGGACCCACAGGCAAAACAAGCTGAATTCACCTTCGTTGGGCCCGAGAGTGAATTTACCTCACACCATGAGCTTCGTGCAGCAGAGTACCAACGTGAAGGCTTGTCGACCGTTGTTTCCGACTATGATTTTCTTCATGTCGTTCCACCAATGAGCGCCCATGATTTTATCAAACAAAGCGACCTTATCGCTCAAGAAGGGCCTTACCGCGGTGAGTGGATTGATGTTGATATTCACACCCTGCAACATAAACGCTACCCGGAAGTGTTTGGTATCGGTGATGTTATCGGCGCTCCTATCAACAAGACCGCAGCAAGCGTAAAAGCCCAAGCCCCTATTGTCGAAGAAAACCTCATCGCGGTGATGCAGGGTCAAGAGCCCCCTGCGCGGCACCGCGGTTACACGTCATGCCCGCTAATTACCGGTATAGGAAAAGCAATGCTTGTCGAGTTTGGTTATGAAGACGACTTCGCCTTTATGCCCTCCTTCCCGTTTATCGATCCAAAAGACGAATCCTGGGCAGTCTGGGTTATGAAAGACCGTATGCTGCAACCTGCTTACTATGCCGTGCTTGAAGGCCAAGCGTAACCGAGGAGAGAGCAATGACATTTTATGGCGCCTTAACCATTTTGATGTACGCCATTGCGCCCTATGCCTGGTGGCTAGTGGCTGGCGCAGTGTTCCTGGTCATACTGCACATCGTAGCCTATCTACGCGGCTATCAGATTACCCACTACCGCTGTAACGGAGCATTAATTGTTTCAGGACTGGTTGGACTTTCCGCCATCGCCTGGATACCCATGATGACTAACTCTCAACTTAGCTATATCGCAACGGCTTCTGACTGGGTGGCCTTAATAAGCGGTGTGGTGGGTATTTTTATTTTGGCGTATCTGCTCCTTCATCCGGCTAGTTACTTGGTAAGAGAAAAGACATAGTGCCTGTTTTCTCTCCCACCATTTTTGCGCGCTATCCTTTGATAAGCGGCATAGTATCGATGTTGATCGCACTGGTAGCGCTTTTTAGCGTATACCAGTGGCTCAATTACAATATTGACGAACGCGACAATTTAGGCAGAACCGCTCTATTTCGCGCCGTAGAAGAAAGAGATGTGGCCGCCGTCGAGCAACTTATCAAAAACGGTGCACAAGTCGATTTAGATGATAGTTGCGGCTGGTCTCCCTTCATCAAAGCCGCATCGCTGGGTGACATTGAAATTTTACGAACGCTTCATCAAGCCGGGGCAAACATCGAACACAAAGATGAAAGTGGCTATACAGCCCTAATGATTGCTGTCGTCAGCAAAAAGCCGGCGGCGGTTCACTACCTTTTATCTCATGATGCTGAAGTTAATCATCAAGATACACTGGGTTGGACAGCCTTGATCTGGGCTGCAAAGCAGAATGAAATCGATAGCGCCCGTAGGCTTTTAAAACATGGCGCAGATCCCCATCAAAGCGATAATGAAGAGCGCACGGCGATTCAATGGGCTGCTTTAGAAAGGCACAAGCAAATACTTACTCTTTTGCAGAGTCAAACCTGACTCAGATCACCCATAAAGAATATGCTAATTCCATAACAAAATATCATGCCTTATACTCTCTTTTCGTCATTTAGCCTGTACTAAGAACGAGGAGTTTTCGATGCATAAAGATTGGCAAAAGACAACGCAAGACCTTTCAGCCTTAATGCAAGATATTGGTAAAAACATACCTGACGTTACTAAAGGTTTTTCACAGATGGCGAAGAGCGCAAACCAAGATGGCGCCCTTTCACATAAGCACAAAGAACTCATGGCCCTCGCTATCGGTATAAGCATTCGTTGCGACGGCTGTATCGCGTTTCACGCAAAAGCCGTCGCGGAACTCGGGGCAACAAGAGAAGAACTTATGGAAATGTTAGGCGTATGTATCTATATGGGTGGTGGCCCTTCTTTTACCTATGCTGCTCAAGCCCTTGAAGCGTTTGATAGCTTCAACAAATAATTCCTTTAAAGTTCCAAAAAAAATCCCCCCGGGCGCATGCCCGGGGGGATTTTTCAGATAAGTGCCTGACGATGACCTACTCTCGCATGGGGAGGCCCCACACTACCATCGGCGCTGAGCGGTTTCAC
>NZ_JARWAN010000022.1:0-60585 GCF_031451755.1 Vreelandella vilamensis | reverse complement strand
ATTTCCATGAAAGCCTGTGCTCGGGTGGTGGTGTTGTGAGAGACCCTATTATCTGAGCATCAGGCTTTCTTTAAAACTGTCCGAACCATTGAATGATAAATGTCGTCATTAATCCTTAGCCGTGTATGGTGCGGTCTGGTTCGCCTTCATTTCCTTATGCTGAACACGGTAAGCTTGCGGGTATCACCGCAGCTGATAACGGTGTTCATTACGCAAAGCGAAAATCTCCTTCGGATGGCGCTAAATCAATGATGACTTCCCACTGGATACTCGGCCCCGGCGCGATTGGCCGCTTGTTGGCGCATTCGCTTGCGCCTCAGTCTGCCGTCACGCTAATTGGGCGCCAGGCACTACCGAATGAGCAAACGCTCACCACGCTGGAAGGCGAACAACGGGTACAGCGGTTAAATACACTCACCGTTGCCGAGTTGGTTTCTGAAGCGCAGCCAGCGCCTGGGGTTGTGCATATCGCCACCAAGGCCATGGCCGCTGAGGCGGCGCTCGTAAATATCGCGAGCGAGATTCCCCCTACTACCCCGCTAGTACTGTGGCAGAACGGCTTTTTGGCGCAGCCGCGTATTACACAGGCGTGGCCGGGGCCAGTGTTGTGCGCGACCACTACCCAAGGTGCTTACATAACCGGGGACGATAGTGTGGTGCATGCGGGCCGCGGGCCGACGTTTATTGGCGATTTAAATAACCAGCACGGCGCGTTGGCCGAAGCATTGGCTGGCGTATTGTCACAGGCGGATATTAACGCTTCAGCGGTCGATGATATCCGTCAGCGCTTATGGCAGAAGTTGGCGGTGAACGCCGCGATTAACCCCTTAGTCGCGTTGCACGAAGTTCGAAACGGAGTATTGCGGCATGAAGCTTATGCAACGCATGTTGAAGCGGTCGTAAGAGAAGTCGCCATGATCTTGCAGGCCGAAGGTATTCAGCCGCCAAACGGGGAGCAAGGTGAGCAAGCGTGGTTGGCATTGGTGTGGCAAGTGGTGGAGAACACCGCCAACAATAAGGCCTCGATGCTGCAAGACGTGGAGGCCAAGCGCCCCACCGAGCGCAACGCAATTTTGGGGCCGTTAATGGAAAGCGCCAAACGCCACCAGCTCCCTTGCGCAGAGCTGGTGGCGCTCGATCTAGCGCTTGCCAAGAAAGAAACGGCTTATGCGTCTTTATCCTGATAGAACTGCATCAGGCTTGAAAAATCCAGTTTGCCGTTGCCATTTGCTTTGTGCAGGTTAAACAGCGAACGCGCGGCGGAGCCCATCGGCACCGGGGATGCGCTTAGCTGGCTGACATCCATGGCAAGGCCCAGGTCTTTAAACATTAAATCCACCTGAAAACCGCCCTGGTAACCGTTGGACGCCGGGGCATTTTCCATCACACCGGGATACGGGTTATACCCATTGAGCGCCCAGTTGCCGCCAGAGCTTTGCTTCATGATTTCGGAAAGTACCGCGGGATCGAGGCCGTTTTTCACGCCCATGTTGATTGCCTCGCAGGTGCCCGCCATCAAGATCGACAACAGCATGTTGTTGCATACCTTGGCGATCTGTCCCGCGCCGTGATCCCCGGCGTGAAAGATGTTTTTGGCCATCGGCTCAAGCACCGGCTTGGCCTGAGCAAATTGTGCCTCACTCCCACCCACAATGAAGGTGAGCGCACCCGCTTTCGCCCCGCCAACCCCGCCAGAAACCGGGGCATCCACAAAACCAATCTCTTTTTCGGCGCCAGCCGCCGCGACATCGCGAGCGGTATCGGCATCAATAGTTGAGCAATCGATGACCAACGCGTCGCTGCTGACCACATCAAATAGCGGTGCGTCGCCATCGACATACAGCCCACGCACGTGCTTACCCGCCGGCAGCATGGAAATCACGAAATCCGCGCCTTTAGCCGCCTCTTGCGCCGAATTCGCTACGTTGCAGCCTTGCGATTTAGCCTCATCCAGCGCCTTCGACGAGAGATCAAAGGCACGCACTTCATGGCCAGCCTTTGCCAGGTTCGCCGCCATGGGGCCGCCCATGTTGCCCAAGCCGATAAATGCAATTGTTGCCATGGTGTCGGGTCCTTATTGTTGTCTTAGTTGGATTATTGTCTTAGTTGGTATTACAGGCGTTATGGGTCAGATAGGTTTAATCGCCCAGATCCGCCAACGGGTTTTGCGCCCAAGGCTGAGTCAAAAGCCCATCGATAAAGCTATCTTCTACCGCTGCCACATTCGAGTAGGTCCATTGAGGCTTACCGTCTTTATCCACCAGCAGCGCGCGCACACCTTCCGGAAACTCACGGTGGCGGCAACACTGCACCGACAGCGCAAGCTCTGATTGGAACACCTGCACTAGCGACATGTGTTTAGCTCGTTTGAGTTGCTCATCAATCAGTTTGACGGAAACAGGGCTACCGTGTGAAAGCGTTTTCTGCGCCTTGCCGAACCACTTATCATCGCTCTCTACGGCAAGAATGGCCGCCACGGCTTGATCAATGGTGTCGTGATCCATCAGCTCACGAATTAACGGGCTGAACTTGTAGACCGGTGCCTCCATCTCTTCAAACACCGGTTGAGACTCACGTTCTAGCTCGCGCAGTATTTTATTGACGATCCCTTGAGCATCGGCTTGATCATCGTCGCCCCAACGCGCACCGGTAAGGTGCTCAAGCAACACACCACGCTTATCGCTTGCAATCATTCGGTCGGCAAGCCCTAGGTGATGGGCATCAAGCGCGTTGATCTGGCTACCGGTAATCGCTAAAAAGTGCCCGGTGCCGTTAGGTAAACGGTTCAAAAACCAGCTAGCACCGACATCCGGATAAAGGCCGATGGTGACTTCCGGCATCGCTAAGCGCGAGGTTTCGGTCACAATACGGTGGCTGCTGCCACTGAGAAGCCCCATACCACCGCCCATCACAATGCCGTTACCCCAACAAATCACCGGTTTGGCGTAAGTATGTAAACGGTAATCCAGGCGATACTCGCGTTCAAAAAACTGCTGAGGGAAATCCGGGTCGCCTTCGCCAATAATGGCTTTGTAGAGATTGACCACGTCACCGCCGGCACAAAACGCTTTTTCCCCAGCGCTATCGAGCATAATCGCAACAATTTTATCGTCCTGCTCCCAGCTTTCGAGCCGAGGCAAAATTTCGTCGATCATCTCAAGCGTTAGCGCATTGAGCGAACGTTCAGCGTTGAGCTTAATCTCAGCGATGGCATGACCATCATGGGTCGGATGTTCGGTAAAAATCACACTACTCATTCAGCGCTCCTTATAAATTACGGGTTACCTGAGCTTATAGCTCGGTGGCGCTGTCCGCCAAGACCCGGCGAGAAATGATTAAACGCATGATTTCATTTGTCCCTTCAAGAATGCGGTGCACGCGCGTATCACGCACATAGCGCTCCATCGGGTATTCCTTGATGTAGCCGTTGCCACCGTAAAGTTGTAGCGCCTCATCACAAACATTAAAGCCCACGTCAGTGGCAAAGCGTTTTGCCATAGCACAGTAGGTCCCGGCATCGGCATGGCCGGCGTCAAGCTTGGTTGCAGCTAAGCGTACCATCTGACGCGCCGCCACCAGATCCGTCACCATATCCGCTAGGCGGAACTGCAGTGCCTGGAAGTCAGCCAGCTTTTTACCAAACTGCTTACGCTCCCGCATGTACTCGCGTGCTTTGTTAATCGCTTGCTGGGCCGTACCAATGGAACAAGTGGCAATATTAATGCGGCCACCGTCCAAGCCTTTCATGGCAATTTTAAAGCCGTCGCCTTCGTTACCCAGCATGTTGATCGCCGGTACGCGAACGTCTTCAAAAGTAATCATGCGTGTAGGCTGGCTGTTCCACCCCATTTTGTCTTCTTTGCGGCCATAGCTAATGCCCTCGGCTTTGGCATCTACGGCAAAAGCGGAAACACCGCTGGCGCCTTCCCCACCGGTGCGCGCCATCACCACGAGAAAGTCCGTGCTACCAGCGCCAGAAATAAACATTTTGCTGCCGTTGAGCACAAAGTCATCGCCATCTCGTTTAGCCGTTGTTTTGAGTGAGGCGGCATCAGAGCCAGCGTTGGGCTCGGTGAGGCAGTAAGACCCTAATAGCTCGCCGGTGGCGAGTTTTTCGCCCCACTGTTCCACCACTTCCGGCTGGCCGAAGTCCGCCAGCATCCACGTCACCATGTTGTGAATGGTGAGATAAGCTGTGGTAGAGGTGCAGCCCATGGAAAGCTGCTCAAAAATGATGCTGGCGTCTAAGCGGGATAAGCCTAGCCCTCCAACGCTTTCCGGTGCGTACAGCGAGCAAAACCCCAACTCGCCAGCCTTACGGATCACATCAACAGGGAAGATGGCGTTTTGATCCCACTCGGCCGCGTGGGGTTCTAGCTCATTCTCAGCGAAAGCGCGTGCCATATCGGCAAAGGCGATTTGATCTTCGTTTAGCTCAAAATTCATGAGTGTCTCCGCTTCTATCAGCCAGCGGCTGATCGGTTGCTGTTATCATTGTTGGCATACTTAATTGACGTTTACGTTAACTTATTATTTTGCGCTTCTACAAGCAACGCTTTTGCATCTACGACTTTTGGCGTCTCACCCAATAAAAAAGGCGCCACAAGGGCGCCAACACAACGGACAGACTCGCAATTTTATTTACTTAAAGTTTTTATTGTACATACGCGCTAGCTCACCAATGATGCCGCTACGGAAACTCAACACGCAGACCACAAAGATAACCCCCAAGATCACACTCACCCAGTTACCCAAAGGCGATTGTCCAAGCACGTGCTGCAAACTTACGACGATACCTGCCCCAGTGATCGGCCCCAACAGAGTCCCAACACCGCCAAGCAACGTCATCAAAATCACTTCGCCGGACATATGCCAATGCGCATCAGTCAATGAGGCGAGCTGGAACACCACGGTTTTGGTAGAACCGGCAAGCCCGGCTAGCGCGGCAGACAGCACAAAAGCCACCAGCTTGTACGCATCAGTGTTATAGCCTAGAGACACCGCTCGCGGCTCGTTTTCACGAATCGCCTTCATCACCTGCCCGTAAGGCGAATGCACCGTACGCTGAATCACTGCGAAACCAAAGATAAAGATGGCAAACACAAAATAATACATTGCGAGGCTATTACTTAGGTTGATGAAGCCAAAAAGCTCACCGCGAGGCACGCCGTGCAGGCCGTCTTCACCGCCGGTAAAGGGTGCCTGAATGTAGACAAAGTACACCAGTTGAGAGAGAGCCAAGGTCACCATCGCGAAGTAAATACCTTGGCGACGAATCGATAGAATCCCAAATACCACCCCTATTGCGGTAGCCACTAATGTGCCGGCAATAATCCCCAGTTCTGGCGTGAGCCCTGGATAGCTTGCCAGTAAGTAACCGGTAATGTAGCCGCCGGTAGCGAGAAATGCCGCATGCCCGAAGGAAAGCAAGCCCGCATAGCCCAGTAGCAAGTTAAACGCGCTGGCAAAAAGAGCAAAACACAGCACCTTCATTAAAAATACTGGGTAAGCGACAAAAGGTGCCACAAGCCCAACCGCCACTAAGGCAAGATAAAACAAGTTGCGACGTATCTTAGCGCGACGCTGACGCTCTAAAACAGCAGACGCCTGGGAAGATGCATGTGAAGGTGTTTGCGAAAGAGATTGAGAGTCAGCCATTTAAGCCTCCTTACCGAACAGCCCGACAGGGCGTAATAAGAGCACCAGAATCATCACTAAGAAGATCACGGTATTTGAGGCTTCCGGGTAATACACCTTGGTCAGACCTTCGATAACCCCCATGGCTAAACCAGTAATAATGGCGCCTAAAATTGACCCCATACCACCAATAACGACCACCGCGAATACCACAATCAAAAGACTTGACCCCATGGTAGGTGAAACCGGATAAAGCGGAGCAGCAAGCACACCGGCAAACGCGGCTAACGCCACACCAAAACCGTAGGTCAGAGTAATCAACAGCGGCACATTAACGCCAAACGCCTGCATCAGCTGAGAGTTTTCAGTACCGGCACGCAGATAAGCCCCCAGTCGTGTGCGTTCGATCATAAACCAGGTAAAAAGACACATTGCCAGTGCCGCGACAAGCACCCACGCGCGGTAGGTCGGCAGGAACATAAAGCCTAAATTCAGGCCACCCTGAAACACTTCAGGTGTTGGGTAACGCGCACCGGACACCCCAAAGAAATTGACGAGCGTACCTTCAAGAATGAGTGCCAAACCAAAGGTCAACAGCAGGCCATACAAGTGGTCAAGATGGGCAATACGGCGCAGCAAGTAACGCTCTAGCACCATACCGAAAATCCCGACTACAAGCGGCACCAAAAGCAACGCCAGCCAGTAGTTAATGCCCAGATACTCCAAGCCTAACAGCGCGGCAAATGCCCCAAGCATGTACTGTGCCCCGTGGGCAAAGTTAATGATTTTAAGCAGGCCAAAGATAACGGCCAGGCCCAAGCTGAGCAGTGCATAAAAGGCACCGTTTACTAGGCCCAGTGTTATCTGGCCCATAAACACTGCCAATGGCACGCCAAATATCATCGTCATATTACGACTCTCCTCGCCGTCAAGCAGGAGGCAACAAGGCCTACTGACCTTTATCGCCTCCCTTTGTACTTATGATTTAGTACTTATGACTTATGAATTGCTTTCCGGCTTAGTTCTGCACCAGGTCGCACTGGCTTTCAGACAGCGGACGGTAGGCTTCTTCTGCAGGAATCGTGCTTAGAATCTTGTAAAGATCCCATTCACTGGTGGATTCTTCCGGTGTTTTCACCTGGGCGAGGTACATATCGTGAACCATACGACCATCTTCGCGAATCTGACCGTTGCGGGCGAAGAAGTCATTAATAGGCTCTTCCGCCATCTGCGCACGCACCACTTCAGGGTCATCGGTCCCTGCCGCTTCTACCGACTTGAGATAATGCATGGTGCTGGAGTAGATACCCGCCTGCACCATGGTCGGGCGTGCACCCACTTCTTCGTAATAGCGATCGGCCCAGGCGCGAGCTTCATCATCCATATCCCAATACCAACCGGTTGTCAGAAGCAGGTTCTGGGTTGCTTCCAGACCCAGCGCGTGAACGTCATTCAAAAAGATCAGTAGGCCGGCCAACTGCTGCCCTGATTGCGTTAAGCCAAACTGACTAGCAGTGGTAATGGCATTGACTGTATCTGAGCCAGCATTCGCAAGCCCCACAATCTTGGCACCAGACCCTTGAGCCTGAAGGATGTAAGAGGAGAAATCATTAGTGGGGAACGGGTGGCGAATCGTGCCCACGATCTCACCACCATTTTCTTCCACTACTTTGGTCACGTCACCCTCAAGTGCATGGCCAAATGCGTAGTCTGCGGTCAACATAAACCACGTATCACCGCCCTGCTCGACGACCGCTTTGGCGGTACCGTTAGCCAGCGGGTAGGTGTCATAGACGTAGTGAATATGATTAGGCGTGCAGTGCTCGTTGGTAATACTGGAGGCTGCCGACCCCGACACGATAGCGAGACCGTTGTTTTCCTCAATCACTTTGGTAACCGCAATGGATACCGACGACGCCACTAAGCCCCCGACCATGTCAACGTTATCGCGGTCGATCCATTCACGCACGGTATTGGCACCCACATCAGCACTGTTGCGATCGTCGGCGCTGAGAACACTAATCTGAGCACCGTTAACGCTACCACCGAAATCTTCAATGGCCATTTCCATGGCCGTCAGACCGCCGGGGCCGGCAAGATCACGATACGTGCCCGACATATCGGCCAGGTAGCCAATACGTACCTCGTTATCGCTCATTTGTGCCTGCGCCGCGGTAACCGCGAACGTGGATGCTGCGGCAAGCGCAATGCTGGTGGTAAGTGTTTTTTTGATGAAAGTCATGCTCGTCTCCTACCCGTATGGGTATTTGTTGTTGTATTACGACGCACAAAGCTTCTTGCCAAATCGGCTCGCTCCATGCGCTCTTACGACTTGCGTTCTTACGAGTTTCGTTCTTATAAATTCGCTGCGTGGGCAGCGTTTGCGAATGGCGCTAAACCCCCAACATGGAGTTGAGATGCTCACGCCGAGATGGCAGCTGCGCCGCCGTAATCTCTTCAACAATTTGCCCGTGATCCATGACGTAATGGCGATCGGCTAGAGGAGCCGCAAAGCGGAAGTTCTGCTCCACCAGCACAATGGTCATGCCACGCTCTTTAAGCATCATCAGCACCTCGGCGAGTTTTTGCACAATCACCGGGGCCAACCCTTCGGTAATTTCATCCAGCAACAAAATACGCGCGCCGGTGCGCAGAATACGTGCCATGGCTAGCATTTGCTGCTCACCACCGGAAAGGCGAGTACCCTGGCTTTTACGCCGTTCATACAGATTAGGGAACATGGCGTAAATTTCATCCAGCGTCATGCCATCAGAGCGTACCGTCGGCGGCAAAAGCAGGTTCTCGTGAACATCAAGACTGGCGAAAATACCGCGCTCTTCTGGGCAGTAGCCAATTCCTAACCGGGGGATATGGTGCGGCTTCATGTCGAGAGTTTCGTTGCCGTTTACCATGATCGAGCCAGTACGACGTCCGACCATATTCATGATCGATTTAAGCGTGGTGCTTCGCCCAGAACCGTTACGGCCCAATAGCGTCACCAATTCGCCGCGTTTCACATCAAAATCCACGCCGTGAAGAATGTGCGACTCGCCATAAAACGCATGCAGATCTTGTACTCGCAACATCTCCGCACTCTGCGGCCGCGTGGCGTCTAGCTGCTCCGGCGTCAATTGTTCAGCGGTATTCATGCTTGCGCTTCCTCTTCTTCAGCGGCGTCGCTTCCCATGTAGGCTTCACGCACTAGCGGGTTGCGTGACACATTTTCGTAATCGCCTTCAGCCAGTACAGCGCCACGGGCCAACACGGTAATGCGGTCACACAGACGGCTAACCACACTCAAATTATGCTCAACCATGAGAACCGTGCGCCCCTTGGATACACGCTTGATCAGCTCAACAATGCGGTCGACGTCTTCCGCCCCCATGCCCTGAGTAGGCTCGTCGAGTAGCATCATGGTCGGGTCTAGCGCCAGCGTTGTGGCGACTTCTAGCGCTCGCTTGCGTCCATAAGGCATCTCGACAGTTAGGGTATCGGCGTACTCGCGCAGCCCGACTTCTTCCAATAGCTCTAGCGCGCGTTCATTGAGGTGCTCAAGGGATTTTTCCGATTTCCAAAAATGGAAAGACGTACCCAACTCTCGCTGCAACGCGACACGCACGTTTTCGAGCGCCGTCATGTGGGCAAACACCGCCGAAATCTGAAAGGAACGAACTAATCCCATCCGCGCAATCTCATTAGATTTCATGCTAGTGATGGGTTTGCCACGATAAAGAATCTCACCGCGTGTTGGCGGCAAAAATTTAGTAAGCAAGTTGAATACGGTGGTTTTACCGGCGCCATTAGGACCGATAAGAGCATGAATGTGCCCTTCCTGAACTTGCAGGTTGACGTCGTCGACCGCGGTAAAACCGCGAAATTCTTTGGTCAACCCTCGGGTTTCGAGAACATAGGTCTCTCGAGCTTCGTCTGCACTCATAAAGTAACAAGCCTCTTTGTTGTTATTGTGCTGACTTTTCACCGACCGAGAAATGTTCGCATGCCGGCGCTCTAGCCTTACCTAAACGTAAGCTGTAGATGCAAACTAGCAACGCTTGAGGGGGTGTGACAATTAGAACTTTGGTCTATCAAAAAGAATTAGCACTTTAGATAGACACACTATATCTATAAAAATCAGGGAGTTACCGACTTTCAACGCCAGTCAACATTATACTATTAGCACTTTACGTTAACGTGAACTTGTTTTAGCCTCGTTGACAATGTTCCATAGGGACATATCCCCTATTGCGAGAAACATCATTATGTGCAAAACCTACTCTATTAGCGAGCTGGCCAACGAATTTGACGTCACCACGCGCAGCATCCGCTTTTACGAAGATCAAGAGCTTCTGCACCCCGCACGACGTGGACAAACGCGCATCTACAGCAGTAAGGATCGTGTTCGTCTCAAACTCACGCTGCGCGGTAAGCGACTTGGTTTTTCTCTGGCGGAAATTCGTGAATTGTTTGAGCTATGGGACGAGACCCGTAGCGGCAGTGAAAAGC
Organism: Vreelandella vilamensis; assembly: GCF_031451755.1. Taxonomy (NCBI): domain Bacteria; kingdom Pseudomonadati; phylum Pseudomonadota; class Gammaproteobacteria; order Oceanospirillales; family Halomonadaceae; genus Vreelandella; species Vreelandella vilamensis. Next base: position 50,445 of record NZ_JARWAN010000022.1, on the reverse strand, counting down.
AGTTGCACCTAATGCTGAGCAAAATCTCTGAGCGCCGAGCGGCGTTAGAGCAGCAGATGAAAGACATCACCATGGTGCAACTAGAGCTTGAAAGCGCTGAAATTCGCTGCCGTCAGGCGCTAGAAGAATTGCATCAAAAACTCGAAGAAGAAGACCGCGCAGCGGATAACAACAAAACAGCCAGTCCTAAACGCGCATCAACCTCCGCGACCATGCATTAACGCCTACTAACCCAAGCAAAGGTGATCGACATGTTTACCCATTATTCAGAACTTAACTTCGGCCTTGACGACGAACTCAATATGCTGCGTGAGCAGGTCAACGCCTTTGCTCGCGACGAAATCGCCCCGCGCGCCGCTGAAATCGACGAGAAAAACGAATTCCCCAATGACTTGTGGCAGAAGTTTGGCGACATGGGGCTTCTGGGCATCACCGTTTCAGAAGAAGATGGCGGCACCGGCATGGGGTATCTCGCCCACTGCATCGCCATGGAAGAGATCTCGCGGGCCAGCGCCTCCGTTGCGCTTTCTTACGGCGCGCATTCAAACCTTTGCGTGAATCAATTAAAAATCAACGCAAGCCCTGAGCAGAAAGCCAAGTACTTACCCAAACTGATCAGCGGCGAGCACGTGGGTGCGCTAGCGATGTCCGAACCGGGCGCCGGATCGGACGTTGTTTCCATGCAGCTGCGGGCACGCAAAGAAGGCGACAAGTACATCCTCAACGGCAACAAAATGTGGATTACTAACGGCCCGGATGCCGATGTTCTGGTGGTTTACGCCAAAACCGACCCGGACGCCGGCTCCAAAGGCATCAGCGCCTTTATTATTGAAAAAGGCATGCCAGGGTTCTCCACTGCGCAAAAGCTCGACAAATTGGGCATGCGCGGCTCCAACACTTGTGAGCTGGTGTTCCAAGATTGCGAAGTACCAGAAGAGAATATCCTAGGTGAGCTCAACCGTGGCGTTAAGGTGCTGATGAGCGGCCTAGACTACGAGCGCGCCGTGCTGGCGGCAGGCCCCATTGGCATTATGCAAGCCGCCATGGACGTGGTATTGCCCTACATTCACGAACGCAAACAGTTCAACCAATCGATTGGTGAATTTCAGCTGGTACAGGGCAAAATCGCCGATATGTACACCACCATGAACGCTTGCCGTGCTTACCTTTATGCCGTAGCTGGCGCCTGCGACAAGGGCCAAACCTCGCGCAAAGACGCCGCCGGTGTGATTCTTTACTGCGCCGAAAAAGCGACGCAAGTCGCGCTCGATGCCATTCAGCTGCTTGGTGGCAACGGCTACATCAACGAGTACCCCACCGGGCGCTTACTGCGCGACGCCAAGCTGTATGAAATCGGCGCCGGCACCAGCGAGATCCGCCGCATGCTAATTGGCCGTGAACTCTTCAACGAGTCGAAATAAGGGGTTCGCCATGAGCACATTAACCACACAAGTGAATCTCAGAAGCGACGTTTTTCAAGCCAACGAAGCCGCGATGCGCGCCGAGGTGATGAAGCTTCGCGAGCTCACCGCCGCCATTAGCCAAGGTGGTGGTGAGAAAGCGCGCGCCCGTCACGAGTCACGCGGCAAGCTTTTCGTCCGTGACCGTATCGACCACTTGATCGACGAAGGCTCGCCGTTTCTGGAGTTTTCCGCGCTGGCCGCGCACAACGTCTACGAGTCTGATGTACCCGCCGCGGGTGTGGTCACGGGCATTGGCCGCGTGAGTGGCGTGGAGTGCGTCATTGTCGCCAATGACGCCACCGTCAAGGGCGGCACCTACTTCCCGATGACGGTGAAAAAGCACATTCGCGCCCAAGACATCGCCCGCAAACACCGCCTGCCGTGTATTTACCTAGTCGATTCCGGCGGCGCCTTTTTGCCCCGCCAGGATGAGGTCTTCCCCGACCGCGACCACTTCGGGCGCATCTTCTATAACCAGGCAACCATGTCTGCCGAAGGCATTCCGCAAATTGCCGTGGTGATGGGCTCCTGCACCGCTGGCGGCGCCTACGTGCCCGCCATGGCGGACGAATCCATCATCGTTAAAGAGCAGGGTACGATTTTCCTCGGCGGGCCGCCCTTGGTGAAAGCCGCGACCGGCGAATCCATCAGCGCGGAAGACCTTGGTGGCGCCGATGTTCACACCAAAAAAAGCGGTGTGGCCGATCACTACGCCGAAAACGATGCTCACGCCCTGCAGCTGGCGCGCGCGTGTGTCTCGCGCCTGAATTGGCAAAAGCGCGGCGAACTCAACATGCAAGCCCCCAAGCCGCCCAAGCTCGACCCTAACGAGCTCTACGGCATCGTGGGGACCGATCTGAAAAAGCCGTATGACGTGCGCGAGGTCATCGCTCGCACGGTCGATAACTCCGACTTCGATGAGTTCAAACGCTACTACGGCGATACACTCGTCACCGGCTTTGCCCATATTCACGGCTACCCGGTGGGCATTGTCGCCAATAACGGCGTGCTGTTTTCGGAAAGCGCGGTGAAAGGCGCGCACTTTATTGAACTCTGTGCGCAGCGCAAAATCCCGCTGATCTTTTTACAGAATATCACCGGCTTTATGGTCGGCTCCAAGTACGAGCATGAAGGCATCGCCAAGCACGGCGCCAAACTGGTTACCGCGGTGGCGTGCGCCAAAGTCCCCAAGTTCACCGTACTGATCGGCGGCAGCTTCGGTGCCGGCAACTACGGCATGTGCGGTCGCGCCTATGACCCGAACCTATTGTTCATGTGGCCCAACGCACGTATTTCCGTGATGGGTGGCGAACAAGCAGCCGGCGTGCTCGCCCAAGTCAAACGCGAGCAGATCGAGCGCGAAGGCCGCGAGTGGACCGACGCCGAGGAAGAAGCCTTTAAACAGCCGACGCGTGAGCAGTACGAGCACCAGGGCCATCCTTATTACGCCAGCGCCCGCCTCTGGGATGACGGCGTGATTGACCCGGCCCAAACCCGTGACGTGCTTGGTCTCTCGCTTGCCGCCGCCATGAATGCCGAAATCGAAGAAACACGCTTCGGCGTGTTCCGGATGTAAGGAGCAACCCATGGCTTTTTCATCTCTTGGTATCGATACCAACGGCGTTGCCTGGCTGACGCTAAACCGCCCAGACGTTCACAACGCCTTTGACGATCACTTGATTGCCGAGCTCAACGCGCACCTCGATGAGCTACACACTTTGGCACAGCAAGGCGAGGTGCGTGCCGTCGTACTGGGCTCGGAGGGCAAAAGTTTCTCGGCGGGCGCGGACCTTAATTGGATGAAGCGCATGGTCGATTACGACCTTGACGACAATCTCGCCGATTCGCGCAAGCTATCACAACTAATGCATAGGCTCGACACGCTGCCCTGCCCCAGTGTTTGCCGCGTCCAAGGCGCGGCTTTTGGCGGCGCGGTGGGGCTAGCGGCATGCTGTGATGTCGTGGTCGCTTCCGAAAAGGCCAAGTTTTGCCTCTCAGAGGTCAAGATTGGCTTATCTCCTGCTGTTATCAGCCCTTACGTTCAGCGCGCCCTTGGCGAGCGCCAAATGCGTCGCTACGCGCTGACCGCTGAGGTCATGGACGCCCCCACCGCCTTGGCGCTTGGCCTCGCGCATCAGGTCGTCGCCGCTGAAGAACTCGACGTTGCGGTTGACGCAATGCTGACCACGCTCCTTGGAGGCTCCCCGCAGGCCCAGCGCGCCACTAAAGCCTTACTGGCCAGTGTCGCCAAAGCGCCTGACGCGGATGCCACCCGTGAGCACACCTGCCAGGTCATCGCGCGCCTACGGGTAAGCGATGAAGGCCAAGAGGGATTGGCCAGCTTCTTCGATAAACGCCGCCCGGCCTGGGTAGAACAAGACTGGGCTGCACGCAATAACAACGCCACGGAGCCCCGTTCATGACCACTAAAATGAACAAGTTCGACACCCTATTGATTGCCAACCGTGGCGAAATCGCCTGCCGCGTCATGCGCACCGCCCGCCGCATGGGGCTAAAAACCGTGGCGGTCTATTCAGACGCCGATGCCAACGCCCGTCACGTGCGCGAAGCCGATGAAGCGGTGCGTTTGGGTCCTGCCTCGGCGCGCGAGAGCTACTTGAATGTCGACGCCGTGATTGAAGCGGCTAAGCGGACCGGCAGCGGCGCGATTCATCCTGGCTATGGCTTTCTTTCCGAAAACGGCGCCTTTGTTAAAGCCCTAGACCAAGCCGGCATTACCTTTGTTGGCCCACCTTCTTCGGCGATTGCCGCGATGGGCGATAAATCCTCGGCCAAAGCACGGATGCACAACGCCGGCGTACCGCTGGTACCGGGCTACCACGGCGACGAACAAGGTGATGATTTGCTGCGCGCCGAAGCCGATAAAATTGGCTACCCGGTGATGCTCAAAGCCAGCGCTGGCGGCGGCGGCAAAGGCATGCGCGTGGTCGAATCGGGTGATGCCTTTCAAGCGGCGCTCGACGGTTGCCGCCGCGAGTCCAAGGCGGCCTTTGGCGATGACCGAATGCTGATTGAGAAGTACCTGGTTCAGCCGCGTCACGTTGAGGTTCAGGTATTTTGCGATAGCCACGGCAACGGCGTTTACCTATTCGAGCGCGACTGCTCGGTACAGCGTCGCCACCAGAAAGTGCTTGAAGAAGCCCCCGCGCCGGGCATGACGCCTGAGCTTCGCCGCGAGATGGGCGAGGCCGCTGTTCGCGCCGCCCAGGAGATCCACTACGTCGGCGCGGGTACGGTTGAGTTTTTGCTCGACGTCGATGGCTCGTTCTTCTTTATGGAGATGAACACCCGCCTACAGGTCGAGCACCCCGTCACCGAAATGATCACCGGGCAAGATTTGGTCGAGTGGCAGCTGCGGGTGGCCATGGGCGAGCCGCTTCCGCTGAACCAGGAAGAGCTCACCATTACCGGCCACAGTTTTGAGGCGCGCCTCTACGCCGAAGATCCCGAGCAGGACTTCCTGCCCGCTACCGGCACGCTTGAACGCTTCGCGCTGGATTTGGCTGGCGCTGGGTTAGCGTCCGACCAAGTGCGTTTGGATAGCGGCGTGGAGAGCGGCGATGTGGTCTCCATGCACTACGACCCCATGCTCGCCAAACTGATTGTTCATGGCATTGATCGCGATGCGGCCCTCGCCACTCTCAACCGCGCCCTCGCCGCATTGGACGTGCAAGGTGTGGTGACCAACCGCGCGTTTTTACAGCGCCTGGCAACACACCCGGGCTTCAAGAACCTCGACCTTGATACGCGCTTTATCGAGCGCAACGAAGCGACCCTTTTTGCCCCCAAAGCATACCGCTTGGAAGAGTACGCCAGTGCGGCGCTCATCGGCCTTGGTCAGCTCGCCCGCGAATGCGAAAGCGACTCACCTTGGGATCGACACGACGGCTTTCGCTTGAACGCGCCGCACACCATTCGCATTGCCCTATGCGACCCGGCACGCGTCCAGGATGTCGATAGCGACGCCGTGGTCGTCGTGGAAGGCACCCGCGAAAGCGACGCCGACCCGTGGAACCTAACGCTTCACGGCGGCAACGTGGAGGGCGCCACCCTGACGGCTCGGCTTCAGCAGCTGGATGGCGACGCGGTCGCGGTCACGCTCAACGGCCATCGTCGCCGCTTGCAGGCACGCCGCGACGGCCATGTGGTGGTGCTGTCTGACCCGGCGGGCGAAACGCGCCTTTTCTGGCGGCGCATCGATGCCATCGATCATGGTCACCACGAGGCAGAATCCACGCTTACCGCTCCCATGCACGGCACCGTGGTAACGCTTTTGGTCGCACCAGAGCAGCGCGTCGAAAAAGGCATGCCGCTAATGGTGATGGAAGCAATGAAGATGGAGCACACCATGACCGCGCCGGCGGATGGTTTTGTTGAGGTATTTCACTTCGCCGCTGGCGATACCGTTGGCCAAGGTGATGTGCTCTTGGACTTCGCCGCAGACGCGTAAGGAGATCAACCATGACACTGCCCTCTTCCGTACGGCTTTTCGAAATGTCACCGCGTGACGGGCTGCAAAATGAGCCCGGCGCGCCGGTGCCCACGGCAACCAAAATCGAGCTTATCGAGCGCCTGGCAAACGCCGGTATGTCCCACATCGAAGCGGCGAGTTTCGTCTCGCCCAAGTGGGTACCGCAAATGGGCGATGCTGGTGGCGTCATGGCCGGCATCAGCCGACGCCCTGGCGTGGTGTACTCCGCGCTTACCCCCAACCTAAAGGGCCTGGAAAACGCCCTAGAGGCCAAGGCCGATGAAGTCGCGGTGTTCGGTGCGGCCTCGGAGGCGTTTTCGCAGAAAAACATCAACTGCTCGGTGAGCGAATCGCTTGCACGCTTTGAACCGGTGCTCGCGCGTGCCCGCGACGCCGGTTTACGGGTGCGCGGCTACGTCTCTTGCGTGCTCGGCTGCCCCTACGAAGGTGAGATTTCGCCGGCCAAAGTGGCGGAAGTGGCCAAAGCGCTTTATGACATGGGCTGCTATGAAATATCCCTGGGCGATACCATCGGCGTAGGGACGCCGCTGGCAGCCAAGCGCATGATAGACGCCGTAAGCCGCGAGGTACCCATGGAATGCTTAGCGGCGCATTTTCACGATACCTACGGGCAAGCGCTGGCCAACCTCTACGCCGTGCTGGAAGAAGGCGTGAGCGTGATTGACGCCTCGACCGCGGGTCTTGGCGGCTGCCCCTACGCCAAGGGCGCCTCGGGCAACGTCGCCACCGAAGATGTGCTTTACCTGCTAAAAGGTTTAGGTATTGAGACGGGTATCGACCTACAAGCCGTAATCGATACCGGTTACTGGATCACCGCCCAACTTGGCCGCACGCCGAGTTCCAAGGTCGCGTTAGCCATGGGCTGCCAGCAGTAGGCAGCGCCCGAGCAAGATATTGCAATCATAATAAAAAACGACGCAACGAACGTTACGCGGACAACACCAGCTTTTTACATCAGCATTACGAAGACAACAATACGTTGGAGAGACACTCATGGCTTTACAACCACAAGCGCCTATTTTACCCAGCTACACCAGCAGCACGGCGGATAAGCCGCTGCTGGGTATGACCATCGGCGATAAGTTCGACCAGATTGTCGCCCAATACCCGGACAATGACGCGCTGATCGTACTCCACCAGGACATCCATTGGACTTACAAACAGCTGCAAGACGAAGTCAATCGCGTGGCGCGGGGCCTTCTCGCGCTGGGCGTGCAGGCCGGTGATCGCGTCGCAATATGGGCGCCCAACTGCAGCGAGTGGACATTAACTCAGTTCGCTACCGCCAAGATCGGTGCCATTTTGGTTAACATTAACCCGGCTTACCGTACTCATGAACTGGAGTACGCGCTAAATCAGTCCGGCGCACGCTTTCTCATTACCGCCGACAGCTTCAAGTCGTCAGACTACCGCGGCATGCTGGTTGAACTCGCGCCAGAGCTTAAAGCCAGCGCCGAAGGCAAACTTAAATCGCAAAAGCTGCCAGAGCTTGAAGGGGTGATCAACTTAAGCAGCGAGAAGTACGACGGCATGTGGCGCTGGCAAGACCTGCTCGACCACTCCAACCAGATTAGCCAAACCGACGTTGACGACCTGCAAGCCACCCTGCAGTTCGACGACCCGATTAACATTCAGTACACCTCTGGCACCACCGGCTTCCCCAAAGGCGCGACCCTTTCGCACCACAACATTCTCAACAACGGCTTTTTTGTCGCCGAAAGCATGGGCTTTACCAGCGAAGATCGTCTGGTTATTCCTGTGCCGCTCTACCACTGCTTCGGCATGGTAATGGGCAACCTTGGCTGTGTAACGCATGGCGCGGCGATGATTTATCCTGGTGAAGGCTTTGATCCAGAGTCAGTGCTAAAAGCCGTTCACTCCCAGCGCGCCACCGCCCTTTATGGCGTGCCGACGATGTTTATCGCCGAGCTTGATCATCCGGATTTCTCAAGCTTCGATCTTTCTAGCCTGCGCACCGGCATCATGGCCGGCTCCATTTGCCCCGCGGAGGTCATGAAGCAGGTCATCGATAAGATGAACATGAAGGGCGTCCAGATCGCCTACGGCATGACCGAGACTAGTCCGGTTTCCACCCAGACCGGCGCTGACGACAGCATCGAAAAGCGTGTTTCTACCGTGGGGCGTACCCAGCCACACCTGGAAAGCAAAATTGTCGACCCGGGCAGCGGCGGTATTCTTCCGCGTGGCGAAATTGGCGAGCTCTGCACCCGGGGTTATAGCGTGATGCTCAAGTACTGGAGCAACGAAAAGGCGACCGACGAAGCCATTGACGAAGCGGGTTGGATGCACACTGGCGATTTGGCCACCATGGACGACGAGGGTTACGTGCAAATTGTGGGCCGCATCAAAGACATGGTGATTCGCGGCGGCGAAAACGTCTATCCCAAAGAGATCGAGGAGTTCCTCTATACCCACCCGGCGGTTTCGGAAGTCCAAGTCACCGGCGTACCGGACAAAAAGTACGGCGAGGAGTTGATTGCCTGGGTCAAGCTTAACGGCAAACAAGACGTAACCGACGAAGAGCTGCGCGAATTTTGCAAAGGCAAAATTACCCACTTCAAGATTCCGCGCTACTTCAAATTTGTCGATGAATTCCCGATGACGGTGACCGGCAAAATTCAGAAGTTCAAAATGCGTGAAATCTCCATCGAAGAGCTAGGACTTGAGAAGTGAACACGCTGACGCATCATTACCAGCAACATTTACGCGTGAATGACGTGCTCGGCCAGGTGGCCGAGCATTACCCGTCTGGTCCGACGCTTTTTGAGCTGGCCCCACTTGATCAACTGCATATTGGCGGGATTAAGGCATCTGCCAAGCTAATTCAGCTACTCGACGCCAAAACCCATCCCCGCGTTTTGGATATCGGGGCCGGCGTGGGCGGACTCATGCGCCAAGCAGCTGAGCTGGGGTTTGTGCTGGTGGGGTTGGATATCACTCACGGGTTTAACCGCTTAAACCAAGGGCTCTCGGTGCTTTCTGGATTAGAGGAACGAGCGCAATGCGTGACCGGCGATGCCACCCACCTGCCATTTGCCACTGCCAGCATGGACGCGGTGCTGTTTCAACACAGCTTTCTTAATATGCCCGACGGACAGGCAGTACTGAGTGAATGCCGTCGCGTTTTGCGTCCTGGCGGAAAGCTCGTCATGCATGAAGTGGTCAGCGGCCCTAACGCTCTGGCGATGCGCTATCCGGTACCTTGGGCCTCAGATGCCGCTCACTCACACTTAGAAAGCGCCGCCTCGCTCAAAACACGCCTACGCGACGCCGGTTTCTACCTAAATCACTTTAACGACTGGAGCGAAGACGCCCTTGCCTGGCGAAAGCGCCAGCGCCAGCGCGAAAAAGAGACGCAAAATCAACGCCAAGCACACCTTTCTCCGCAACTGGTATTTGGCGAACGTTTCCTCACCATGGGAAAAAACTTGGTTGCCAACTTAGCCGATGAGGCCATTAAGGTGGTTGAAATCGAAGCGAGTTGCTAAGCTATTTCATGGTAATCAAATAAAAATCCTGATTGATGGGATTGTCACTGTGCGTCACGCAGTACGCACTTGGAGCCATCAACGTGAAACGCATCGCTACCAGCCTGTTTTGTTGTCTGCTGCCATTAGGCGCCAGTCATGCAGATGATAAAGACGACAATGCGCCCATTGCCTCGCCTTTAGCCTACACCGCCCCGGACAGCGAGCTGCTGCAGCTCAACAACGGCGTGATTCTCGAAGGCAGTGATCTAAGTGGGTTGGATACTTATTCATCAGGCTTTCGTGTGACCGCTGGCTATTCGCCTGTTTATTTGCCCCAATTTGATATCGGTGCGGAAATTGCTTATCGCGAAAGCGACGAAGTGCCTATTGCCTCGGGCCCCAATTCCATGCTGATAAATACCATGAGCCTAGGGGGTGCCTTAGTCGCAGGCATACGCATGGGCACCTTCAGCGTTTATGCGAAATCAGGCCTAACGGAGTGGCGTGGCGAAACCTACTCACCACATAATCTCGATGACAGCGGTACATCGACGCTGCATGGGTTTGGCGCCAGCGTTCGCGTTAATCGCTTGGTCAGTCGTTTAGAGTATGAACGCATTGATGCATCAACTCTCAACCACTTAAACCAGCTAAGTGCTTCCCTGCACCTGCCTTTTTAAGCGTTAACGTTACGCGTTACCCGGTGTTACGCAGTCCGGCGGCAATCCCTGCCATGGTCACCATAAGCGCACGGGAAAGATCGGCGCTAATCGCCCCATCAGCATCGCGATTACGTTGCAAAAGCTCTGCCTGTAACCCGTGGAGTGGGTCAATATAGGGGTTGCGTACCTCGATTGCTTGACGAATCAGCGGTGTGTTCTCCAATAGCGTCTCCTGCTTCAGCACTTCTAACACGGCCTCTTCCAGACTCTCGAAACGCTCACGCAGCTGCTTGCCCAACGCCTTAAGTGACGGCTCATCCACCAAGCGGTGCTCGTAGTAAGCGGCAATACCCACGTCCGCTTTGGCTAACAGCATTTCCAGCATATCCAAATACGTGCCGAAAAAAGGCCACTGATTACGCATCTCTTGCAGCACTTCGCGTCCACCGGGCTGCGCCAACCGCCGGGAAAATGCCTCCCCGCTTCCTAGCCACGCCGGCAGCATCAAACGTATCTGCGTCCAGGCAAAAATCCAAGGGATAGCTCTTAACGTTTCCACCCCGCCGTCTTGACGTCGCTTGGTGGGCCGCGAGCCAAGCGGCAACCTACCTAGCGCGCTTTCTGGTGTCACCGAGCGAAAATAAGGCACAAAATCGGGATCTTCGCGTACCACTTTGACGTAAGCAGCATGGGCAATGTCAGCAAGTTGATCCATCTCTTCACGCCAGTGCGGCTCGGGCGCCGGCGGTGGCAACAGCGTCGCTTCGAGTACCGCACACGCATAAATTTCCATTGAGCGTAGCGCGATTTCCGGCTGACCAAACTTAAAGCGAATCATCTCGCCTTGCTCGGTAACCCGCAGGCTGCCATTTACCGACCCCGGCGGCTGAGAAAGAATCGCGGCGTGCGCTGGGCCGCCGCCGCGCCCGACCGTGCCACCGCGGCCATGAAAGAGCGTTAAATCCACGCCGTGTTGTTCGCAAACATTCACCAGCGCTTCTTGGGCACGATACTGCGCCCAAGCGGCCGCAAGCTGCCCGGCATCTTTCGCTGAGTCCGAATAGCCAATCATCACTTCCTGGCGATCGCTAATGAGCGCTCGATAGCCGGGAAGCGACAGCAGTTGATTGACCACATCGCTGGCGTGATCAAGGTCGTTGAGTGTTTCAAACAGCGGCGCAATAGGTAAGGCTACCTTTCCGCCGACCTCTTTCATCAATAGGGCAACCGTGAGCACATCAGAAGGCTCAGCCGCCATGGAAATAATATAGGTACCCAGTGCTTCGCGATGCTCTTCAGCCACAACCTTGAAGGTATCTAACACCTCACGAGACTCGGCGGAACACTCCCAGCGGCGCGGAATCAACGGCCGTTGAGAATCAAGCTCGTCGAGCAAAAAGCGTTGACGCTGCGTTTCATCCCACTGCTGGTAGTGCCCAAGCCCCAACGCCTCGGTGAGCTCTTCCATCACCTGCGCGTGGCGGCTCGCCTCCTGGCGCAAATCAAGCTTGGTGAGGGTGACGCCGAACACCGCGACGCGGCGCAAGGTATCCAATAGCGCGCCATTGGCGATGGTGTCGAGCCCCACATCGCAAAGCGAGCGGTAACACGCTAAAAGCGGCGCGTAGAGCTGATCACGGGTTTCGATAATCGGGCCACCCTCAAAGCTGCACCCATCGAGTCGGGCCTTGGCCCAATCGCGGGTTGCTTCAACGCGAACCAACAACCGCTTTAATAGCTCACGATAAGGCTCGTTCACATCGCCCACTTCCGCTTTCAGGGCGCTATTGGCCTTCCACATCGAGAGTTCGGTTTTAAGCTGCTCCAAATCACGTAGGTAGAGATCCGCTGCCATCCAGCGGCCTAACAGCAACACTTCACTGGTCACCTTGGCGGTGACATTGGGGTTGCCGTCACGATCCCCGCCCATCCATGAAGCATAGCGAATCGGCGCAGCATCCAACGGCAGGCGCTCGCCCGCGGTTTCCACCAGTAGGTTATCCAGGTCACGATGAAAATCGGGCACCGCTTGCCATAGCGAGTTTTCAATCACGGCGAAGCCCCATTTGGCTTCGTCCACCGGCGTGGGGCGCTCGTGACGTATTTCGTCGGTATGCCATGCTTGGCTAATCAGCTCTTCCAAGCGCCCCTGAGCGCGAGCACCGCGCTCGGGGTAATCCTCCGAGTTTTCGATAGCGGTCAAGCAGCCATCGATGGCATCGTACTTTTGAATCAGCGTACGGCGGATAACTTCAGTCGGATGGGCGGTGAGCACCAATTCCACGCGCATCGTGGCGAGTGTTTCCACCAGTTTGCGCGGCGAATTGCCGGCCTGTTTGGCGCGCGAGAGCAAATCCCCAAGCGCCGGCTGCGTACCAGGTTTGTAATCCTCTACGTGGCGAAAACGGGCACGATAGTGCTGCTCGGCAATATTCGCCAGGTTCAAAAACTGGTTGAACGCGCGGGTGACGGGTAAAAGGTCACGCTCAGGTAGCTCGCGCAAATACTCGATCAGTTCACGCTGGCGCAGCGTATCCCCCTGGCGCCCCTGCTTGGCGTGAGCGCGTATCGCTTCGATTTTATCCACGAAGGATTGCCCCAAATCATCGGCGATGGTCCGGCCTAAGCTATCACCAAGAATGCGCACATTGTCGCGCAGCGATTCATGTAAATCGTGACTCATGACGTAGCCTCCTTGCAGGGCTCGTGTGCTGCATCAACATTAACTTTCGCCGCTTGCCAATGGGCTTCCATCTCGTCGAGCGACGCCTGCGTAATTGACCGACCTTTTACTGCCAATCTTTGCTCGACGTAATGAAAGCGGCGCTCAAACTTGCTATTGGTGGCACGCAAGCATTGCTCGGGGTCGGCGTTTAGCGTGCGAGCTAGATTGGTCACGGCAAACAGCAAATCACCCACTTCGTCTAGCGCGTGGCGCTGATTGCCGGCCTCAAGTGCCGCGTCAACTTCGTCGATTTCTTCGCGAATTTTGGCCAGCACACCGCGCGCGTCCGGCCAATCAAAGCCTACGCGTGCGGCACGTTTCGAGAGCTTGGCTGCGCGCGAAAGCGCCGGCAGTGTGCGCGGCACATCGTCTAACGCTGAAGCCGAATTGGCAGTTCGCGCGTCACGCTCTTCGGCTTTTAGCGCCTCCCAACGCTGCTTGACTTGCTGCGTCTGAACCTCATCGGCACTCACGCCGGGCGGACGGCGCGACGCCAACGTGCCATCCGGAAAGACATGCGGATGGCGGTGCAGCATCTTTTTCACCAGCGTATCGACGATATCGGCAAAGTCAAAGCGCTGCTCCTCAGCGCCGAACTGCGCGTAATACACGACCTGAAAAAGCAAATCCCCCAGCTCGCCAGGCAGCTCATCAAAAGCGCGGCGCTCGATAGCGTCGGCAACCTCATACGCTTCTTCAAGCGTGTGCGGCACGATACTGTCCCAGTCTTGTTTGATATCCCACGGGCAACCTTGGTCAACGTCGCGTAACACTTGCATCAGCGTGAGCAGATCTTCCAGCTGGTAACGCATTATGAGCCTCCTTGACGAGTGCTTTTTTCCGGATCGGCATTGCGCAACCGCCGCACTTCCGTGACGTTGGGCAGCTGCTGAATACGCGAGAATAGCCGCCCGAGGGCTTCCAGCCCTTCGACTTCCAGCGTAATGCGCAGACGGGCAATGCCTTCGTCGGTATCGGTGAGCGTGTTGACAGCCAGCACGTTGACTTTCTCATTGCCCAGCAGACCGGTCACATCGCGCAATAGTCCCGAACGGTCCCAGGCTTGAATTTCGATGGTCACCGGGTAGCGGGTTTGCGCTCGCTCGCCCCACTCGACTTCGATAATGCGTTGCGGCTCATCGCCACGCAATTGCAATATATTGGGGCAATCTTCCCGGTGAACCGTTACCCCACGCCCTTGCGTGATGAATCCGACGATAGGCTCTCCCGGCACCGGCCGGCAGCAGTTAGCCATGCTGGTTTTTAAGTTGCCTACGCCCAGCACGGTAATCTCACTTTTGGTCGCCTTACTCGACTGGCGTTTGGGCTTAGCCAGCAAACGGCCAAGTTGCTCCTGATCGTCGGTTTCACCAAACAGGTGCTGGGCTTGGTTTAATACTTGACCGATGCGCAGATCTCCGGCCCCGAGCGCGGCATACATATCTTCAGCGCTAATGTAATTGACCGCCGCCGCCAGGCGTTTACGGTCAAGCCCCTCAACATCTAGGCGCTTCATTTCGCGTTCAAAGAGCGCTTGCCCCTCTTCGACGTTTTGATCCCGCGCTTGGTGTTTAAACCAGGCTTGAATCTTGGCCCGCGCGCGGGACGTACGCACATAGCCAAGGCTAGGATTGAGCCAATCGCGACTCGGCCCGCCTTTGCTTGCGGTGAGGATTTCGACTTGCTGCCCGGTTTTGAGCTTATAGGTCAGCGGCACGATACGGCCGTTGATCTTGGCCCCACGGCAGCGGTGGCCGATTTCAGTGTGCACGCGATAGGCAAAATCGATGGGCGTGGCGACCCGTGGCAGGTCAATTACATGGCCATCCGGGGTGAACACATAGATACGATCCGGTGCTACGTCGCTTGAGAGCCCTTCGCGCAGGTCGCCAAAATCGCCCACTTCGTCTTGCCACTCCAATACTTGGCGTAGCCAGGCAATTTTCTCTTCGTAACTGCGGCTTTTGGCGTTGGTATCGTGGCCTTTATAGCGCCAGTGAGCGCAGACTCCCAGTTCGGCTTCATCGTGCATGGCAAAGGTGCGAATCTGGATCTCCAGGACCTTATTTTCTGGCCCGATGACCGCTGTGTGCAGCGACTGATAGCCATTACGCTTAGGGTTGGCAATGTAATCATCAAACTCACTAGGGACGTGATGCCAGCGCGAGTGCACAATCCCCAGCACGGTATAGCAATCGGTGATTTCAGGGACCAGCACCCGAACGGCGCGGATATCGTGGACCTGCGAAAAGTCGATTTTCTTGCGCTTCATTTTGCGCCAAATAGAGTAAATATGTTTGGCGCGGCCGCTGACGTCGTAGTGATGTATGTGCTGCGCTTCCATCAGCTGCTTAAGCGTTTCCACGACTTCATGAATATAGTGGTCGCGGTCAAGACGCCTTTCCGCCAAAAGCTTGGCGATGGTTTTATACTCGGCTTCATGGAGGTAGCGAAAGGCCAGATCCTCAAGCTCCCATTTAATCTGCCCAATCCCTAAGCGGTGTGCCAACGGCGCATAGATATCAACGACTTCCCGCGCGACCTGCAGGCATTTTTCCAGCGGGGCGTCTTTGACTTGACGTAGCGCACAGGTGCGTTCAGCGATCTTAATCAGCGCCACGCGCACGTCATCAATCATATTCACCAGCATTTTGCGCAGGTTTTCCTGCTGATTATGCTGGCCCATGCCGTGATTGGGCGCTTGCGGATGACTGATCGCCGCCATCTGTAGCACGCCATCAATTAATCCCGCGACTTCAGCACCAAAGCGCTTGGTCACAACGTCTAAACCTAACCGCCCCTCGCGCACGGCCCGGTAGAGCACTGCCGCTTCCAATGCCGGCTGATCCAACTTGAGTTCGCCGAGAATATCGGCCATTTCCAGCCCCATGCGAAAACTCGAACCAGGCGCAAGCCAGGCGCGATGGCCCTTTTTGGCCTCATTCTCAAGCGACTGCGCCAGCTCGCAAGCTTGCGCCAGACGATCAGGGTCGCGTAGGCGCACATCCTCTTGCAGACGCGCTAACCACTGCGGAATATCAACCCAACCGCTCGGGGTGAGCGGCTGGTCTTCTCGCACTTTGACCATGGTAATTACTCACCTTTCTCGATGCGACGTTGACAGCGACGCACCCTACAAAAATAGCGCGAACGGGTACGTTTGACTTCTTGACGACAACGTTTGACCCGTTATGCCGGCGGTTCCAAAAGCATCAGCGTTTCCATATGCGCGGTATGCACAAACATATCCGCCATAAACACATGTGCAATACGATACCCTCCATGCACAAGGTATGCCGCATCACGCGCTAGTGTCGACGGATCACAAGAAATATAGGCAATACGCGGGCGCGGATGGGTCTTAGTGGAGATCGTCGCTAACGCCTGACAAACGCTCTCTGCGCCGCCCCTTGGCGGGTCGAGAATGACCGCTTCGGTTGGTGTCTCTTTCAGCAATGCATCAACGCTCTTTCGCGAATTCAGGTTAGCTTGCTGAGCCATTACCGGCAGATCGTGGTGGTGAGCGTTCGCGGCGAGTTGTGCCACCATGGCGGGATTACCCTCTACCGCCTGCACCTTCGCCCCAGCGGCGGCCATCGGTAGACTGAAGTTACCAATGCCGGAATACAAATCCAGCAGTTGCTGCCCTTTTTGCGGCGCGAGCCACTGCATCACCTGCGCCACCATTTGCTGGTTCACAGCGGCGTTCACTTGAAGAAAATCGCCCGGGGAAAATGCTAGGGTTAGCGGTTCAAACCCAGACAGCGCCAGCGTATCGTTAAGCATCGGTGGCGCACCAACCCAGTGCAATTCAGGGGCATCTGCCTGGCTTTTTGCCCGTTCCGGGTTATCACGGTTGAGGCTGTCGCGATCAATGCTATCTCGCCCTGAACGCATTCCTAACGCCACACCCTGCTCTTGAGCAAAGGCTTTCCAACGTTCGACATCTTTCGGCTGGTCTTTGAGTTGCCTGACGACAACCACCTGGGTATCTGACGTGGACAGCAGCTCAATGTGCCCGACGTCACGCGGCGACTGAAGCGTGCCCAACAAATCGCGCAGCGGGGTGATCAATGCCTGCAATTCGGGCACCAGCACGCAACAACTCGCAATATCCACCAGGCGGTGGCTGCGCTGAGCGCGAAAGCCCATCAATACATGCCCTTCACGATCGACGTTTACCCCCAAGCGCGCGCGACGGCGATAAGCGTCAGTGTCGCTTTTAAGCGTACCGATATCGCCCTGCCAGGTCAGCCCTTGGGCCAGCAAGTCACGCACGACTTCGCGCTTGTGCTCACGCTGCGCGGGCACACTCATGTGCTGTAAATCGCAACCGCCGCAGTGACCAAAGTGCGGGCACGGAGGGGTTACCCTCTCGGCAGCAGTGGAGAGTCGCTCGCGTATATGCGCCTCGTCAAAGCGTTTACGCGTTACGTGCGTGGCGATTTCAACGTGCTCACCCGGCAGCGCCTGATCGACAAATACCGCCTTGCCCGACGGTAGATGCCCCACGCCACGGCCATCATGCGCGAGGCGTTCAATGGTGAGCGCTTGCTCGCGGGCGGTTTCCGCGTTAGGCGTTTGTTTTGCACTTTCTTGACGCGCCAAGCCCGACTTATTCGAGGCGGGACGTGACGGGCGCCGCTTGCCCAACATGGCCATCTATCCTTCCACCTCTGGGGCAAACAGTCCCGTGGAGAGATAACGATCCCCTCGGTCGCAAACGATAAACACGATGGTCGCATTTTCGGTTTGCTCTGCAATACGCAGTGCTCCGGCGAGGCATCCACCAGAAGAAACGCCAGCCAGAATACCCTCTTCGCGCGCTAGGCGACGCATGTGCGTTTCGGCTTCTTCCTGACGGATATCCAATGTGACATCCACCCTTGGCGACTCAAAGATGGCCGGAAGGTATTCCTCAGGCCAACGGCGAATCCCCGGAATGCTGGCGCCATCCGCGGGTTGCAAACCGACGATCTGAACAGCGGAGTTCTGCTCTTTGAGATAGCGCGAAACGCCCATGATGGTGCCTGTCGTCCCCATGGAGCTCACAAAGTGAGTCACCTCACCACCGGTTTGTTGCCAGACTTCTGGGCCGGTCGTGCGGTAATGCGCCAGCGGATTATCAGGATTGGCGAACTGATCCAGCGGCTTGCCTTCTCCCCGTGAGATCATCGCATTGGCGATATCGCGCGCCTCTTCCATGCCGCCCTCTTTACTCGCCGCTACCAGCTTCGCGCCATAAGCCGCCATCGCTTGCTTGCGCTCGGCTGAGGCATTCTCCGGCATCACGAGCACCATGTTGTAGCCTTTGATCGCCGCCGCCATGGCAAGCGCGATGCCGGTATTACCCGAGGTTGCTTCTATCAGGGTATCGCCGGGGACAATATCGCCGCGCGCTTCGGCTTCGGTAAGCATCGACAGAGCCGGACGATCTTTCACCGAACCGGCGGGATTATTGCCTTCAAGCTTGGCCAACAGCGTATTGTTGCGCCCCGCCGTGATACGCTTTAAGCGCACCAGCGGTGTATTGCCCACCACGTCTTCGAGCGTGGGATAGCGTGTGGAATCGTTCATCATGCGTTCCTTATCATTACCGTTATGCGGCATTATATCGGCGCAAGCCAAGGCTTTATAGGCAACCACTTTGAATCACCGGGCGTTTTTTTCATGTCTTTGAATACTCGACTTCTCTTCGCGTTGATGGGCATTCCGTTATGCGTCTACGCGGCCATGGCGGTTTTCCTTGTGGTGAACAGCGATCACGCTTCACGCCAAGCGCTTCAAGAGCGCTTGCAAGGTAACAGTGAACTTATTGCGCCAAGCCTTGGCCAAGCCCTCTCAACGGCTAACCCTGAGGTGCTAACGCAACTCACTCGACGCCTATTTGAACAAGATGAATTTCGCGCCGTGGCGCTTTATAGCGCTGGCGGCGAGCGTTTGATTTCCCTTGGGCATGCGATGCCTCCCACGCCCGTGACACAAGCCCCCCATGAGTTTCAGTTAAATACCAACAACGGTGTTTGGCAACTTCGCCAGCCGCTGCCTGCCGACAATGATGCCTCACGCCACGGCTGGCTAGAGGCTGAAGTGGAGACCCGCACACTAACACTTGGGTACTATCGCTGGGTTGCCACCTTAAGCTTAGTGGGCATGCTACTGGGTATTGCACTTTTTTTAGTTGCTTTTGCGATTAGCCGCTTCACCACCCGCCCGCTAGAAGAGGCAAACCTTGCTTTATATCGCCTATCACGTGGGGATTATCGCCTTCATCTTGCCGATGCCTCGACTCACGAACATCAACAGTTAGCGAATAATATCCAGGCGTTGGCGCAGACCATGCAGCGCGCTCAGCATGAGATGCAAGCCCAGATTGAACAAGCCACAAGCGAGCTGCAAGAGTCGATGGAGACCATAGAAGAGCAGAATATTGAACTTGATATGGCTCACCGCAACGCATTGCGCGCCAACGCGGTCAAATCAGAATTTTTGGCCAATATGAGTCATGAAATTCGCACGCCGCTTAACGGGATTATTGGCTTTTGCCGTTTACTCGGTCGCTCCAAGCTCGAACCGCGCCAGCAGGAATGGTTGCAGCACGTACACCGTGCTTGCGATAACTTGCTTATGTTGGTCAATGACGTGCTGGATTTCTCCAAACTAGAAGCCAACCGCCTGACGCTTGAAGAAGCGGATATCGACATGGTCACACTGATAGATGAGGTAATAGGGCTCCACGCGCCGGAAGCGCAGCGTAAAGAACTGCAGTTGGTCGCGATGGTATACGACGATGTCCCCACGCCGGTGCGCGGTGACCCGTTGCGTCTGCACCAAGTGTTAAGCAACCTGCTCAGCAACGCCATCAAATTCACCCATGAGGGTGACGTCATTGTGCGGGTGATGTTGGATAGCGATGATGACGCTCAGCCTCAAAGGGCACAGCCCGTGCTACGTATCAGTGTCAACGACACGGGAATTGGTTTAAGCCATAAGCAACAAAAACAACTCTTTAGCGCATTTTCTCAGGCCGAACCCAGTCACTCGCGGGAGTTTGGCGGCAGTGGCTTAGGCCTTACCATTTGCCAGCAGCTGATTCAGCGTATGGGCGGTGAAATTAGCGTCGAAAGCGAACCAGGAAAAGGCGCTACGTTTGCTTTCACCCTACCGCTGCTCGCCCCCAACGTACAAGAAAGGCCGGTGGAGCTCACGCTGCCCTCCCCCACGATTTGCTTGCATGAGCCACACGAGCCGACCCGCTTTGTACTGTCTCATTTAATCGAGCGCTGGGGAGGAAAATCACGCTCTTTGGCCGCGCTAGAAACGAGTCAGTTATTCGTGCTTGGCGTTACAGCAAAAGAACTCCACGGCTCGGCTATTGATACGCTACAAACCACCATTGATGCCGCGCACTGTCCCGTACTGGTACTTGCCAACGTTCCCAACCTCGATGCACCAAGGCTGACATTTCCTTGTGGTGGTGAGATTTTAGCCAAGCCAGTCACCCGCGCCACATTGGCCAATGCACTCAAACGCCAACTGCTTAACACACCGTCAACAGCGCTCGCTGCCCCTGCAGAGACGCACAGCAAGACACACCACCTTCACATATTGGTTGTCGATGATAATACGTCCAACCGTGAGCTCCTCAAGGCGATGTTAGAGCGCGACAACATGGTCGTTACCACGGCAGAAAGCGGACAGCAAGCACTGGCACTCGCCAAAGACGCCCCGATACCTTTTGACATGGTGCTCATGGATATCCGTATGCCCGGCATGGATGGCGTACAGACCACTCAGGCACTGCGCCGCTTGGGCGGCCCGTGGGCCTCCTGCCCAGTGATAGCCGTCACCGCTCATGCGCTTAACAACGAGCGCCAACAATGGCTTAACGAAGGGCTGGATGAAGTGCTCATAAAGCCTATTGACGAGGCGAAGTTGCACCAACTGTTACAGCGTTTTTTAGGCGTAACAGTCGAAACGCTCAGCGCTAAAGCCGCCGCACCCAGGCCAACTCATGCGCCGGAAACGCTTGCGATTGTCGATTTAACGTTAGGGGAACAGCTGGCAGGTGGGAGTCTAGCGCGTGCGCATACACAGTTGATCGCCCTGATCGATAGCCTTGACGCCAGTGAAGCCCACATTCGCCACGCGATGGATGCTCAAGATGAAACGGCACTGCTGGATGCCGTTCATCATCTTAACGGCGCTAGCCGTTACTGTGGTGCGCCGGAACTTGCCTTATTGGTGGAAACCTTAGAAACGCGCCTGCGAACGCGTGGAATGGCGCAAGCCAAAACGCTGGTGAACGACTTATATGCGTCAATGACGCGTCTAAGGAAAGAACGTCAGCGCTTAACGGGCGTTTCTTAAGTTTATCCCTTGTGGTCTGCTTGCTCTAACACGACAAAAGCGATGGCATACTCAGCCTCATCGCTGAGGCTTACGTGGCTTTTGTCCACCCCTAAAGCAGCCGCGTGCTGCGCCGCTACGCCATGTAATTGAAGATAAGGTTTTCCCAACGACTCGTTAAGAACTTCAATTTCGCCCCACTGTATGCCCAAGCGAAGCCCTAGCCCCAAGGCTTTGACAAACGCTTCCTTGGCAGCAAACCGTTTCGCAAGAAATGCTGCCGGCTGCGGATGCCCAACAAAACGGCTTTGCTCATTCGGGCCCAGTATGCGCGCTGCAAAGCGCTCCCCATGGCGGGTCATTGCCGCGTCAAAACGCGCTACCCGCGCGATATCGGAACCAATGCCGACAATCATGCGTGCCCGCAGCAGCCGTGGTGTTCGTCGTGTTGATCATGCTCGTGATCATGGGCATCGAGTGCCGCCATTAGCCCTGCCTCTTGGCCAGCGACAATCAGTCGTTTCATTTCCACCACTGCCTCTTTCAAACCGACAAACAGCGCGCGCGCCATAATCGCATGACCAATATTGAGCTCATTCAAGCCGGGGATGGCCGCAATAGCCTCGGCGTTATGGTAATGCAAGCCGTGGCCAGCATTAACCACTAACCCTGCGTCATTGGCCAGTGTCGCGGCTTGGGTCAAGCGGTGATACTCTGCATTGGCTGCATCGCTTCCTGGTCTGGCTTCAGCGAACGCGCCAGTGTGTAATTCAATCGTGGGCGCGCCCGCACGCACAGCTGCCTCAATTTGTGCTTCATCGGGGTCAATAAATAAAGAGACGTCGCAACCAACGGCGGCCAGACGCTGACAGGCTTTAGCAATAACATCAAAGCCACCCACTACATCGAGGCCGCCTTCGGTGGTCAGTTCTTCGCGCTTTTCTGGCACTAAGCACACATTCGCCGGGCGAATTTCCTCGGCAAGGGCCAGCATGTCTTCAGTGACGGCCATCTCAAGGTTCATACGCGTATTGAGCACCTCGGCAAGCAGGCGCACATCGCGAGGTTGAATATGGCGGCGGTCTTCACGTAAGTGCACGGTAATACCGTCAGCGCCAGCCTCTTCCGCCACCAGGGCAGCTTGGACCGGATCGGGATAACGCGTGCCACGCGCTTGGCGCAGCGTCGCAATGTGATCAATGTTAACGCCTAACAAAATACGGGGGGGATGCATAACACCTCCAAAATAAAACACATCGGATAAGGCTAAGAAGAGGGAAACGGGCCAACAGATGTAGGTGCTGAAACGTGACGTCGCCGCGCTAAATCCAACATTAAGTGCCGCGAGCGTAGCTCTTGTGACCCTAAAAAAGGCGCCAACGCCGCCCGCATCAACGCTTTGAGTGCGTTAGCAAGGCCCGGGTGATGCCAGTTACCCTGCTCAATATAGCGAAGGGTGCGCCCTTCCCATCCTCGCTCAGCGGGAACGAAAGCGCGGTTAAGCGCATCGAATTGATAGCGCGCGTGCGGGTCAAGCGCGGAACCGTTGGGGGTAGTAAAACGCGGTGTCGCCCCCAGCGCCTCTAGCAGTGCCCACTCATAGCGGCGCAGCGCATGTGCTCGCTCGGCAGGTAGTGGCAATTCCTCCATCAAGGCGGTGTAGAACGCAAAAGTGTCATCTGCCGGCATCTCTAGGGGTAGCAGCCGTGTCGCAATTTCATTGGCATACAACCCACACAGCAGCCCCTCACCCACGAGCAGTGCCGTATGTCCACGCGACTCCATCAGCATCAGCCGCTTGAGCTCGCGCTCGCCCCGCCAGGTAACAAACAAGGGGGTAAACGGCTGAAGACGCTGGCGCGACTTAGACCCCGGCCGCTGCACGCCATGGGCAACGGCACGGACTCGTCCGTGGTTGATCGTCAATAGATCGACCAGCGCACTGGTTTCGCGATAGGGGCGCCGATGGAGCAAAAAAGCCGGCTCGGGAGTCATAAAGCTCTCAATGACAAACGTCGCTTAGTCGAGGTCGTAACCTAAGCTTTTCAAGGCGCGCTCATCGTCCGACCAGCCACGTTTTACCTTAACCCACAGGTTCAACATTACTTTGGTACCTAGCACGCGCTCGATATCCAGGCGTGCTTCACGGCCGATATTTTTGATCCGCTCGCCATTATCGCCAATCAAGATCACTTTCTGCCCTTGGCGTTCCACCAGAATCAGCGCGCTAATATGGGTCACACGCTCCGTTTCCCGGAATTCCTCAATCTCGACGGTCACCTGGTATGGCAGCTCATCGCCGAGCTGGCGCATGATTTTTTCCCGCACCAATTCCGCCGCCATAAAGCGCAGACTTTTGTCCGTAATTTGATCTTCAGGAAAGAAGTGCACACTTTCTGGCAGGTATTTAGCCACTTCTTCTTCAAGCGTATCCACTTGCGTGCCATGCTTGGCGGAAATTGGCACAATGGCCGCGAAGTCACGGCGGGCACCCACTTCTGATAACCACGGCAACAGCGTCGCCTTGTCCTGCAAGCGATCCACTTTATTGACTGCCAAAATAACCGGCGCTTTAACGTGCTCTAAGCGTTTTAATACCGCTTGATCTTCGTCACTCCAGCGGGTGCGATCAATAATAAATACGACACAATCGACATCACGCAGCGCCTGAGTGGCAGCCTGGTTCATAAAGTGATTGATGGCTTTATTGCGATCTTTCGACATGATGTGCATGCCGGGAGTATCGACATAGATAAACTGCGCATCGTCTTCGGTTTTAATACCCATCACCTGATGGCGTGTGGTTTGTGGACGCCGGGAGGTGATCGAGACTTTTTGCCCCAAAATACGGTTCATCAACGTCGATTTGCCAACGTTGGGGCGCCCAACGATCGCCACGAATCCGCACGTCTGGCTCATTGGGTTTCTCCATTTTCTTCAGATGAGGGTTCTAAATAGTGTAGCGCTTCGTTAGCCGCTTGCTGTTCAGCGTGACGGCGACTTGGCCCTTTGCCGGTTGTATGCTGATCAAGCAAATCAATATGGCATTCAACCGTAAAAGTTTGCGCATGGGCTTCCCCTTTGACGGTCACGACTTCATAGCGTGGAAGTGCTGCCTGACGCGATTGCAAAAATTCCTGCAAGCGGGTTTTGGGGTCTTTTTGCGTGTCTTGCAGGGAGATATTCGCCAGCCGCTGGGTGTACCACGCGAGTACACGTTCACGCACGGCATCCATTCCTGCATCCAAGTAAATAGCACCAATGACGGCTTCAACGGCGTCTGCCAAAATGGATTCGCGCCGATGGCCGCCGCTTTTCATTTCACCCGATCCTAATCGTAAGCACTCTCCAAACGCCATCTCACGGGCTAGCTCGGCAAGCGTTTGTCCCTTCACCAAGCGGGCTCTCAAGCGCGAGAGCTGTCCTTCCCGAGCTTGAGGAAAGCGTTCAAACAGCGCTTCGGCAATCACAAAATTAACAATTGAGTCACCTAAAAATTCCAAGCGCTCATTATTGCGGCCACCATAGCTGCGGTGAGTCATGGCCAGCTCTAACAGCAATATATCGTTAAACTCATAGCCGATACGTCGGCAAAAAGCATTTAAGGGATTACTCACGGAGCTCCTACGTCATCGACGGTTAACATGGGGGTTACAGCCATTTTTACACTATTGTTGTCAGTCACGTGAGTTGTCAGTCACGTGTTACTCAATGCGTCGCATGCTGGTAAAGCTGGGTAAACCGCCATCCCAATGCATCCACACAGCGAAGGCACGGCCAACGATATTCTCTTCAGGGACGAAGCCCCAGTAGCGGCTATCGTTGGAGTGGTCGCGATTGTCACCCATCGTGAAATAGTGGCCTTCGGGTACCACAACGGTGCGAAGCTGAGGGCCGGGGTCCAGCGGATTGTTATAAACTTGATACTCAGCGCCTCCCATCTCTTCTGCCAATAACAGCTGTTGAGGAGAGGTCTCAGGGCCTTCTTCTAGTAGCGCCTTGGGTACCGCTTCACCATTGACATAAAGCTGTTTCCCTTCGTAGCGAATGGAATCGCCCGGCAAGCCGACAACGCGCTTAATAAAGTTAACAGAAGGCTCATTAGGGAAGCGAAATACCATCACATCGCCCCGCTCAGGCTCGGAGACATCCAGTATCTCTGTATGCACTACCGGCAATCGCAGGCCGTAGGCAAACTTGTTCACCAGAATAAAATCTCCCACTTCTAATGTCGGACGCATGGAGCCAGAGGGAATTTGAAAGGGCTCAACGATAAAGCTACGCACCACTAGCACCACTAGCAGTACCGGGAAAAAAGAGCGTGCATAGTCAACCGGCCACGGCTCTTTCAGCAGTTTTTCACGACTTTGGGGGTCAAGTCCCTCCGTCGTGGCTGCTTCCGCCGTTTCAGTGCGCTCACGGCGCCGCCGACGCCAAAAAAGCGCATCTAGCAGATAAACAATGCCGGAGAGCGCTACGGCAATGACCAGAAGTAGTGAAAAATCCATGGTGGGGTCTCTTCCCTAGTCGTTGACCTTGAGCACGGCAAGGAAGGCATCCTGGGGGATTTCCACACGCCCGACTTGCTTCATCCGCTTTTTACCGGCTTTTTGCTTTTCAAGCAGTTTCTTTTTACGCGTGATATCGCCACCGTAACACTTCGCCGTCACGTTTTTACGCAGTGCTTTAACGGTAGAGCGCGCCACCACTTGCCCCCCAATGGCTGCCTGAATCGCAACGTCGAACATCTGGCGCGGAATCAACTCTTTCATTTTTTCTACCAGAATGCGTCCGCGTGAATGGGCATGATCCCGGTGAATAATCACGGCAAGGGCGTCGACTTTATCGCCATTAATCATGACATCGAGGCGCACCAGTTTCGCCGCTTCAAAGCGCTCAAAGTTATATTCTAAAGACGCATATCCTTTAGAAATCGACTTCAGTCGATCAAAGAAATCCATCACCACTTCAGACATCGGCAGCTCATAGGTGAGCTGAATTTGGTTACCCAAAAACTGCATATCGAGCTGAGTACCACGGCGTTGCTCGCACTCGGCGATTACGTTACCGACAAATTCTTGTGGTACCAAAATACTGGCGCGCACCACAGGTTCACGCATTTCTTCGATGTCGGCTAAATCCGGTAACTTTGAAGGGTTGGAGACGTACTTAACGTCGCCATTTTTCATCGCTAACTCATAAACCACCGTAGGAGCGGTGGTCAAAAGATCGAGATCATATTCGCGCTCTAAGCGCTCCTGGATGATCTCCATGTGCAGTGTGCCCAAAAAGCCCACGCGAAATCCAAAGCCAAGCGCATCCGAGTTTTCCGGTTCATATTCCAGGGAGGCGTCGTTTAGGGCCAATTTTTCCAGTGCATCACGAAAGTCTTCGTAATCATCGGCACTAACCGGGAACATACCCGCATAAACCTGCGGCTTCACTTTTTGGAAACCGGGCAAACGCTCGACATCAGGCGTTTTAGCATGAGTAATGGTATCGCCAACGGGGGCACCATGAATGTCTTTAATGCCAGCGACCAAAAAGCCCACTTCGCCGGCGCGCAGAATGTTGGTTTCTTTACGCAGTGGGGTGAAAATCCCCACTTCCGTTGCGCCCCAGTCGCGACCGGTAGATTTAATCCGTACTTTATCCCCCTTACGCAAGGTGCCATCAAACAAGCGAATGAGCGACACGACGCCTAAGTAGTTATCGAACCAAGAGTCGATAATCAGCGCTTGTAATGGCGCATCTGGGCTGCCTTTGGGCGGGGGAATATCACGCACTAAACGCTCTAACAGCGCATCAATACCAACCCCGCTTTTTGCCGACACTTGACAGGCATCGGTCGCGTCAATGCCGATAATTTCTTCGACTTCTTGCGCTACCCGGTCTGGATCAGCTTGTGGGAGGTCAATCTTGTTGAGTACTGGCAGCACTTCAAGCCCCTGCTCAACGGCGGTGTAACAGTTGGCCACCGACTGGGCTTCCACTCCTTGCGCCGCATCCACAACCAACAACGCCCCCTCACAGGCATAAAGCGAGCGCGACACTTCGTACGAGAAATCGACGTGGCCTGGTGTATCGATGAAATTAAGTTGATACAGCTGACCGTCGGGCGCCCTGTAATCCAACGTCACCGACTGCGCTTTAATGGTAATCCCACGCTCGCGCTCAATATCCATCGAGTCGAGTACCTGCTCTTTAAGCTCACGCTCAGTAAGGCCGCCACAGGTCTGAATCAACCGATCTGATAGCGTGGATTTACCATGGTCGATGTGCGCAATGATAGAGAAGTTGCGTATGTGCTTGAGCTGTTCATTGGGGTCGTCGTGGGACATCGAATGTATTCTGCCTTATGAAAGTCGTACGCAGGTGCTCGTAAATGCCACTGCGAAAAAACAACGCTCGAAAATAACCAAAACGGTGAACGGGCTATTCCGACAAGAAAGATAGGCGCTATTGTAGCGATATGAGAGAGAGAGGAACAGCAGTCCGGCTTTTTAGCCGGACTGTTTGAAGGGATCAGGTACGAAAAGTCCTTCGTTATTGTAAGCGAAGCGCTACGAAAAGCGAGCGCCCGTCGCGGTAGACCCGCAGCGGAATGGCGCGGTCTTTTGGTAACTGTTCGACGACCTCGGCCAACTCTTGGCTGGATGAGACACTTTTCTGGTCAATACTGACCAAGATATCCCCAGGGCGAATACCCGCCTGCGCTGCAACGCTTTGCGGTTCAACGTTAGTCACCTCAACTCCTCCTTGGATATTGAGCTTTTGGCGGACAGCGTCATCGACTTCACGGACCGCGACACCCAGACGCACTTGGCTGTTATCGGGCTGGCTCGGGCTGGCTTGCTCACTGTTGGGCCAGCGACCCAGTTCGACTTGCTCATTAATCTCGCGGCCGTCACGTAGCACACGCAGCTCCACCTCATCGCCCGGGGCCACACGACCAATCAAACGTGGCAACGTGCTTGAGCGTTCGACGTCTTCGCCATTGACCTCAAGAATCACATCACCGGCTTCTAGGCCGCCACGTGCCGCAGGGCCTTTCGGATCAAGGTCAGCGATCAGGGCACCCGTCGGGGTTTCCATACCAAACGATTCCGCCAAGTCACGCGACACTGGCTGGATCATTACGCCTAGCCAGCCGCGGTTAACCCGTCCGTCATCGCGCAACTGATCCGCCACATCCATTGCTACGTTGATAGGGATCGCGAAAGAAAGCCCCATAAACCCGCCGCTACGGGTAAAGATTTGCGAATTAATCCCGACAACTTCGCCATCCAAGTTGAAAAGCGGCCCCCCAGAGTTACCTGGGTTGATCGCCACATCCGTTTGAATAAAGGGAACGTAAGCGTCGCGTGGCAGTGTACGGTTAATGGCACTAACAATCCCCGCCGTGACGGAGTAATCAAAACCAAACGGTGAGCCAATCGCGGCTACCCACTCGCCGACGTTCAAGTCATCCGAATCGCCGAGGTTAAGCGTAGGAAGGCCACTGGCATCAACTTTTAACAACGCGATGTCGGTTTGTGGATCACTGCCGACAATCTCAGCCTCTAATTCGCGGCGATCATTAAAGCGCACCAATATCTCGTCGGCATCTTCGACAACATGTGCATTGGTCAATACATAGCCGTCTTCACTGATCACAAAACCAGAGCCCAACGATTGCCGTTCTTCATTCCGGCCTTGGCCTGGACCTTCTCCTTGGCCAGGCGGAACCGGGAAGCGGTCACCAAAAAAGTGACGAAAAATCTCGGGGATGTCTTCTTCACCAAAGCCGTGAAAAGACGAACTGCTACGGCTGGGCACCGTTCGACTCGTGGAGATATTCACCACGCCCGGCGCGGCTTTTTCAACCAAAACGGTAAAGTCAGGCAACTGTTGCGCTTGGGCATGGCTACTGAAGACCAATACTGCAACCAAGCAGAGCCACAACGTCGAGGGGAAAATCAGGCGCTTCATATAAGAGCTCCTAAATTGACAATAAGGCCAACACCGGCCGTGGATGAACTATGATTCCTCAGTGCAAAATGAGCCTTCAGCACATAGAGTCATGCGTATTAAAAAACCGAATTAATTGACAAGATAAGGCCGGAAGCGTTCCGCAACATGTCGATTGTTGAATCTAAGGAAAACAGTCGTGGCGATCACGGTAGCAAAAAAAAGCGCAGGCGCACTCCAACTAGAGGCTAAACCCAAAGCAGATAAAAGCCCCACGCACCCCATCGCTAACAGTAACGGCAGCGCGTAAACCCAAAGCGCCAAACGCGTCAACGAACGCCGCGGCATACCTATAAGCACATGGCTTCCAAGCGGAAAAAAAACTTCTAGTTTGCGTTGTTTTTGGGCTTCTAGGTTATGGCCAACAGGCACATCCACTTGCCAGCGCCGGGGGCGCTCTAAAAGCCCTGCACCGCATCCCCCTCCGTTTTGACAACGCTCGCAACCAGCATCGGCTTGCACTTCAACGCGCAAACCAGTTGCGCTATACCCCACCACCGTGGCATCACGGCATAAATCCGGCATCGCTGACGTCAGAGATGATAGCGCCATGGTATTTACTCCGAGACGTTATCCACGCGTTCGACTGAACGCACAACACGGCGCAAGACTTCTGGTGGCACTTCCCCAATCGCCACCACTTGGTGAACCGCATTTGAATCTTGGTAACGTTCAACCGCCACGGCTGACACCCCCAGCCGATGCACGCCAGGCAAAAACGACGAGGCGGAAACAGGCTCAACAAAAACGCTGACGGTGGCTAACCCATCGCTGTAAAGCTGCTGGACGCGCCCATCAGATAATTCTCGCGATACGCCGGACTGCAACTGGAACCCTCTGGGCAGCCAGTTCACTTGCCAATCAGTGCTTGGGGCGCTCTCTGGATAGCCAATGTCAACATTGCCGCTAAAACGTTCAGGGTCTTGTAGCTGGGTCACTTGAAACGTTTCTAAAATGTCGTCATCGGTATTGCGCAAAACATGCTTCAGCACAAGCCCCGTGGCAGCGTCTAGCCACCACTGGCGTGGATAGCGATCCGTATCATGAGGATCAAAGGTGATTTGCACCGCATCTCGACCGGCGACTCGTTTATCACCTTCCAGCGAAATTGCATAAATATCGCCCAAGTGTTCTGCCCATTGAGTCGGAATGGATACATCAGCCTCTGGGGCGCTCATCCATCCCCAATGTCCGACTCGGACGTGGCGCTCAATGCTCATTGAGGGACCGTCTAAATATTGGACCACCTGCTGGCGAATACCATCTTGAATACGGTGTGAAAGGGCAAGCGTACTAATCTCGGATTCGTCAATCGTCACAGCACGCGCTTGATAACTGTAACAATGGCTGGCCCACAAACTCATGCTCAACCACTGCTGAGCATTTGTCGGTGATTGCCCTTCCAACGCAGAGCAGTTCAGCGTCTTTGTACCAAGCCATGGCTCATCGGCTGATACCGGATAAGCAAACAGCAGTACTGAGTAAAGCGCATAGGTCAAAGCAATGGTGGTGAAAACATTACGAGTCATCAACTGTGGCATCGTCTACGTACTGGGTATCAAAGGCACACACTATTTTTCATACATCCTCTGCGTGCACTCTTTATATTATATGTGCTACTGCCCTAGCGAACTCGCTGACATGGCAGAGCGTGTTAGCGGTAACCAACTATCGCTATTACCATACGCGGCGCCGTGAGCATGCTGTTCAAGGTATGAACGTAATAAACGAACTTGTTCAACATCAAGTGCTGAATGTTGCACATTGCTTGTGCTTGCTGCACTTGGCGGAAGTTGAGAAGTCGAAAAGCCTCCTTCGCTAACGTTCATAAGGCCGCTATTTGTTGACTGACCATTGAGGCGAAAGGGAGTAGGTTCAAACATCGGCATGTTTCTCCCCGCCACGCTGGCACGAGAAGACTCTGAACTAGCAAGGCTTACAGGCTGCACTTGCTGAGCCGCATTCGCCGGCATTGAGGGCGCATTAGCCACGCTGTTAGGGCGATCCACCGCAGGATTACCATTACCGTTATCAAACCCCGTATTGAAGTATTGCGCACCGGTAATCACCATTAACGACACCGCAGCAGCGACGCCTGCACCACGGGCAAAAGAGACGGTGGGCGCCTTACGCGATTTGCCTTTCAAAACCTCCGAAGCAGTATCTGCTAACGGCACTGACTCTTCTTGCAGTCGAGCCATAACACCAGCGGAGAGGTCGACAGTGACATCAACACCTAGCTCACGCTGCATCACACTGCGCGCCAGATGGTAGCGCCGCCAAGTATCCGCTGCGTCGGCATTATCAGGTAGTGACTTCAACACTCGGCGTAGTTCGAACTCTTCACTTTCCCCGTCCATTAAGGCTGAAAGCGACTCCCGCGTGTTTTGACTCATACTTCACACCCTCACACTGATTATAAGAAGCTCACTAACAACGTTAATACATCACTGCTTCATTAGCCGCAGCGCTCATTACTCATAACGTTATGTCGTTTCACTTCTCTTTGGCCAAGACCTTGTCGTCATCATTTATCCTATGATGTCGAAACATCGCTACCTTTAAGGCAGTCTAAAGTGTATGACGATGAATGTAGCGGACAGTTCAATACGTTTGCGAAACAACGCATAAAAAAAGATGCGCTCATTCTTCTCGACTGTTGCGCGCTGTCGTCACTAACGGGCGAATATGCTCGTCAACAGCTTCCCTTGCACGAAAAATACGCGAGCGCACTGTACCGACCGGGCACTGCATCACTTGGGCAATATCTTCATAAGCAAGACCGTCAAATTCCCGCAGTGTAATCGCCGTGCGTAAATCATCAGGCAGTTTTTCAATGGCTTCGAACACAGCCGCTTCAAGTTGATCTCTGGCAATCGCCGCTTCCGGCGACTCGCTATCCGCTAACCGCCCGCTTTGGTCAATGACCTCAGCATCCGATACATCCATATCACTCCCTGGTGGGCGCCGTCCGCGCGACACAAGATGGTTTTTGGCCGTATTAATCGCGATGCGGTACATCCAGGTATAAAAGGCGCTTTCCGAACGAAAATTCGCCAATGCCCGATAGGCTTTAATAAAGGCCTCTTGCGCAACATCCTGCACTTCAGCGTGATCGTGCACATAGCGGCTAATTAAACCGATAATTTTGTGTTGATACTTCTTAACCAAGAGGTCAAATGCGCGGTTATCACCTTTTTGAGCACGCTCAACAAGCTGCTGATCGGTTTCACGGATGCCCATTCACACACCTCTCCTGCTCATCAGACGGAGAGCATGCTTAAATCGATTACGTCCCCATTGCGCGTGGGCATTAACAGCAAGCAGCATAGCGTCCCTTGGGAGTTTGGTTAGTCTAAAAACTGATGACCTAAAATAAAAAACTGTTAGGCCAAAATAGTGTTACGCGTTCTGCTCAAGGCATCAAGCGTTTACCTGCATGAAAAAATCAAAGCCAAAAACTTTCGCAAGGACATTTTGCGTTATCCAATAGTTCCGTAACAATTGATTTTTACTACCTTAGCGAGCGATAGTAGGCGTCTCTTTTCGACCACTGCGCAAGCACAGGTAACACGATGTCAGAACAGCAGGTGAATAACCTTAATGTCCTCGCCCAGGATGTTCTTATTACTCCCGAGACGCTAAAAAAAGCGGTTCCTCTTACCGAAAAAGCCGAACGCTCGGTGATTGATGGTCGTCAAACCATCCAAAATATCCTTGATGGTAAAGACCCTCGACTTTTGGTAGTAGTCGGTCCATGTTCCATCCATGATGTGGATGCCGCCATGGATTACGCCCGCCGCCTGCGTGAACTCGCCGATAACGTCAGCGACAGTCTATTTATCGTGATGCGCGTCTATTTCGAAAAACCACGCACCACGGTTGGGTGGAAAGGCTTAATCAACGACCCACACTTAAATGGCTCATTTGAGATCGAAGAGGGCTTGCATATCGCGCGTAAGCTACTAGTGGATCTCGCTGAACTGGGGTTACCGCTTGCCACCGAAGCGCTTGATCCTATTTCGCCTCAGTATATTCAAGACTGCATCAGCTGGTCAGCCGTGGGTGCGCGTACGACTGAATCACAAACTCACCGTGAAATGGCCTCAGGGCTTTCTGGTCCGGTGGGTTTTAAAAACGGCACCGACGGCAGCCTTGATGTGGCGATTAACGCACTTCAATCCGTTGCAAGCCCGCACAATTTCTTGGGCATTAACCACGAAGGCCAAGTTGCGATTATCCGCACGCGGGGAAATGCCTACGGCCACGTGGTACTGCGTGGCGGCAATGGCAAACCCAACTACGACAGTGTCAGCGTAGCACTCGCAGAGCAAGAGCTGAAAAAAGCCGACCTATCCCCCAACATTATGATCGATTGCTCTCACGCCAACTCCAACAAAGATCCGGCGCTTCAACCGCTGGTACTGGAAAACGTGACCAACCAGATTTTAGACGGCAACACCTCAATTATTGGCTTAATGGTCGAGTCCAATATCAGCTGGGGCAACCAGAAAGTGCCCGAAGATATCAGCCAGCTTACGTATGGAGTGTCTATTACTGACGCCTGTATCGATTGGGATGCCACTGTCGAAGCTTTTACCCGCATGAACGAAAAGTTAGCGGATACATTGGCGAAACGCATCGCCAAGTAAGTCTTTAAAGCAAGCACTTGAATACAAGCGCTTGAAAACCGGCCCTAGGCGATTTCGCGCCGAAACGGCGGCAATGCATCCAGCAACGCCTTCCCGTAGCGGCGCGTTAATACACGACGGTCGAGTAGCGTGATACGACCGCTATCGCTCTCCTTGCGAATTAAGCGCCCGCAGGCTTGCACAAGCTTGATGGAGGCATCCGGCACGCTGATGCGCATAAACGCGTTCCCACCCTGGCTTTCAATCCATTCGGCTAATGTCGCGCCCACCGGATCATCCGGTACCGCGAACGGCAGCCGGGTAATTACCACGTGGGTAAGATACTCCCCCGGCAGGTCAATGCCTTCGGCAAAGCTTGCCAGGCCAAAGATCACGCTTCCCTCATCGCGATCCACTGCGGCGCGGTGTCGCTCCAAAAGTTCACGCTTGGGCAGCGCATCTTGCGCCAGCACGCGTGCTTTCACTGCGTCGGGTAACGCCTTCTCTACCGCACGGAGCTGCGAACGAGAAGAAAACAGCACCAAAGCCGCTTCCCGGTCGGCAAGCTCAATCACAAAATCAATAATTGCCTGCTCGTGGGCCTCTCTATTACTGGGGTCCGTCGCCGCTTGAGGCACGCTGAGCACTGCATTCGCGTAGTCAAACGGGCTTGGCAATGCCTGATAACGGTAACGCCCGGCGAGCCCGGCACGCTCTTGCAGGCGATCAAAACGCCCCAACGCAGTTAACGTCGCAGAGGTCACCACGGCCCCATGACACCGGCCCCACAAATGCTTGGCCAGCGTATGCGCTGCCGATACCGGACTTGCCGAAAACTCCACTTCGGGCTCACCGCCTACGCGACTTAAGGTAACCCAGCGCGCGCTGGGCGGCGCATCATTTGGGTCGACAACACTGACCGCCTCCCAAAGCGCGAAGGCTTCCAGTGCGCGCCCGTGTAGCAACGCCACCAGCGGCAGCCAGCTTTCCGCCTGTTCGCGGTCCAACCCTGTCTGTTTATCAGGGTCGAGGCTTTCGCGCAGGATATCGGCAATACTTTCAAGACTACGTGACAGCTCAGCAAACATTTTCATGAGCTGCCCTGCTTGCTCACGCAAGGCTTCAGGTGTCTGCCCTTTGGCAAACCGCGTTTGCTTAAACGCCTCCTCATCGCCTAACCCATTGGGTCGCTCAGCGAGTTGATGCCCAAGGGTAAATACCTCCTGAAGCGTCGGCTCTAACGCCTGAAGCATCTCGGGAAGCTTAGCCAGTAACTGACGGACCGTCGGCTGTATCGCCAACGCCTGGTGCAGCTCAGTCAGGCTGTTTTTCAGTGTTTTAAGCCAACGCAGGCAACCATGAACGGCAAAACGGTGCGCAAAGTGCGAAAGCGCTTTATCTGGCAGGTGATGACCTTCGTCAAAGACGAAAATACAATCGGCAGGATCGGGCAGGATCGCACCTCCGCCCAGCGCTAAGTCAGCCAGCACCAGGTCGTGGTTTGCCACAATCACATCGGCTTCTTCCAGCTCTCGGCGCGAGCGGAAAAACGCGCAGGCACCAAAATGGCCGCAGCGCCGGCCTGTGCACTGGCGGTGGTCGACCGTTAAACGCCGCCAAGTCGCATCCTCGATGGTGGTTGGCCAGCTATCGCGATCCCCCTCCCATTCACCTTGGCCATAGGCCGTGGCCATATCGCTAGCAAGCTGAGAGAAATCGCTGCTGGTGGCGATCAACTCCTGTTCGAAAAGCGACATGGTGGGATTCGGCTCGCTGCCTTCCAGCGCTTGGTCCAGACGCGCCACACACACATAGCGCCCGCGCCCTTTCGCTAACGCATAACGAAACGCAATGCCGCTATGCTGTGCCAATGTCGGCAGATCGTGGCCTAGCACTTGCTCTTGCAGGGCAATTGTGGCGGTGGAAACCACCAAACGCTTGCCCTGAGCCTTGGCAATCGGCAAGGCGGCAAGCAAATAGGCCAAGGTTTTTCCCGTCCCCGTACCGGCTTCTAGCACGCAGACATGGTGGTCGTTCTGGCGTTTGCCCTCGTCGTCCATAACGATTCCGCCAAGCGTTCGAGCAATCTCGGCAATCATCAGCCGCTGGCCATAGCGCGGCGTCAGATTGAGTCGTTCAACGACTTGGCGATAGGCGTTTTGGATATCACCTTTTAGCGCATCATCAAGCATGGTGCTTAGAGCAAGCCTTCCGGCGGATGCTCACACGGCAGTTTATCGCCGATATAACGCTCGATTTCCGGTAGTGAGAAGGCATCCTCTTCGCCGACGAAACTGATCGACACACCTTTTGCACCGGCGCGACCGGTACGTCCAATACGGTGGACGTAATCTTCCGGATCTTCCGGCAGCGTGTAGTTGATCACATGGCTCACGTCATCGATGTGGATACCACGACCGGCAACATCGGTGGCCACCAGCACTTGAATTTCGCCTTCACGGAAGCGTTCCAGTGTGGTGATACGCTGAGCCTGTGGCACATCGCCCGACAGCATCGCTGCGCTGATACCCGCTTTCTTGAGCAAGTCATCCAGCTTGCGCACCAGATCACGGCGGTTGCCAAACACCATCACTCGCTCAAAGCTTTCCTGCTCCAACAGCTTCACTAGCAAGCGCTGCTTGTCGTCGTCGGAGACTAAATAGACGCGCTGATCGATATCCGCCTGGTTCTCGACGGTAACCTCGATCTCGACATGGGCCGGATCAAGCGTCCACTGGCTGGCAAGATTGAGAATATCGTCGTTAAACGTGGCCGAAAATAGAAACGTCTGGCGCTCCTCTTTTTTCGGCGTGTAGCGAATAATGCGCTTCACATCGGGAATAAAGCCCATCGATAACATGCGATCGGCTTCATCCAACACCAACACTTCAACTTCGTTCAAGTCGATATCGCGCTTTTGGTGGAAGTCGAGCAATCGCCCTGGGGTAGCCACCAGGATATCGATCTTCTTGCCCAGACTATCGCGCTGCTTCTGGTAATCCATGCCGCCGACAACGCTTGCCACATTAAGCTTGCTGAAACGCGCAAGCGCTTTAGCATCTTTCTCAATTTGCAGCGCAAGCTCTCGTGTCGGGGCGATTATCAGCGCTCGTGGGGCGCCTTGCTTTTGTCCATCGGGCGTGGGCTCTTCGAGGAAGTACGCCAGCATGGAGATCAAAAACGCCGCCGTTTTACCCGTGCCTGTTTGCGCTTTACCCACGATATCGCCGCCGAGCAGCGTATGACGCAGCGCTTCCGCCTGAATCGGCGTGCAATACTCAAAGCCTTGAGCATGAATCGCACGCATCAGCGGCAACGGCAGATCGAAATCATGAAAACGCCATTTACCCGCCACGGCGGGTACCTGAAACTGGCGAAGATCCCAGTTTGACTGGCGACGACGCGGCTTACGACGACGGCGCTTGGGCTTGCGGTTCTGGGCCGATGCGGGGGTTTGTTCCGGCTCGCTCATAGGCTATGTATTCGTCCGTTACGGTGAATGTTAGGCATGACAAAGGCCATATTGTATCAGGGCTTCGCGCTTAGGGCGCCCTTCCTTGCTTTCTTCTCATGCGGCAAGTCCCATGTGGCAATTCTTATGTGCCAAACAGATGAGACTGATAGAATACGCGTTAACGCAATAAACGCACTGTATTGAGATCACGCTATGACACGTAGAAAAAAGAGCCGCTCGTTGGCGGACAAAGTCACCATCCGTACCGGCCGTCGTAAAGATTACAAAAAGTGGCGCCATGATAACCCTGAACAAGTGGCACCATCGCGTCGCTTTGTGGCGAAAAAACAGCAGCAACGCAAGCTTCAGGCAGCACGCAAGATGGCACGCCAAGAAAGCGGCCAACCGATTTCCATCCACCCTGATAAGCAGGATAAGAAAGAGGATTCATAATGCGGTTGGTCTCGTTCAATATCAATGGCATTCGCGCACGCCTGCATCAGCTACAAGCGCTGATCGATCACCACCAGCCAGATGTCATTGGTTTGCAGGAAACCAAGGTACAAGATAGCGAGTTTCCGTTAGAAGCCGTGGAAGCGATGGGGTACCACGTATTTTATTACGGCCAGAAAGGCCACTACGGCGTCGCTCTGCTCTGCCGCCAGAGGCCGGAAAGCGTATTTTACGGCTTTCCCGACGATGAGGAAAATGCCCAACGTCGCATGATCGGTGCGCGCTTGCGCAGCGAAGACGGTGAAACGGTCACGGTTTGGAACGGCTACTTCCCCCAAGGCGAAAACGTCACGCATCCGACTAAATTCCCGCACAAGGAGCGCTTTTACACCCAGCTTTCTCAGCTTCTGCAGCACTATCATCGCCCCAATGAACTCGTCGCGGTGATGGGTGATTTCAATATTTCGCCGGAAGACCAGGATATCGGCATTGGCGAGGCTAACCGTAAACGCTGGCTGCGCGAAGGCAAAACGAGCTTTCAACCCGTTGAGCGCGAGTGGTTAACGTCCATTAAAGCTTGGGGGCTAAAGGACAGCTATCGCGTTTGTCATCCCACGCGCGATGACCATTTCAGCTGGTTTGATTACCGCTCAAAAGGCTTTGACCGCGACCCTAAGCGCGGGCTTCGCATTGATTATATTTTGGTCACCGAGCCGTTAGCGCGCCTAATGCGTGACGCCGATATTGACTATGAATTGCGCGCGATGGAGAAACCCTCCGATCACGCACCAACATGGTCAACCTTTGACCTCACCCTGACGACGGTAAACGCAGGCTAGCGAGCCACTGCTGCGCTTTATCATCGCCTAGCGCCACGGCACGTTCAAAAGACGTCACTGCTATCTCATTGCGGCCCCAGGCGAAGGCATGCTGCCCTAGCAAACGCCACTCGTCGGCGGCACGCGTTAGCTGCGCTAAGGCGTGTTGGCTAGCGAGTGCCTGGTCGATATCGCGCGCCTGCAGCCAGCTCTGGGCCACTAGGCGCAGCGCCATTTCACTATAAATGACACGCCCTGATGCCAACGCCGCCTCCAGATACTCAGCCGCGCGAGCGGGCGTGCCGGCAAGCCGGTGCAGCGCGATAAGCTGCCAAAAATCGTCGGCGGTGGTGAAAATCCCTAGCTGCCAGGCGGTATCCCAAAGCGCCGCGGCCACCTTTAGCTTGCCTGCGCGCTGAGCGAGGCGAGAAGCTCGCCGCCATTGAGACGGCGCAGGCGTTTCGCCAAGCGTGGTTAAGAGTCCGTCAAGCGCGCGCTCCGGCTGACCGGCGTTAACATAGACCGCCAGCGCCAGCTCGCGCTGTTCGTCGCTTTTTACCGACTCATTTATCCCCTCTAGTCGCTCGGCGGCGGCTTGCCACTGTTTATCTTGGGCAAGCCAACGCACGAGCCGCCAACGCTCTGCTTCTGTATCAAGCTTACTTTCGCTTTCGTGCGCATTCACCCAACGGGAGAGCAAATCCACCGCGCTTTGTCGCTGGCCCGCTGCGCGGCGTAGTTTAGCCTCTTGCAAAAGCCAGCGCTTTACCGTGTCTGCGTCATTGATACTTGGACGCGCTGCCGCTAACTGGTCTGCGGCTGCTGCGTAACGCTCGACGCTTGATAGCGCACTTGCCGCCAATTGACGATACAGCGCACTGGCAAAGCGATCCGTCGTGTTGCCGCCTGCAAAAAACTGCGCTTGCGCCAGCGCACGCTCAATCACCGCGTCGTACTGCTGCGCCTCCAAGCGCTCCTCCACCGCATTGAGATCGGTTATCACATCTTGCGGCAACGCCGGGCTCGCCCCAACAGAGGCACTGCATAACAGTAAAATAGCGAATAAACAGGCGTGCGCTCGGTTCATCATGCGTATTACCTCAGCTGAAACTCGATGCGCTGGGTGGCCAGCCTGCGCTGCTCGCTAGGCGCAAATTGCCACTGCGCAATGGCCTCGCGGGCGGCGCGATCAAACACCTGCCGCGGCTGCGCTCGAGAGACTTCGATAGAGGACGCTTCAACGCGACCGTTGCGGCGGATAATAAAGCGCACCTCGACAAAACCCTCTAAGCCACGCCGCTGGGCTCGCGAAGGATACACGGGGTTAACCCGGTTGGCGGGTGAGACTTGGCCTACGCTCACCGGCTCATCTGATGCGGTCTCGGCGGAGACGTCTGGACTCGTCGTCTCCCCCTGGTTGATATCTTGCGATGCCGAAGCGCTCTCCTCACTCGCTTGCTCACTGGGCGCCTCCCTCGGCGTCGGCTCGGGTGTTGGCTCTGGAGTTGGTTCAGGCTTGGGCGTCGGCTCGGGTTCAGGTGTTGGCTCGGGCGCCACCTCTAGCGCCGGCAGGCGGCTGTCAAGTTCAACGGGAGGCTCAGGTGTATCAGGAACCTCAAGCGACGGCATGGCGATCTGGCTCTCGGCAACGGGCGAAACAGGCGGCGCCGGTGGGGGTGGCGTCTCAGCCACTGGCGTCTCGGGCTGTGTGGCTGGCACCTGCGCGGCGGGTGCGGGCGGCTCTACCAGCGTCATGACCATTTCTTGCAGTGGTTCGGGCTCGGCCTCCGGAGGCGCAACCAGCATTGCCAGCAGCCACAAAAGCCCCAGCGCCAGAAACATTCCCGACAGCAGCGAAAGCCCACTACGGATCATCGCTCGCCTC
This sequence comes from Vreelandella vilamensis, assembly GCF_031451755.1. Taxonomy (NCBI): domain Bacteria; kingdom Pseudomonadati; phylum Pseudomonadota; class Gammaproteobacteria; order Oceanospirillales; family Halomonadaceae; genus Vreelandella; species Vreelandella vilamensis. Next base: position 9,991 of record NZ_JARWAN010000022.1, on the reverse strand, counting down.
GGCTAGCCGCCACCGCCACCTGATCGACGCCAGCGCTCTGTAGTCGGTCCATGACTTCGATCAACACACCGGTCGTGGCATCACGATCGGCTTGAATAACGACCGATCCCTCACCGGTCAAGATATCAGCCACGGTCTGCCCAACGCGGTGCAGGTCAACCGGGCGACCATCGACCCAGACCGCTCCCTCTGGCGTGACCGCCACTAGCACTTGTGCATCGGGCTGGGGGCTTGCGGCACTGGATTCAGGGCGTTCAATTTCCACGCCACTTTCTTTAATAAAACTGGTGGTGACGATGAAAAAAATCAGCATGATGAACACCACATCCAGCATCGGCGTGAGGTTAACCTCGGTGCTTTCAGCGGTGGACTCCATGGAACGGCGTCTACGCATGATCATCCTCCAGCGCTTTTGCCAAACGGTCGTGCAGGCGCTGATCCTCGCGCCGAATCACATGCTCAAGGCGACTGATAAATAGCAACCCGACGACAGCAATCGCCATGCCGGTCAGCGTTGGCAGCGTGGCACGCGCTACACCATCGGCCATCGCACGCGCCTGATGTGTATCGCTAAGCGTTAGGCTATCAAACACGGTGATCATGCCGGTCACGGTGCCCAAGAGCCCTAACAGCGGACACAGTGCGACTAACAGCTTGAGCCATGGCAATGGGCGGCGCAGGCGGGCAACGAGCTCTTGCGCCCAGACATCGCGCAGCGTATGGGCGCTCCAGCTGCGGTGATCCCGGCGCGCGGCCCAGCGGCGCACCAGCCGCCGACGCGCTATCCGCCAAGTGATGCGGTAGAACCACCAGCGCTCAATGGCTAGCGCAAACACTACCACCGCCACCACCCCCAGCAGCACCAGTACCGGGCCGCCAGCGTCTATTAGCCGCTCAACCGGCTCAGGTTGAAGAGTCTCAAACCAAGGAGGCAGGGCGAGCATCTTAAGCCTCCGCGTTTATCAGGGTTTCGTTTGCATCAAGGTGATCCGCCAAGGCAGCACTGGCCTGTCCTTCGATCACCTGCGTAAGTGTTCGGCTACGGCTGGATAGCGCCGTTTGTGCAAACAGCAGCGGTACCGCCGTTACCAAACCCAACACCGTGGTCACCAGCGCTTGGCTAATACCGCCCGCCATCAGCTGCGGATCACCGGTGCCAAACACAGTGATCGACTGAAAGGTCACAATCATACCGGTGACGGTACCGAGAAGACCCAATAACGGCGCAATGGCGGCCAGCAGCTTCACCAACGGTTGCCCACGCTCAATACGCGGGAGCTCTGCCAATACCGCTTCATCTAAACGCGCCTCTAGCGCCTCAGGTGCCAAGTGTTTGTCCAGCCCCGCAAAGCGTAGCAACACGCGTCCGAGGGGGTTATCTGCCGATAAGGTGTCAGGCTCACGGCGTTGGCGGCCTACTTTCATGCTAACCCCTACCAGATAGAGATATTGCACAAGTGCCACCAGCAAACCAAGCCCCCCCAACGCCACCACGATATAACCAACATAGCCCCCTTGGTGAAAACGCTCTATCAGCGAGGGGCGCTGCTGTAGCGCAGCTAAAACACTTCCTTGCGTCGGGTCAACCGCCATCGTGCGGCTGTCTCCCGCCGCGAAAGGCGCTAGCCACTTTTTCACTTCCGCAGGGGTATCCGCCTGCAGTGCCAAATGATCCGGGTCGTTACCGGGCTGCAGTAGCGCTTGAGGGGTAAACGCGGCAAAATCCCCTAGCCGGATAATATCTCGCTTGGCCACCTCGCCACTGGCATCCGCTACCGGCAGCGACAGCTTCTGCGCTTGCCCACTGGCTGCCGTAAGGGCAGCAAGGCTATCCACCACGGTTTCAACGTGCTGGCGCTCCAATACATCGGCCTCTTCCAACCGGGGTGGCAAGGGGGAATCACCTAGGGCGAGCCAGCTGTCTTCCCCCAGAGCATTTCGAACTTCGCTGGCATGGCGTTTTAGTTCATTCAAGAAAGCCGCAATAGCCTCATCCTGCTCGCCCTGCCGGGCGGACAAGCGCGCCTCTACCATGGCCTGTGCGCTTTCTTGAACGCGCAGCGCCTGCTGCTTCTGTTCGGCCACCTTATGCGCCTCACGCGCCTGCTCAAGCTCGCGCGTCAACGCCTCATCACTCTCCAGCAGACGCATGAGCCTCTGCTGATCGCGCTGCTGCGCTTCTTCGCGCGCTTCTCGAAGTGATACGATTTCATTCCTGTCTACGTGACCCTGAGACGACGTCCGATCCTGGGTCTGAGCATGAAGGGTAGCGCTAACCGAGAGCCCCAACACCAGCGCCAGCAGCATTTTCGTGACACGAGCTGTTTTGTTTACGTTCACTGCTCGCCTCCCGCTTCGCTTTCAGACGCTGAGGCGCTAGTGGATTGATCGGCAACGGTGACGGAGAGCGGCAATGTCAATAGCGCGGGGGCACGCTGATCATTGGCCATGCGTAGGCCATGGCGAACATCACGCCGTGCCGACTCGTCCAATGACTGCCAGCGCGACGCTTCGGCCAGCCAAACACCGCCCTCTTGCCCATCGGGACTCAAGTAATAGAAGCCAATGCGCCCGATACGCAGAAAATCCACTTCACGCTCACCACTCTTGGCAGCCAAGCGTCCGCGCCAAGTATCTACCTCGCGCCCATAGGCAAATTCTTGGCGCCATACGCCCAATAATTCACTAATGCGCTCAACGCTTTCAAGCCCCTCGCTATCGATTAAAACGACACGGGCCATCCGCTCGTTTTGCAAAAACGGTAAATCACGCTTGATCCACTGCGTTAACTGACGCGTCATGTCGGCTTCTATTTGCGGTAGTGCCGCACGCGTTTCTTCCAGTGTATCGAGGGCATTCGACATACGCTGCTGGCGGGTTGCTTGCGTAGTTAAACGCGCGGATAGGGCACTATTTTCCCGCGTTAACAGACGCGTTTCGCGTTCAAGCTGGCGCAGCTCTTCCAACGTGGCACGCGTCTGTTCGTCCGCAGCATCAATCTGGGTTTGTAACGCTGCCTGAACTTGCTGTGCTTTCACACCGTCGAGGACAATATCCTCGTTCGCCATTAAAGGTGCACTGAGTACGCTGCACGTAATAGCCGTGCTCGATAGCGCTACGCAAAGCCTACTGATCACGTCCACTCTCCACCCCAATGTCAAAGTAAAGAAGTTATCAAAAGCGGGCCGGCAGCTAATGTTAGCTGCCGGCTATTTAATAACGCCTTAGATTCGATAACGATTTTCGTTTATCGCTACAGAATACCATCCCCTTTATAAATGACAATATTTATCATTAGCGCTACTTTATCATTGACACCATAGGCGGCGTTAAAACGCCCAGTCTTCATCTTCCGTAGCCACTGCCTTACCGATGACATAGCTGGAACCGCTGCCCGAAAAGAAGTCGTGGTTCTCGTCGGCGCCCGGTGACAGGGCGGCCATGATGGTGGGGTCGACGTCCGTGGTGTTCTTGGGGAACAGCGGCTCAAACCCTAAGTTCATTAAGGCTTTATTGGCGTTGTAGTGCAGAAATTTTTTCACGTCTTCCGTCATGCCGACTTCGTCATAGAGCGACTGCGTGTAGCGCACTTCGTTTTCGTAAAGCTCGAACATCAGATCGAACGCAAAGGCTTTAATTTCTTCTTGGCGATCCGCACTGGCCTCTTGATACCGCTGCTGAAACTTATAGCCAATGTAATAGCCATGCACCGCTTCATCGCGAATGATCAACCGAATCAGGTCAGCGGTATTAGTGAGCTTGGCATGACTCGACCAATGCATCGGTAGATAAAATCCTGAGTAGAATAAAAAGCTCTCCAAGAACACGCTGGCAATCTGCTGTTTCATCACGTCATCAGCGTCGTAACGCTCAAGGATGAGATTGGCTTTATTTTGCAGCTGCGGGTTCTCTTCGCTCCAGCGAAAGGCGTCATCGACCTCCCGAGTCGAACACAGCGTGGAGAAAATCGAGCTGTAAGACCGGGCGTGAACCGACTCCATAAAGGCGATGTTGGTGTAGACCGCCTCCTCGTGAGGCGTTCTGGCACTTTTCATCAGCGTGGGTGCCCCCACGCTGCCTTGGATGGTGTCTAGTAGGGTGAGCCCGGTGAATACCCGGATTGTCAGCTGCTTTTCGGCGGCGGTAAGGGTCTGCCACGACGGAATATCGTTGGACAGCGGCACCTTCTCGGGCAGCCAGAAATTGCTGGTCAGGCGGTTCCACACTTCGAGGTCTTTGTCGTCCTCGAGGCGATTCCAGTTAATGGCGTTAACTCTTGATAACATGATTTCTCCTTACAAGCTGCACGACACGCAACCTTCGACTTCGGTGCCTTCCAGCGCACTTTGGCGCAAGCGGATGTAATAAAGCGTCTTGATGCCTTTTCTCCAGGCATAAATCTGCGCCTTGTTGATGTCCCGCGTGGTGGCGGTATCAGGGAAGAACAGCGTCAGCGACAGCCCTTGGTCGACGTGCTGCGTGGCCGCGGCATAGGTGTCGATGATCTTCTCGGGGCCGATCTCATAAGCGTCCTTGAAGAATTCAGCGTTTTCATCGTCGAGAAACGGCGCCGGGTAATAGACGCGGCCCAGCTTGCCCTCTTTACGTATTTCAATTTTGGCCGCGACCGGATGGATACTCGCCGTGGCGTTGTTGATGTAGCTGATCGAGCCGGTGGGCGGCACGGCCTGGAGGTAGCGGTTGTAGAGGCCATCAGCCTGTACATATTGCTTCAAGGTGTGCCAATCATCCGCGGTGGGTATGTGGATTCCGCTCTCATCAAACAGGTTGCGAACGCGCTCCGTCTTGGGCTCCCACACCTGATCGGTATACTTATCAAAGAAACTGCCATCGGCGTAGTTTGAGGTTTCGAACCCTTCAAACGAACGGCCACGCACTTTAGCCAGTTTATTTGAGGCTTTCAGTGTGTGGTACGCCATGCAATAGAAGTACATATTGGTGAAGTCGATGCCTTCTTCACTACCGTACTCGATGTGCTCGCGGGCCAGGTAGCCATGCAGGTTCATCTGCCCTAACCCGATGGCATGTGCCTTGTCGTTACCGTTGACGATGGACGGCACGCTCTCCAGGTTGCTCATCTCAGAGACGGCAGTAAGGCCTTGCACTGCTGCATCAACCACTTTTTCAAGGTTACCGCTGTCCATCACGTTGGCGATATTCAAGCTACCCAGATTGCAGGAGATATCCTCGCCGGGTTCTTTCACGCTGAGGTCAGGATGATAGGTTGTCGGCTTGTTGACCTGAAGAATTTCGGTGCAAAGGTTGCTCATGTTGACCCGCCCTTCGATAGGGTTGGCCCGATTGACGGTGTCCTCGAACATCACATACGGATAGCCTGACTCAAACTGCAGCTCGGCCACCGTCTGAAAGAAGGCGCGAGCATTGATCTTGGTCTTGCGAATGCGCGAGTCATTGACCATTTCCGCGTATTTTTCCGTGACGCTGATATCGGCAAATGGCACGCCGTAAACGCGCTCGACGTCATACGGCGAGAACAGGTACATATCGTCGTTATTGCGGGCCAACTCAAAGGTGACATCGGGGATGGTCACGCCCAACGACAGCGTCTTGATGCGGATTTTCTCGTCCGCGTTTTCCCGCTTAGTATCGAGAAAGCGCATGATATCGGGGTGGTGAGCGTTGAGGTAAACGGCCCCAGCCCCCTGACGAGCGCCCAGCTGATTGGCGTAAGAGAAGGCGTCTTCGAGCAGTTTCATAATCGGCACGATGCCGGAAGATTGGTTCTCGATGTACTTGATCGGCGCGCCCACCTCGCGGATGTTACTGAGCACAAAGGCCACGCCACCGCCGCGCTTAGAAAGCTGTAGCGCTGAGTTAATCGAGCGGCCGATGGACTCCATGTTGTCCTCGATACGCAGCAGAAAGCAGGAAACGTGCTCACCGCGCTGCTTCTTACCACAGTTGAGGAACGTCGGGGTCGCTGGCTGAAAGCGGCCGGTAAGCATCTCATCGACAAGGGCGCTGGCTAGCGTCTGGTCGCCATTCGCCAAGGTCATGGCTACCATGCAGACGCGGTCCTCAAAACGCTCCAAGTAGCGCCGACCGTCAAATGTCTTCAGCGTGTAGCTGGTGTAATACTTAAAGGCACCCAAGAACGTGGGGAAGCGAAACTTATAAGCATACGCCTGCTTAAATAGTTCTTTGATGAAATCAAAGCCGTACTGCTTGAGCACCTCGGTTTCGTAATAGTCATTCTCAACCAGATAATCGAGCTTCTCTTCCAGCGAGTGGAAGAACACGGTGTTTTGGTTAACGTGCTGCAGGAAGTATTGGCGGGCGGCCTCTTTGTCCTTGTGCAGTTGCAGCTTACCCTCGTCGTCGTAGAGGTTAAGCATAGCGTTAAGGGAGTGGTAATCAGACACGATCTAGCTCCTGATAAATGATGGCGACGTCTTCTGGCGTGCCGAGTAGCTCAAAGCAATGGAGAAGCGGCACCTGGCATTTGCGGGCCACGATGTGGGCCCCCAGACAGTACGCAGTACCGAAGTTAGTGTTGCCAGCCCCGATCACGCCGCGAAGGTGGCGGCGATTGCGTTCGTCGTTGAGAAAGTGGATCACCGGCTTGGGTACCGCACCTTTGACTTCGCCACCTCCGTAGCTGGGAAAGATCAGCACATAGGGCTCGGTGGCTACCGGTAGGGATTCCCCAGACTCAAACGGGATGCGCTGGGCATCACGTTGGAGCTTCTCAACCAAGCGTCGGGTGTTACCGGACTTCGTAGAGAAGTAGACGATCTGGGTCATAGGGCTTTAATGCGATCCGGTTGAAAACCTGACCAGTGCTCGTCACCGGCCACGACGACAGGGAGTTGGCGATGACCTAGTTGCTTTAATTCTTCTCTCGCTGACGGTTTCTCATCTATATCAATAACGGTATAAAAAATCCCCTGTTTATCCAGCGCCCGGTAGGTGGCAGAACACTGGACACACGCTGACGCGCTATAGACGGTAATAGACATAACTTCCCCTGAAACATGAAAACGCCGACTCCCGGCAACGGGCAGGCACAATATGTAGTATTAACCTGCAACTCAAAACGCAACACACCATATATATAGTACCCATTATTTTCAATAGCACACTATGTGGTATTAAGATGAGTTTTTTTCATCATCAGCGAAAGCAGTCCTCAAGATCCGCCATGACGTGCGAGGAGACGTGCGAGCAAAGGAAGGAGAGATGGATAGCCAAGCGTGCCTTAGCCCCTGTTCAGCAATATCGAGTAGGGTGAGGCGTTACCGCCTCGTCCCTCTCACAGAACCGTACATACGGGCCACGTATACGGCTCATGCCATTAACTTACCCCGAACTCGGGGACAGTAATGCCCGTTTTGACCTTGGTTAAGTCCATCAACCTCAGATCGTCATGCAGGTAGGCATTGGGTATCGCCAGATGAGCCAGCGGTGACGCCGCGTTTCGCCAGCTTTGCATCTTGATGAACTGGAACGGCGGGCGGTAGCCCAACTGTTTCAGTCTTCGATGCAGCCGACCCGGCTTCTTCCACTGCTTGAGCTGGATGCAGCGCAGTCGACGTCTGACCCAGCTCATCACCTGTTTCAACACCCGTGCGCAGTTTGCTACCCGGAAGTAGTTGGCAAAGCCCCGTAGCACAGGGTTCAGCTCGCGGATAATCGCCGCAAGACCCGCACCTCGATTACGCTTCGTCAACGCTTTCACCTTCTGCTTGAGTTTCACCACCTTCTTTTCCTGGATGCGGGTGTACTTGGTGTGGATCACCACGCCCAGGAACTTGATCCCCTCATCGCTGTGCGCGATGTGGGTTTTGGTGGCATTGACTGTCAGCTTCAGCGCACCTTCCAGATACCCTTGAGCCACCCTCAACGCATTCTCCGCTCCAGACCGTGAGCAGCATAGGATCAAGATGTCGTCCGCGTAGCGGACGATTCGATGACACCGCGCTTTCATGAACTGGTCGAAGGCGTCCAGGTAGACGTTGGCAATCAGCGGACTGATCACGCCACCCTGTGGGCTGCCCAGTGCCGTCTCTTCAAGGTGGAACCCCACCATCACGCCGCTTTCCAGGAACTGGCGCAGCAGCGACAAGACACTGCCGTCCGTGATCCGTTGTCGGAACTGGCGGATGATCAGGTCGTGGTTTAACGTGTCGAAGCATTTCGACAAGTCCATATCCACTACCCACTCACGCCGGTAACGGCGGACAAACAGCTCCGCCTTGCCGATGGCATGGTGACCACTGCGTCCCGGACGATACCCGTAGCTTGATGGGTGAAAGTCCGGCTCGAAGATCGGTTCAAGGATACGGCGCAACGCCTGTTGCACGACTCGGTCTCGAACCGTTGGAATACCCAGCAGACGTTCTCCGCCGTCGTCTTTGGCGATGGCAACGCGTCTGACGGGCTGCGCTTGGTAGCGCTTTTCCTTCAGTTCAAGTAACAGGCACGACAGCTCCACCTCCAGATTCGCCTCGAACGCACCTAGGCTCTGCCTGTCAATTCCAGCCGCACCTTTGTTGCGCTTGACGTGTCTGAAGGCTTCATACAAGCGCTGCTTTGACAGCAATTGCCCGTAAAGACTGTAGTATTTCCTCATGCCTGCTCATCTCTGTGATGACGGCTTCGATCGTCGGTCTGGCTGCTGGTCTGTTTCAAACGACCCGTCCGGGTACTAGCGCTCTGGCAATCTGCCGCCACGGTGTCGTTCTACTCCCTCGTTCGGTGAGAGCCAAAGCGACTGCGTTCCCGCAGCACCTCAACTCACGTCCCTGCCCCGTCGGGCAGCTTGTGAACGCAGCGTCGACCTTCTCTCGTCGTCCGCCACTCTCGTTAATGACTTCCGCCCTTCGCATCCGACCAAGGCTTTTGACCCTGCCCGGTCCGCTGAACCTCCGCCAGCGGTCGTTCCGGTTTTCTCCTCCACGCTGTTACCAGGCTTCACAGGCCGGAACTTCGTCACTACTACGGCTTCATCTGCCACCTCACACCCGACACGCCCTTGGCTTTCACCTTGCAGCGTGCCTTCCAGCCAAACTGGATACGGTGTCAGGCTTCCCCGGTTACTGCACCGGCTCCCTGTCAACGATGCCACCCTCAAACACAGCACAGTGAAGTGGCTTAATGGATGTGACCAACCCAGTTAAGGAATAATACCCTCAACTGGAGACTGTGCTACATGACTGCAAAAAAGAAGTATTCAAAGGAATTCAAGCTGGACGCCATTAGCCTCGTGTTAGAGCAAGGCTACAGCCGAGCGGAAGCCGCACGCAGCTTAGGCATCAATGCCAACATGGTAGGTCGGTGGATCAAAGAGCAAGAGCAGGCGACCGACGACGGGCAAGTATTTCGCGGTAACGGCAAGTTAACGCCGGAGCAGGCTGAGATTCGCCAGCTGCGTGAAGAAGTGCGACGTCTGAAGATGGAGAAAGATGTCCTAAAAAAGGCGACGGTCTTCTTTGCCAAGGAAACGCGGTGAAATACGCGTTCATCACCCAACATAAGAAGACCTGGCCGATCGCTTTAATGTGTCGATTACTGGGTGTAAGCCGCAATGCCTACTATAGGCACAGACGGCGCTATCAAAGCCAACCGCCAGCCCCTGAGCACCAAGCGTTGTTGGCTGCGGTCAAAGATATCGCTGAAGCGAGTGGCTACAGCTACGGAGCGCGGCGAATGAAGGGAGCACTCAATGCCCTGGGCTACCCAGTGGGCCGTAGGAAAGCCCGGTCGCTGATGCGCGAGGCCGGCGTAAGCGCGCGCTACCGCAAGAAATACAAGGTGACGACTAATAGTCACCACCAACAACCGGTATTTGCAAACGTGCTGAAGCGAGCGTTTACCGTGGCGGCGCCGGATCAGGCGTATGTATCTGATATTACGTATAGTGTGCCTCGACCCTGACGGCTGCGGGAGGCAGTTGAACGGGCACAAGCATGACTGGAATACCTTCGTGTCGAACAGGGTGTTCCCAACG
>NZ_JARWAN010000021.1:0-63956 GCF_031451755.1 Vreelandella vilamensis | reverse complement strand
ATTTCCATGAAAGCCTGTGCTCGGGTGGTGGTGTTGTGAGAGACCCTATTATCTGAGCATCAGGCTTTCTTTAAAACTGTCCGAACCATTGGTCTAAAAGGATTTATAAAAAGGAGTGAGTGATGGAGGCCAAGGAATGGTTGGTACTCAGTGCGCTACCAGGGCTGGGTGCCCAACGTATCGCGACACTTGCCGAGCAAAACCCCGAATGGCCGCACGGGTGGCTTGCCTTACTGCCCCCGCAGGCGGCGTCGGAGCTGCGGTTGTGGCTCGATCACCCCGCGCGAAGCCCACTGCAAAACGTGGTGGACGCCAATGTTGCCTGGGAGGCTGCCGATCCGCATCGCACATTGCTTTATCGCGGCCACCCGGCGTGGCCGGCACTGTTAAGCGAGATCGCCGACCCACCGCCCATTTTGTGGGCGCAAGGGGATGTGCAGACGCTTGCATTGCCCGGTCTTGCGATGGTCGGGACGCGGCGACCCACATCAGAAGGGGCGGCCAACGCCCAAGCATTTGCCCGCGACTTTGCTCGCCGTGGCTGGTGCGTGGTGAGCGGGATGGCGTTAGGCATTGATGCCCTGGCCCAACGAGCGGCGCTTGACGCCGGTGGGGCGAGTATCGCGGTGCTCGCCTGCGGTATTGATGTGATTTACCCAGCCCGCCATCGCGATTTATATCAGCGCTTAAGCCAAACGCCCGGGGGCTTAGTGCTCGCGGAGCACCCGTTGGGCACGGCCGCTCGACCGGCGTATTTTCCTCGGCGTAACCGAATTGTCACCGGCCTTTCGCTAGGCACCTTGGTGGTCGAAGCGGCCGAAAAAAGTGGCTCGCTGGTGAGCGCGCGTTTAGCCCTTGAGCAGGGCCGCGAGCTGTTTGCTATTCCAAGCTCTATCCATAACCTTCAAGCCCACGGCTGCCTGCAGCTGTTGCGAACGGGGGCAACGCTTGCGCGTAGTAGCCGCGATATTCTCGATGAGTTGCAGCATTGGGCCGAAACGTTTATCCCACCGGCGGGCGCGGAATTGGACGCCACCGCACCCGAGGAGCCCGCAAAAAGAGCACCACGGCCAGAGGGGCCGCCGCCCGATGCGCTACTCACTGCGCTTAGTGAGGTGCCAACACCGATTGATACATTAGTGCAGCAGGCGGCCATTTCGGTCAGCGAATGCCAACAGCGGCTGTTGATGCTCGAACTTGAGGGTTTTGTCGCGCAGCAAACGGGGGGTTGGGTGCGTTTGCCACGACCGTGATACGATTAATGCCATCAACTTGTTAATGTAAATCCGCTAGGAGTTCCTATGCCGAAAACCCCTGACGGTGCTGACCTTGCGCTTGCGATTTCCGCCCTGCGCAAGGGACACGTGATCGCCTGCCCCACTGAAGCCGTTTGGGGGTTGAGCTGTGACCCGGATAACGACGAAGCCTTGGCGCACTTGATGCGCATGAAAGCACGTGACCCAGCGAAAGGCGTGATTCTGGTCGCTGGCAGCATTGCCCAGCTTCAGCCTTGGCTTGACGGCTTGCCGCTTGAGCTTCATGCCCCGCTGGTTGCCAGTTGGCCGGGGCCTAATACGTGGCTCGTGCCGGATAATGGTCGCAGCCATGCCCTGGTGCGCGGCGCCCATAGTCGGGTTGCCCTGCGGGTAACCGACCACCCGGTGATGCGCGCGCTATGCGAGGCGTTTGGTGGGCCGCTGGTATCCACTTCCGCCAACCGTGCTGGCGAGCCTTCCGCGATGCGCCGCGACGAGGTCAGTACTATTTTTGGCAGTGAGCTTGGCGCGATAGTGCCGGGCGAGCTAGGCGGTAATCCGCGTCCCAGTACTATTCGCGACGTGGTAAGTGGCCAGGTATTGCGCCAATGACCGTACGCCAATAAGTGAGTGCAGTAAGCGCATACACCCTTGCCATACGTTGTAACAACGCTATCTACCGCAATTGAAAATAACGCCAGGAGCAACCCGTGGCTCACGAGCATCTTGATGACGTTAAACGCTACCTTCTCGACCTGCAGGACCGCCTCTGCGACGGCTTGGCCGATGCCGATGGCGGTGCCCGCTTTAAAGAAGAAAGTTGGACGCGCGAAGAGGGCGGTGGCGGTCGCTCTCGGGTGATTGAAAACGGCGCCGTGTTTGAAAAAGGTGGGGTGAACTACTCCCACGTTTTTGGCGCCACGCTTCCGCCCTCGGCCACTGCCGCACGCCCTGAGCTTGCCGGGCGCAGCTTTCACGCCGTGGGTGTGTCTTGGGTACTGCACCCGGAAAACCCTCATGTTCCCACTAGTCACGGTAACGTGCGCTTTTTTATCGCGGAAAAAGAAGGGGAGCCGCCGGTGTGGTGGTTTGGTGGCGGCTTCGACCTCACCCCGTTTTACCCGGTGATGGAGGACGTGGTGCATTGGCATCGCGTGGCGAAAGCAGCGTGTCAGCCGTTTGGCGAGGATATCTATCCGCGCTACAAAGCCTGGTGCGATGACTATTTCTACCTTAAGCACCGTGACGAAACCCGTGGGGTTGGGGGGCTGTTCTTCGATGACCTCAACACGGGCGGCTTTGAGCAGTGCTTTGCTTTTCAGCGGGCGGTGGGCGATAGTTTTTTAGATGCTTATGTGCCGATTGTGAATCGCCGCAAACATGAGGCCTGGGGTGAGCGAGAGCGGGATTTTCAGCTCTATCGCCGTGGGCGCTATGTCGAATTCAATTTGGTGTGGGACCGTGGCACGCTGTTTGGCTTGCAAAGCGGTGGGCGAACCGAGTCGATTTTGATGTCGTTGCCACCGCTCGTTCGCTGGGAGTATGGCTATACGCCCGAGCCGGATAGCCCGGAGGCGCGCCTTACCGATGAGTTTTTGCGCCCCCGCGATTGGCTCGGTGAGGCGAGCTCAGACGACGTTTGATGGTTACATAACAGGAGCCGATACATGACGGATCGCTACGCGGTATTGGGAAATCCGGTGACGCACTCAAAATCACCGCTCATTCATGCTGAATTTGCCCACCAAACCGGTGAGGCGGTGGACTACACCGCCATTGAAGCACCGATTGAAGGCTTTGCCAGCGCTTGGCAGCAATTCGCGGCGGAAGGGGGGCATGGGGCCAATGTCACCGTGCCGTTTAAAGCAGAAGCCTTTGCGCTGTGCGATACCACAAGTCATCGCGCCAAACGCGCCAAAGCGGTTAACACGCTGATAGTCGGTGGTAATGGACGCCTTTATGGCGATACCACCGACGGTGTCGGGCTAACGCGCGATCTGGCGTACCATCGTGTGGTGCTGAAAGATAAACGCGTGCTGATAGTGGGCGCGGGAGGTGCTGTACGTGGCGCGCTAGAGCCGCTTTTAGCCGAGACGCCGAGCGAAGTTGTCATTGCCAATCGCACGGCGGAAAAAGCCAGTTCGCTGGCCCGTGACTTCGCCGACTTGGGCAACGTCTCAGGGGGCGGATATGACGCGATTGAAGGCGAATTTGATCTGGTCATTAACGGCACCAGCGCCAGTTTGGTCGGAGATTTACCGCCGCTGCCAGACGGTCTCTTCGCCAAAGGCGCTTGGGCCTACGACATGATGTACGACGTCGAGCCAACAGTGTTTCTGCAATGGGCCGGCCCGCGTGGGGCAAAGCTTTTGGACGGTTTGGGCATGCTCGTCGAGCAAGCGGCCGAGTCGTTTTTCCTTTGGCGCAACGTGCGCCCCAACACCGCCCCCGTACGCGAGATATTGCGTCAGTCGCTTAATTATTGAGAATTCAGGCAGCATGGCTGCGCAGTAGCGGCCATGCACCCTGTTTCGCAGCCTCGATAATGACAACCTCCACTATTGTGCCATCTTCTGCATAGCTAATATGAGTGTTCCAGTCTTGAGAAATCTCCTTAGCGATGGGCTTCTCGGACAGGTGAACCACTAAAATATCATCGGCTTCATCGTATGTTGTGCGCATTTTACTCCTCCCAAGAAAAGTGATGCATCACTGTTTTTACCACTAGGCGATCTTCTAACATGATGGCGGCACAAACCATGTTGTCGTCACGCTCGAATATCTCTTTAGCAACCCATAAACGCTGGGTATCTTTGTAGCGAATGTCGCCTGTTTCGAGTACGTCCAGCAAGAGTTCTCGTGTTATTTTGCGCTGTGCCATGCGTTCCCAAGCATGACGCGTTACATGGACTTCTAAACCAAAGCGCTGGCAAAACATACTGGTTAACTCTTTTTAGCAAAGTTTTTAACGCCGCTTTTGGTAAAAGCCGACCATACAGAGCACAAGCCCTAGTACAGAGACGAGCATGCCGCCGTTGACGAGAAGCGGCATGCGCTCGACCCAGGGCACAAATGGCTGAGGCGAATCACGGCACACACCGGCAAGGTAGTCCCAGTGGCCGCCGTCGAGCTGGCACGAGCGCACGTCATTTAGCTCCCAAAAGTAAACCCCCATCAGGACAAGAAGCGGCAATATCAACAGCAGTAAACCTAAGCGAATCATAAAATCTCATATGCTCATTAATGTTAAGGGCGTTGGCGTGTTTGAGGCGTTGGCATGTCAGGGACGTGAGCAGTTCGGCGTTTTGCCTTGGCGTTGCGCCTGCTGGTAGGTCGCCAGCGCCCGCTGCATGTTGGCATCAAGCCCGTCGATGCGCTGCCCGTGGCTTGGGTGGGTCGACATCCACGCGGGCGGCGAGCCACCACTTGAGGCGCGTTGCATATTTTCCCACACGTTGATGCTGGCACGCGGATCAAAGCCTGCTTGGGCCATAAGGTCCAGGCCGATGACATCCGCTTCGGCTTCGTGGCGGCGCGAGAAGGGCAGAATGATGCCGTACTCAGCGCCCATGCCTAAGACCCCCATTAACTGCTGGCCGCCCGGCGTTTGCATGCCAGACGTGCTGGAGATGACCGAAAGACCTATTTGCGTAGCACTTTTTGTAGAGGCACGTTCGTTAGCATGGTTGGCGAGCACATGGGCAATTTCGTGGCCGATAACCGAGGCCAGCTGATCTTGATTGGTGGCGACATCCAGCATACCGCTGTTAACGCCCATATAGCCGCCTGGTAACGCAAAAGCGTTGGGCTGTTCGGATTCAAATACACGAATTTGCCAATCGATTTGGCGCTGCTCGGCAGGAAGCTCAGCGACAATGGCCGCGGCGATACACTGCGCATAGCGTTGGGTTGCGGCATCTGCCGCAGGGAGGTCTTGTTGATACTGATTGAAGGCTTGTTGCCCCATCTGATTGAGTTGGTCATCCGATAGCAGCAAAAGCTGCGAGCGCCCGGTGGGTGACGTGGCGCAGGCAGTGAGCGAAGCACACAGCAGAGTAATGACGAGCAGGCGTAGCCAGCGCATGGAGAGCTTCCTTATCAACGGAAAAGGTTTAAGTACATAAGATAGCCATTATCCTGAATCTTATCTGGCTATCATAGCGTGATGATCGCCGTGAAAAACCCTTTGTTTAAAAGAAAAGAGGTAAACGATGGATGCTGAACTCACCCGCCGTGTATCGCAACTGCTTGATCGCGTAGAGCACTGGTTACCGCCGGTGCCGGAACAGGTCAATTGGAACAACCACGTCGCCGCGCTGTGGCAGCGGCATCCGCTAGGCGGGCGCTTAGTGCCGGTGCCCCCGCGTGACGCACTGACGCTGGACGACCTACTTGGCATTGAACGCCAAAAGCTGGCGTTAGTGGATAACACACAGGCGTTTTTACAAGGCTACCCGGCTAATCACGCATTATTATGGGGCTCGCGGGGCAGTGGCAAGTCATCGCTGATGCGGGCGCTTTTGAACACCCTATCAGACGAGGGGCTGCGTATGATTCAGGTCGACCGCCACGATCTGGCTAGCCTGCCAATGTTAGTTGAAGAGCTGCGGGCGGTGCCGCAGCGGTTTATCGTCTACTGCGACGATCTCTCCTTTGAGGGCCATGATGACGCTTACAAAGCGCTCAAAAGTGTGCTCGATGGTGCGTTAACCGGGCCGCCAGAAAACGTGCTGCTCTATGCGACCTCTAATCGCCGCCATTTACTGCCGGAATCAATGGACGATAATGCAGGCTCCCGTCTAGTAGGCAAGGAGCTCCACCACGGCGATGCGGTCGAAGAGAAAATATCACTCTCTGATCGCTTTGGGCTGTGGCTAGGTTTTCATCCTTTTGTTCAAGATGTGTACTTGGAGGCGTGTTGCCACTGGGTTTCACAGCTGGGTGATGCAAAAGATTGGAACGCCGAGGCGCGCGCGGAGGCTATTCGTTTTGCCACACTGCGCGGGGGGCGCAGCGGACGTGCCGCTTGGCAGTTTGCTACCCAGTGGGTGGGCCGCAAACGCCTGCACGGCAAACGGTAACTCAAGCCGTTGAAAAGGCTTAGCGACGGCTTTTGCGTGCCTCTTTGGTGCGGTTAAGCTCGCGCTTTTTGGCTTTCTCTTTGTCGCTGGCCCCGGCCATGTTGTCGTAAGGGTTATCGCCGGAGCGGAACTCAAAGCGCATGGGCGTGCCACGCACTTTGAGTACCTTACGAAAGGTGTTGATCAGGTAGCGTTTGTAGGCTTCCGGCAGTGACCCTGTTTGGTTGCCGTGGACGACAATAATGGGCGGGTTGCTGCCACCTTGGTGCGCCATGCGCAGCTTGATCCGGCGCCCGTGGACCATGGGCGGCGCATGTTGGCTCACGGCATCCTGCAGTAGCGTAGTCAGTCGGTTGGTTGACCAGTGAGCGTTGGCGGCGTTGAAGGCGCGTTCAATCGAGGGGTAAAGATCGCCCACCGCGGTGCCGTGCAGCGCCGAGATAAAGTGCAACTCGGCATAGTCGGCAAAGCCCAAACGGCGCTTGATGTCCGTGCGCATTTTTTCTTTGGCTTCGCTCTCAAGGCCGTCCCACTTATTGACCGCCAGCACCAGCGCGCGGCCGGTGGTGAGCACGTAATCCAATAGGTGCAGGTCTTGCTCAACGAGCCCGGTGCGGGCATCGAGTACCATAATCGCGACATGGCACTCTTTGATGGCATCCAGCGTCTTGATAATGGAGAACTTTTCCGCAATCTCGCTGACGTTCTTGCGCCGCCGTACGCCGGCGGTATCCACCAGTACGTAGGGCTTGCCGCGCCGTTCGAAGGGGATCTCAATAGCGTCGCGGGTGGTGCCGGCTTCGTCAAACACCACCACGCGCTCCTCGCCGAGCAGCCGGTTGACGAGCGTTGACTTGCCCACGTTAGGGCGGCCGATCACGCCGATGCGAATGCCCTTGGTGCCGGTGTCGGGGGGGATGCTCTCATCGCGCTCAGGGAAAGGCGCCAGCACGGTGTCAATCAGCGTGGAGACGTTGCGCCCATGCGCGGCGGCAATGGGCCATGGGTCGCCCAAGCCGAGCGTCCAGAAGTCGGCCATGGCCGAGTGCTCTTCCAGCCCGTCGGTTTTGTTCACCACCAGCCAGGTTTTTTTCTGGTTAACGCGCAGGTGATTGGCAATTGCTTCATCGGCGACATTAAGCCCCGCCCGGGCGTCGACCATAAAGAGCACAATGTCGGCTTCATCGATTGCCGCCAGTGACTGTTCGGCCATGGCCGCGTCGATCCCTTCCTCATCGCCGCTAATGCCGCCGGTATCGATCACCGTATACGCTTTGCCGCCGAGCATACCGTTGCCGTATTTACGGTCGCGCGTTAGGCCGGGAAAGTCAGCCACCAGCGCATCACGGGAGCGGGTTAAGCGGTTAAACAGAGTCGATTTGCCCACGTTGGGGCGGCCGACTAGCGCAATCACCGGCGTGCTCGAAAGTGTATCGGAAGCCGTGTCTTGCGATGTATCGTCTAGCGTCATGGAGAAATTACCAACGTTTCTAGGCGGCCATTATTGGCCTGAACATGAATCGTGCCGCCTTCGGTCACGGGGCGAACGCTAATGCCGGAGTTATCGACGCGCGTGCGACCCACGATCTCGCCCTCGCGCGCGTTGAGCAAATGCACATAGCCTTCGGCATCGCCAAACACCAGGCGGCCATCGGCAAAGGCGGGCGCGGTGATCCAGCGGCCTTCAAGGTCATCGTTGCGCCACAGTTCGCGGCCGTTTTCGGCATCTAGCGCAACGACGTGGCTGGCATCGGTGGCGACAAAGAGAAAATCCCCCACCAGAACGGGCGTGTGACGGCTGGAAAGATCACGCGCCCACAGCACTTCACCGCGGGTGGCTTCCAACGCCATCACGCGACCGTTATAACTGGTCACAAAAAGACGACCGTCTGGCGTTAGTACCGGCTGCCCGGTGATATCCACTAAACGATCGACGTCACTGCGTCCGCTGGGGATGGCCACTTGTTGTTCCCATAAAGGCTGACCATTGCGGTTATCGAGCGTGGTTAGACGGCCATTGGCAAAGCCAGCAAAGGTAACGGGGTCGATGGTTTGCGGTGTGCCGGTACCGCGTAGGGTCAATCGCGGCAGGGAGGCGGTATACACCCAGCGCTCTTCGCCGGTGCGGCGGTCAAGCGCGGTGACGTGCCCATCACTGCTTTGCACGATTAATAGCTGCTGGTTAGCCTGCGGCGCGGCAAGCACCTCGCTTGAGACGTGGGCGCGCCAGTTAACGCTACCGTCGCGCTGATCGAGGGCTAAGACTTCGCCGTTGCGCGTGCCCAAATATACCTGGCCGGCAATGGCGGTCAGCGCGCTGGAGATAGGGACGTCCAATGCCACGCGCCATTGGCGCTCACCACTCTTAGCAGCAAACGACTCCACAGTGCCTTCGATATCGGCGGCAAAGAGAGTATCGCCGTCGCGGGCCGGGGCGATGGGATAACGGGCGCGCCCTAAGCCTTTACCCACCCGGGTGCTCCACGCTTCGTTAAGCGAAGACGTTTGCTCAAAAGAGGTGAGCGCTTTAGGGGAATACACCGGCTCGCCTTGACTGGCACAGCCGGCAAGCAAGGTCATCGCGAGTGCGCCTAGGGTTAGGCGCATATGCTGCGAAAAACGGACCGTCATCATAGTGCCCCCTCCTCAGTGCCAAGGTCATCCAGCTTAAGCTGCACGCCGTAAAGCGGCTGGTTCTGTTCTTGTGCGATCGAGAGTGCCTGCTGCCATGCTTCACGCGCTTGACCTGGTTGGCCTAGGGCAAAATACGCATCACCCCGGACATTCGCCTGCTGCGCGGCAAGGGCATCGGTAATTGGCTCGTCAAGCAGTGCAAGCGCCTGCTCGGGGGCGTCGGTTGCCACGGCAAGGCGCGCCAAGCGCAACCAGGCAAGGCTTTGCACGTAGCGGCGAGAGGAGCTTTCCACGACGTTTTCGAGGACGGCTTTGGCGCCGTCTAAGTCGTCTTGTTGCAGGGCAAGGCGCGCCTCAAGCAATTTGGCAAGCTCAGCGTAAAGCGTGTCAGCATGGTTATCGGTGATATCGCCGACTAGCGAGCGCGCTTCATTTAGCGTGGCGTCATCAAGCGCGTTGCCCGCTGTCATATTCACCAGCTGCTGATAGCGCACGGAGGCGGCTTCGGCTTGGTTGTCTTGATAGTCCTGCCAAGCATTCCAGCCAAACACACCCGCCGCCGCAAGGGCTACGCCGGCAATCAGCGAGGTGCCGTTTTCTTTCCACCAGCGCTTAATTGCGTCTAGCTGCTCTTCTTCAGTTCTCAGCTCCGCCACGGGCGGCCTCCTTCTGGTCATGCGCGTTAGTTACCGCGTCGGTTATTTGCCGAGTAATGTCGTCAGTGTCGCGGCGAGCTGCGTTTGGGGCACACGTTCTTGTTCGCGCTCATCGCGGAGGAATTTCAACGTGACGGCCTGCGCTTGCTGCTCATCCTCGCCGAGTAACAGGGCATAAGGGGCGCCGCTTTTGTCAGCCTTTTTCATCCGGCTTTTGAAACTGCCACCGCCGCAGTGAAGCTGCAGGCGCAGTTCAGGAAGCGCATCTCTGAGCTGTTCCGCCAGGGTTAACGCCGAGGCGGCAGTGCTGGCATCCATTGGCACAAGATACACATCACAGCCGCCAAGCGCTTCGTCTGGAATCAACTCTAAGGTTTCCAGCAGCAAAATTAGCCGCTCAATGCCAAGGGCAAAGCCCACCGCAGGCGTTGGCTTGCCGCCCAGTTGCTCGACCAAGCCGTCGTAACGGCCACCGGCGCAGACCGTGCCTTGGCTGCCGAGTGCGGTGGTGGTCCATTCGAAGACCGTGCGGCTGTAGTAGTCTAAGCCTCGTACCAAGCGCGGGTTGACGACGTATTGAATGCCCGCCGCATCGAGCATTGCTTTCAGCTGCTCGAAATGCTCGCGCGATTCGGCGTCAAGGTGATCCATTAGCTGCGGTGCGCGGTCAAGCATCTCGGCCATGGCCGGATTTTTGGAATCCAGAATGCGCAGCGGATTGGTGGTTAGCCGACGCTGGGAATCGTCATCCAATACGTCGCGGTGCTGCTCAAAGTAGGCAACGAGCGTGTCGCGGTAGGCGGCGCGCGCTTCACTTGAGCCTAGTGAGTTGAGTTCAAGCGTCACATGCTCGGCAAGCCCTAGCTCCTGCCACAAGCGAGCGGAGAGCAAAATGACTTCGGCGTCGATATCCGGGCCGTTAAAGCCGTAGGTTTCCACCCCGACCTGATGAAACTGGCGGTAACGGCCTTTTTGCGGACGCTCATGGCGAAACATCGGCCCTTGATACCAAAGCCGCTGGGTTTGGTTGTGTAAAAGACCGTGTTCCATCGCCGCCCGTACACAGCTTGCCGTGCCTTCAGGGCGCAGGGTGAGGCTGTCACCGTTGCGGTCGTCGAAAGTGTACATTTCTTTTTCGACGATATCGGTCACTTCGCCAATTGAACGCGCAAACAGCGCCGTCTGCTCAACAATCGGGGTGCGTATCTCGTCAAACCCGTAGCGCGACATGAGTGCGCGCACTTTAGCCTCAAAAAACTGCCAGCGGGGACTTTCGCTGGGCAAAAGGTCGTTCATCCCGCGAATGGCTTGGATTTTCTTCGCAGGTTTAGCAGCGGACTGGCTCAATGAAAGCTCCTTTTTAGGTACGCTTTTTCAGTACGTCTGTTGGATCGCGTCGTGTGTTCGATGTGCCCGCACTCAGTCGCTGCGGGCAATCGTATCTTTTTCGCGCTGCTCTTTTTCTTCGACCTTTTCGCGGATCAAACGCTCAAGGTCATCGACCAAATGGTCGTTGCGCAGTTTGCTCGCGGGTTTGCCGTCGATATACACCAGGTTAGCCGGCGAGCCGCCGGTAAGGCCGATATCAGTCTCTTTGGCTTCGCCGGGGCCGTTGACCACGCATCCAATCACGGACACGTTTAGCGGCGTCATCACGTCTTCTAAACGTTCTTCGAGTTGGTTCATGGTGTCGATAACATCGAAGTTCTGGCGCGAGCAGCTAGGGCAGGCGATAAAATTGATGCCTTTGGCGCGCAGCTTGAGGCTTTTGAGTATATCAAAGCCGACTTTGATCTCTTCCACGGGGTCGGCGGCGAGCGATACGCGAATGGTGTCGCCGATGCCATCCATCAACAGCATGCCAAGGCCAATCGATGACTTCACTGTGCCCGAGCGCAACCCGCCGGCTTCGGTGATGCCAAGGTGGAGCGGCTGTTCAATGCGGCTTGCGAGATCGCGGTAGGCGCTCACGGCCATAAACACATCGCTTGCCTTAACGCTGACCTTGAAATCGGGGAAATCAAGACGCTCTAGATGGTCGATATGGCGCATGGCGGATTCGACCAGGGCGGCGGGTGTGGGCTCGCCGTATTTTTTCTGCAGGTCTTTTTCAAGCGAGCCGGCGTTAACGCCGATACGAATCGGAATGCCGTTATTACGGGCGGCGCTCACCACGGCGCGCACACGGTCTTCACGGCCGATATTGCCGGGGTTGATGCGCAGGCAATCAACACCCAAATCGGCGACACGTAAGGCGATTTTGTAGTCGAAGTGAATATCCGCCACCAGCGGGACATTCACTTCGCGCTTGATCTTGCCAAACGCCTCGGCGGCGTCCATGTCAGGCACGGAAACGCGCACAATATCGGCACCGGCGGCTTCCAGGCGACGAATTTGCGCTACGGTGGCTGCCACGTCACAGGTGTCGGTATTGGTCATGCTCTGTACCGAAATGGGGGCATCACCGCCGACCGCGACGTTGCCAACGTGTATTTGGCGCGAGAGACGGCGTTTAATCGGAGAAGGGGCGTGCATACGGCGGATCACTCTTCCAAGGTAAAGCGGGCAACATTGTTGGCGCCAGCGCGTGCTTCTAGGTCGACGACGTCGCCTTGGTAGCGCAGCTCAACGCCGGTGGCATTGCCAACGGTTAAACGAAAGGGCGGCTCGCCTTCTACGCTTGCGGTGGTACCGGGTTCTTGTAAGCCAACAAACACGCGCTGGTTATTGGCGTCAAAAATCTCGGTCCACGACTGTTCGTTGAAGGTGAGTTCAAGCGTGTTGGGTGCGTTGCCAGCGGCGCTAGGGCTATCGGCGCTATCTTCCGCCATGCCATCGCTGCCTTCCGTGTTGGCGGTTGTCGCGTCAGCGAGCGTGGTGGGCTCAGCATCCGTGATATCAGCGGGCGTCGCGGGTGGTTGTTCCGGAACAGTCTGCTCAGGCGCAATCTGCTCAGGCACGGTTGCCTCAGTCATCTCTTCAGGCGCGGGCGCTTCGGTTGCGGCAGGCTCACGGGCGGCGTTTATCGCATCGGCCACCGGGGATGTGTCGCTTAGCGCCGGCTCGCTGACGTCAGCGGGAGCGCGGTCTTGTCCAGAACGTGCTTGCTCAGCGCTTTCGGGTGTTGCCATTTCAGTCTGTGTGTTGCGTTGTGCGGGGTCCTCTAGCCCTGGCGGGGCACTACCGCCACGGCTTTGCCACCACATGATCGTGACAGCGATAAGCCCGGCAATAATCAATAACGTCACTAACTTAAACAGTAGCGCGGCCATGCGTGAGGGTGGCTTGGTGGCCGACACCGGCGCAATAGAGCGCTCCGCTTCTAGCGACCCATGACGTTCTCGGTAAGCCTCTAATACCGGTGTTTCATCGATACCCAGGTATTTGGCATAAGCGCGTAGGTAACCACGGCGGTAGGTGGCAATGGGGATTTCCTCGTAGTTATCGCGCTCAAGTCCATTTACCACGGCGGGACGCAAATGCAAGGCGTCAGCGGTTTCTTGAAGCGATAATCCGAGCTTTTCGCGTTGATGCTTAAGCTGTTCTCCCGGTGAAGCGGTAAGTGGTTCGTCATGTGGCTCTTGTGTGTGTGTGTCGCTCATGGCTGAGCATCCTTCATTAAAAAGCGGGTGATCAGGGCAGTAAAAACATTAACCTAACGCACGGGTACATGGTGCGTTTAATCTAACTGACCCAGCTGGCGCTGATAATCGGCGGCCATATCAAACTCACCGCGCGCATTGGCGATCTCAATCGCCAGTTCAAGCGCTTGGCGGTTGGGCGCTGCCAACTGCATAAACGTTTGCAATGACGTCCAGGCTTGGGAAGTATTGCCCTGTGAAAACTCTAATTCGGCTAACAATAAATAACTGCGTGCGTGACGCGGATCAATTTGTTGCGCGCGCGTGAAGCTTTCGCGCGCGCGGTCTATCTTTTCTTGCGCGGTGTAACACTGGCCTAAGTTGGTAAATAGCTGTGCACGACGTGCATATTGCGCATCTTGTGAAGCCCTCGCAAGCTGTTCGCAGGCGCGCGCGTAATCGGTTTGTTGATACAGAAAAGCCGCGTAGTTGTTGCGCGCCTGAGTAAACTCGGGGGCAGCATCGAGCGCTTTTTGAAAGTGCTCGTCAGCAAGCGCCGTATCTCCCTGTTGCTGATAAACCAGTGCCAAGGCCTGTAGCGCTTCAGGATGCTTTGGGTCAATCTCAAGCGCGCGGTCTAGCGCGTTAAGCGCTCGCGGTAAGTTCTCGCGCTCTAGATAGGCAACCCCTAACTGGGTATAAGCGTTGGCGGCTTCGGGCTGATTCTCAGACGGGACATCATTTAACGAAGCACAGCCGGCTAACCAAAGCGTGCTGACGAGTACAGTCAGCATGGGTGCCCTTCGCGGGCGATTTGGCCGGCAACTACGTATCATCGAGATCCTCAAAGGCAGCGTTACAAAAAACCTGTCCCATCAAAGCGCCGTGACGGGCGTAAGTCAAGCCAACGGCGTAAGGCGAAGCTTATATTTAATCGGCGTCGAGTTGGATCGATTGGATATAACGCTCGTGGCGCTTGGTGCGGTCTTTTACCCGTCCTACTAGCTGGCCGCAGGCAGCGTCGATATCATCGCCGCGGGTAGTGCGAATCGGCGCGGAGTAGCCGAGCTCAAAAAGCCATTCCTGAAAGCGCACGCACTGGTTACGCGATGGCTTCTCGTAGCCTGAATGTGGGAACGGGTTAAACGGAATCAGATTGATCTTGCAGGGCAGCTCATTGAGCAGTGTGGCCAGCTCTTCGGCGTGGCGTTGTTGATCGTTGATGTCTTTAATCAGTGTGTACTCAATGGTCACATTGCGCCTGGCATCGGATTTTGCCAGGTAGCGGTGGCAGGCATCGAGCAAGCTGCGAATGTTGTACTTACGGTTGAGCGGCACGAGTTCGTTGCGCAACTCGTCATTGGCGGCGTGCAGCGAGACCGCCAAGCTGACATCGAGTTCATCGCCAAGTTTATCGAGCATCGGCACCACCCCGGAGGTGGAGAGCGTCACCCGGCGCTTGGAAAGCCCGTAACCGTCATCGTCGAGCATCAGCTTCATCGCCGGCACGACGTTGTCATAATTGAGTAGCGGTTCGCCCATGCCCATCATGACCACGTTGGTGACCGGGCGGTTGGCGGTATCCCGACGCGGGCCGACACTGCGCTGCGCCACCCATACCTGGCCGATGATTTCAGCGGCGGTCAGGTTACGCTGAAAGCCCTGCTTGCCGGTGGAGCAGAAACTGCAGTCCAGCGAGCAGCCAACTTGAGACGACACACACAGTGTGCGGCGCTTGCCGTTATCCGCGGGGATCAGCACGGTTTCCACGTAGCTGCCGTCTTCCACTTCCAGCACCCATTTTTGCGTGCCGTCGGTGGACGTGCCTTCATACACCACCCCAGGCCCACGAACCTCAGCGACGCGAGCGAGCTTTTCGCGCAGCGCTTTAGAGAGGTTGGTCATGGCCGAGAAGTCATCAACCCCTTCAAGGTGAATCCATTTCATCACCTGGCTGGCACGAAACTTCTTTTCGCCAATGGAGAGAAAAAATGCCTCCATCTGCTCGCGGGACATGCCTAGCAGGTTTTCGCGCTCAGGCGTGGCGGAAGCCGACGGCGTGGCGGGCGTATGTTGGGCAACGGTGGTGGTCATGGCGGTCAGCATTTAGAAAAGAGGCGGGCGTGGGGAGCCTGCGTAAATGGCCGGCAACAGACAAAGAAGCAACGCAGGCCAACCGGTCAATGACGCGTGGGAAGGCCTGCGCTGCGTGCCAGCGCGTTTAGCGCGGGCAGATTTCGTCGTTACCGAAGAAGTAACTAATTTCGCGCTCAGCGCTTTCCGCCGAGTCAGAGCCGTGAACGGCGTTGGCGTCGATGGTCTCGGCAAAGTCAGCGCGGATAGTGCCGGGCTCGGCGTCTTTCGGGTTGGTCGCGCCCATTAGCTCGCGGTTTTTAGCGATGGCGTTTTCGCCTTCGAGCACTTGAACCACCACCGGGCCAGAGGTCATAAAGCCAACCAGGTCGTTAAAGAACGGACGCTCTTTATGCTCGGCATAGAAACCGCCGGCCTTGTCGTTGTCAAGGTGCAGCATTTTGGCGGCCACGACCTTAAGGCCAGCCTTTTCAAAACGGGCAATAATCTCGCCAATCGCGTTTTTGGCTACGGCATCGGGCTTGATAATGGAAAGCGTACGTTCGGTCGCCATGGTAAGGGCTCCTGAGTAATCGTGATATGGAAAAGGAAAGTGCCGCCCGAAAAGGCGGCAAATGTAAAAGAAAATCGGCGTGGGACCGAGTGGTCGCAATTATAGCGCTTCCCAACACGAATGAATATGGCCAGGGAGGCTAGACGGTAAAGCTTTCGCCGCAGCCACATTCATCTTTGATATTGGGGTTGTTAAATCGAAAGTAGCGATTGAGCCCTTCATTGACGTAGTCGACTTCGCTGCCATCGAGCATGTCGAGGGCTTGTTGGTCGACGAAGACCTTGACGCCGTGCTCTTCAAAGCTTATGTCACCTTCATGGGTTTCGTCGGCGAAATCGAGCACATAGCTGTAGCCTGAGCAGCCGCTGGGCTTAACCGAAACGCGCAGCCCCAAGCCTTGACCGCGCTCGTCGAGTACATGATGAATCTGCTCGGCGGCAGCGGGGGTAATATTGAGCGTTGCCATAAGGCACCTCCTAAAAGATCGTTCGCTGATTAGCGCAGGCCGGTGACCGCGTGTTGAAGTACGTGCAGTGCATGGTCGATGTCAGCCTCGCGAGTAAAACGCCCAAAACTAAAGCGCAGCGAGGCAAGGGCGAGTCGACGCGGTACACCGACGCCGAGTAATACATATGACGGGTCAACGCTTGCTGAGTTGCATGCTGATCCGGTAGAAACCGCAATATCACGCAGTGCCATCAAAAGCGCCTCGCCATCCACGCCGTGGAACGCAACGTTGAGAATATTGGGCACGGCATTTTCCGGCGGTGAATTGAGATACACCCCGCCAAGCGTTTCTAGCCCGGCAAGGAAATGCTGTTTCAGCGCGCTAATGTGCGCTTGTTCGGTGGCGGCGTGCTCGCGCATCAGGGTAAAGGCTTCGCCCATGCCGGCGATCTGGTGCGTAGGCAGCGTACCGGAGCGCATGCCGCGTTCGTGGCCGCCACCGTGAATGAGCGCTTCGACGCGAATATCCGGGTGGCGTTTAACAAACAGCGCGCCAACACCTTTAGGGCCGTAGGCTTTGTGCCCCGACAGCGACATCAAATCAACCTGCTGAGCGACCACGTCTAAGTCGATGCGTCCAACTGCCTGAGCCGCATCGGTGTGAAACGCCGCGCCAAACTCATGTGCCACGGACGCCAAAGCGGCAATGTCGTTGATGCTGCCAAGCTCATTATGCACCGCCATCAGCGATACCAAGGCGGTGTCATCGCGCATCGCCTGACGCAGCTGGTCAGGTTGAATGCGGCCATCGCGCCCAGGTAGGAGCCAGGTTACCTCAAAGCCCTCAGACTCAAGCGCTTTCGCGGTATCGACCACGGCTTTGTGCTCGATGGTTGAGGTGACCAAGTGCATGCCGCGCTCGCGGTTCGCACGCATAAACCCCGTCAGTGCGAGGTTATCCGCTTCGGTGGCACCGCTGGTCCAGACGATTTCGCGCGGGTCGGCATTAATGCTGTCAGCCACCTGCCGCCGCGCTTGCTCGACTGCCTGTTCCGCTTGCCAGCCCAGCATGTGGCTGCGCGACGCTGGGTTGGCAAATAGCTGATCCACGGTTAAATAGCGCTGCATAACGCTGACCACGCGTTCATCCACCGGTGTAGTGGCGGCGTAATCGAGATAAATCGGCAGTGAAGGCGTCGTCTGGGGCATGTTCAGTTCACGGTTGTGGATTGCGTTACGCGCTACGTTACGTTGAGCGTTGAAATATTGGCATCCGCGCGCGCTTGTTGGCGCGTCGCCACTTGACGCACGTCGCCACGCTGCATCAACTGTTCCAGGGTGACATCGTCGAGAAACTGCCGAATCTGGCCCGACAGCTCGCACCACAAGTGGTGCGTTAAACAGGTGTCACCCTCTTGGCAATCAGAAAGCCCTTGGCAGCGGGTGGCGTCGACGGTTTCGTTAACGGCGTCAATTACCCGCGACACGCTGATTTCACAAGGGGGCGCGGCGAGTAAATAACCGCCACCGGGGCCGCGCACACTTTTAACCAAGCCAGCACGGCGTAGCCGTGCAAACAGCTGCTCAAGGTAAGAAAGCGAAATCCCTTGGCGTTGGGAAATATCGCTTAGGCTCGTGGGGCTTACGTCAGCATTGAGCGCCAGATCAAGCATGGCGGTAACGGCGTAACGGCCTTTAGTCGTCAAACGCATGGCGGCACCTCAACGCTGTCATACAGCGTATTTACGGCAAATGTGCTGCCATTATGGGAAAGCCCGACTGCTTTGGTCAACCTTTGCCCGACGGTGGCGGTGTGTTTGTCGCGTCGTCAGGGCTCGTGTTTGAGTCAGTGCTTGTGTCAGTAGTGCGCTTGCCGACGCCGGGGCAACCGGTGTCCGCTTCATCGAGAATCTCGGCGAAATCCTCATCGCGTAGCTCGGGTAAGCGGCCTTCGCGGTAGCTCGCATCTAGCCTTGAGAGTGTCGAACACATGCGCTCAATGCGCTCATCCACCGCGTGCATATGATCGAGCATGGCCTGCATGGAGCGTGCGACCGGGTCGGGCATGTCTTGGCTAACGCCGTAAGCATCAAAGCCGAATTTCTGGCGGATCGCTTCGCGTCGCGCCGGGTCGATATCCAGTGCCTCTTCGCTATCCGGGTCGGTGCGTTTGACGATTTTGCCCGGGATGCCGACAACGGTCGCGCCCGCGGGAACCTCTTTCGTCACTACCGCGTTGGAGCCAATTTTAGCGCCGGTGCCGACGGTAAACGGGCCAAGAATTTTGGCGCCAGCACCGACGATGACACCATCTTCAAGCGTTGGGTGGCGCTGGCCTTTATGCCAGCTGGTGCCGCCGAGCGTCACGCCGTGGTAGAGGGTGACATCATCGTGGATGATCGCCGTTTCACCAATGACCACGCCCATGCCGTGGTCAATAAAAAACCGCCGGCCAATGGTGGCGCCGGGGTGAATCTCAATACCGGTGAGCCAGCGGGAAAACGTCGACAGCGTGCGCGCGAGCCACTTGGCATTTTTACGCCACAACCAGTGGTTAAAGCGGTGGAGTAGCAGCGCGTGCAGACCAGGATAGTTGGTTAGCACTTCAAAAAAGTTGCGCGCCGCCGGGTCGCGGTCAAATACGCTGTTAATGTCTTCGCGCAGGCGTTGGAACATGAGAGCGTCCTGTGAAACGGTCTGGCCCGGTATTAAATACCGAATCGTAGTGAATAACGTATGGTGGGGGCAGGAAGGACGCCATTCAAGCGTGAGCGCTTGAATGGCGGCACCAGGTGATTCATGGGTGAGCAATGCTTGCTTTTCTGACCGGACTCTTTCTGACCGGATTATTTCTTACCGAGCGATGTTTTTTCTGGCTGCGCTATCTTTTTCTCCGTCGCGCTCAGAATGCCACGCAGAATATTAAGCTCCATCTGCTCGGGGCGTGCGCGAAGGTACAGCCGCCGCAGGCGGGCCATCAGTTGACGGGGTTTGGCGGGGTCGTGAAACTCAATCGCCGTCAGCGTTTGCTCAAGGTGCGCAAAGTAGCGCTCTAGGTCCTCGTGAGAGGCAAGATCGCTGTCGAGCTCTTCCCGTGGCATGTTGGGTGGCGTGTGCTCAAGCCATGCGAGGCGGCACTCGTAAGCGATGACCTGTACCGCGGCGGCAAGATTTAGCGAGCTAAAATCCGCGTTGGTGGGAATATGCACGTGGGCATGGCAACGTTGTAGCTCGGCGTTGGTCAGCCCGCTATCCTCGCGGCCAAACACTAGCGCCACGCGGGCGTTGTCGTGCTGGCATTCGCTGGGCAGGCGCGCCGCCAGCTCCCGCGGCGACACCATCGGCCACGGCAATGTCCGTGTCCGCGCGCTAGCGCCCACGGCAAGCGTGCAATCGGCGACGGCGTCTTCGAGTGTCGGGAAAATCGTTGCCTGGTGCAGCAGGTGATCCGCGCCTGAGGCGCGTGAAATGCTCTCTTGGGTGATGGCCTCGCAGCGCGGTGCGACCAACGCAAGTTCGCTTAACCCCATGTTGTGCATGGCACGGGCGACAGCACCGATATTGCCCGGATGGCTGGTGCCAATTAAAACGACGCGAAGACGCTCAAGCATAGAAAAGTCCGGTAAGGCTTACAAAAGAAAGAGGTATCGCCTCGGCGTGGCGTTTTTCGGCACCCGATGGCGGTCAAATACGGCGGCTAAGTGTAGCATGACGAAGCGACGGCATAGAAAGCGCATAGCGACTTTGGTCGGCTTTTGCTAGAATAATCTCCCCCAAGAGGTGGCTGAGGCCGTCTCGTCATTTACCCCGTTCTTTAACATCATCTTCCACACAAGGTCCGTTCATGAACCCGATGGTCCAATTTACGCTGCGCGCTGCGCGCAGCGGCATTGAACATTTTCTCCGCATCCGTGAGCGCATTGAAAATGCGTACGACGAAACCAATCTTAACCGCCTGCTCGACGAAGCGGCGCGCAAGGCTGAAGCCACCGTTGTACAGCAACTTGAGCGCGGCTACCCGCATCACGGCCTAGCTGGCCGCTATACCGCTCACAAAGCCGGTGAAGGAGAAGGTGAGGAGACTGTGTGGAAGATTGAGCCGCTACACGGTTACTCCAACTTAGCCGTGGCGGGGAAAGGGTTTGCCTTTTCGGTGGTGTGCTTGGTTAAGGGTCGCCCCGAGCATGCGGTCATCATCGCGCCATTTGCCGATGACGAGTATATCGCCAGCCGCGGTCGCGGCGCTCAGTACAACGGCAAACGCATGCGTGTCAGCAAATCAACGGCGGTGGCCGGCACCCGGATGGCAATGAGCCTGCCGGAAACCGAGCTACGCCAGCGCCACCTTCCGACGTATTTAACCCTGATGCAGCAATTAGCCCCACAGCTTGATACCTTGGTAGCAACGGGTAGCGGCTTGTTAGACCTTTGTGAAGTGGCGACCGGGCGCGTGGACAGTGGCTTTGTGCTGGGTCTGGAAGAACAGGATATGCACGTCGGCACCTTGCTGCTTAAAGAGTCCGGCGCGTTGATAGGGACACCTACCGGGCAGCCGGTGGTCAAAATCGAAGGTCAACTAATGGCGGCCGGCCCGCGCCTTTACAAGGCGTTAATGAAGCAGCTTACACCGCACCTGTAAAATGGAGCTGGGTTTTTCGCTCGCAGTCAGCTTGATCCATTCGTATTGAGCTTGTTTACCCCGTTCGCATTGAGCTTGTCGAAATGCGCTTCCACCTTTCGCCATGAACCCTTCGACAGTCTCAGGGTGAGCGGAGAGTGAGTTTTAGCAAATGAAAACGCCCCGCTGGCATTTCTGCCAGCGGGGCGTTTTGGTTGATGCAGCGTTTTGTTGCGGTAAAGAGAAACGCCTGATTAGGGTAGCTCTTCCTCCTCTTCGTCGATTTCTTTGCGCGAGGGAATGAGGTCCTCGCGCGACAGTTTCAACGGCAGCAAAAGCGCACCCGAGATATAGATCGACGAGAACGTCCCCACCACAACACCAATGAGCAAGGCGATGGCGAAGTTCTCGATCATGTCACCACCGAGAAACAGCAGAGCCAAGAGCACCAGGAGCGTCGTGCCCGATGTGGCCAGCGTGCGTGACAGCGTGGCGTTGATCGCTTCGTTAAAAATCTGCTGCATGTCATCGATCTGCGAGGTGCGAATTTGCTCGCGAATACGGTCGTAGACCACGATGGTATCGTTAAGCGAGTAGCCAATAACCGCGAGAATCGCCGCCAGTACGGTAAGATCGAAATCCAGTTGAAACAGCGCAAATATGCCAATCACGATAATCACATCGTGCAGCAGCGCAAGTAGCGCGCCGATGGCGAACTTGTATTGAAAGCGAAACGCAACGTACAGCATCACCACGCCGAGGGCGACCAACATTCCCATGCCGCTTTGATCGCGCAGTTGATCGCCCACTTGGGCGCCCACAAACTCAGCCCGCACCAGTTCAACGTTGGTGCCCTGATCGCGCAATAGGCTGACGACTTGCTCGCCTACTTCCGGGCTAAAGGCTTGCTGCAGACGAATGAGTACTTCGGTCGAGGCGCCAAAGGTTTGTACGGCGACATCGCGAAAGCCTTTTTCTTCAAGTAATTGGCGAATGGCGTCAAGCGATGGTGCGCTACCATAGCGCACTTCGATGAGCGTACCGCCGGTAAAATCCAGGCCTAAATTAAGCTGTTGAAAAATCAGGGCGCCAATCGCGATTAACAGCAATACGCCGGACACGATGAAGGCGAGCATGCGTCGCCCCATAAAATCGATTTGCCGGTCTGTGATTGGTTTCATTACCACCTCGTAACGTCTGAGCTGAGCGGGATTAAATCCACAGCTTTTTGACCGGTTTGCTGCCGTAGGTCAGGTTGACCATGGCACGCGTGACTAAAAGCGCCGTGAACATGGAGGTCAAAATGCCGATTGAGAGTGTCACGGCAAAGCCTTTGACCGGCCCGGTACCAATCGAGAACAGAATCACCGCCACCAAAAACGTGGTGATGTTGGCATCCACGATGGAGGTAAAGGCGCGCTCGTAGCCGGCATGAATGGCTTGCTGGATCGACAGCCCGTTGCGTAGCTCTTCGCGTATGCGCTCAAAAATCAGCACATTGGCATCCACGGCCATCCCCAGCGTTAGCACAATGCCGGCAATACCGGGGAGCGTGAGCGTGGCGCCAAGCATCGACATTACCGCGACCAGTAGCGTTAAGTTAAACGCTAGGGCGATATTGGCGAATACGCCAAAAACCTTGTAGCGCACCAGCATAAAGAGCACGACCAGCAGCAGGCCAATTTGCACCGACATGATGCCGCGCTCGATATTTTCTTGTCCCAGGCTTGGGCCAATGGTGCGCTCTTGCGCAAAGTAAATTGGCGCGGCCAGCGACCCCGAGCGCAGCAGTAGCGCAAGCTCAGCGGCTTCATTGGGGGAGTCTAGCCCGGTAATACGAAAACTATTGCTCAGCGCGCTTTGAATCGTGGCAAGGCTGATAATACCTCGCTCCACATAGGGCTCGCGGACGGTGGTTTCTTCACCGGTTTCCGGGTCGATGACGGTACTTTCTTCGCTTTTATGCTCGATAAACAGCACCGCCATGTTGCGGCCGATATTGGTGCGCGTGGCGCGGTTCATCAGCGTGCCACCGGTACCGTCAAGGTCAATATTGACTTGCGCACGGCCGTTTTCGTCAAAGCTGTGATTGGCACTGGAGACACTGTCGCCAGTGATAATCACATCGCGCATCAATTCAGCGCTACGCGAAGGCTCGTTGCGGAAGGGGAGACTCTCGGTTTCGTTATCGGGCGTATCGGGTCGCGCCTCAAGGCGGAATTCCAAGTTCGCCGTGGCCCCCACGATACGCTTAGCCGCCGTGGTGTCCTGCACGCCGGGGAGCTCCACCACGATCTGGTTCGGCCCTTGGCGCTGGACGAGGGGCTCGGCAACGCCTAACTCGTTGACGCGGTTACGTAGCGTGGTGAGGTTTTGGTTGATGGCGTAATCTTGAATTTCATTGACCGATTCATCGGTCAGCGTCATTTCCAAGCGGGCGCCGCGCCCTTCGCCTTCGTTTTGGTAGTCAAAGTCGGGGAATTCGCGGCTGATCAGGCTACGAGCACTATCGCGGTCTTCAGCGTTAATAAACTCAAGCGAAATGCTGCGCGCCTCAATCTCGGTATTGCGATAGCGAATACGCTCGTTGCGCAAAAGCTCGCGCATGGCACTGGCGTTGACTTCCAAACGCTGTGTTAGCGCGGCGTCCATATCGACTTCAAGCAGAAAGTGGACCCCGCCACGCAGATCGAGCCCGAGCGTCATTGGTGACGCGGAGAGGGCTTGCAGCCAACCCGGTGTGGCCTCGGCAAGGTTAAGCGCAACAGTGATGCCGCTCCCGAGCGTTTCGCTAATGAGGTCGCGCGCGCGTAGCTGATCATCGTCATTTTGCAGACGAATCAACCACTGATTTGCCGTTTGTTCAACGGCTTTCACGTCGATGTTGTTGTCAGCTAACGTGTTTTCCACACGCTCGATGTCGCGTTGTGTTATGGCGATATCGTTTTGCGCGCTGCTGATTTGAACGGCGGGATCTTCCGGAAATAGGTTAGGAAGCGAGTAGATCAGACCAGCCACCAAAATGACCAGTATTATCAGGTACTTCCACAGGGGGTAACGGTTGAGCATGCAGGCCCTGCCTTCAACGTCAAACGGAATGCCGTGTCGCAGGCGCGAACACGGCATGGTTCACCATCTTTGAGCTCACCGACGTTCAGACGATGGCATTCCTGCCAGGGTGGCTGGCGCTAGCTTGTCAGACGCTAGCTCGTCAGGCACTGGCCGGCAGGAGGGTAAATGCGTTCAGATGGACTTGATGGTGCCCTTGGGCAGCACGGCGGCAACGGCGTTCTTTTGCACGTTGACTTCGGTGCCGTCAGCCACTTCCATGCTCAAAAACTCATCGCTGACCTTGGTGACGCGACCGACGAGCCCGCCGCCGATCACGATTTCATCGCCCTTTTCCAAGTTGCTGATGAGCTGTTTGTGCTGCTTGGCGCGCTTGGATTGCGGGCGCCACAGCAGGAAGTAGAAAATCGCCACGAAGCCGACCAGCATCACGATTTGGGCGATGCCACCGCCAGCGGCCGCGTCTTGGGCGTGGGCGGGAGAGATGAAAAATTCCAGCATTGAGTAAGCTCCTAAGTTAACTGCGCATTGTTGGGCAAGGTTGAGTGGAACGTGGTAATGGCGCCATCAGCCAATCGGCTGGCGGCGATTAATTTGGGTCGGGAGGCACCGGTAGACCGCGCTGAGCGTAGAAGCCTTCCACAAAGGCCGTCAATGTACCCGCTTCGATAGCTGCGCGCAAATCCGCCATAACACGCTGGTAGTAGCGTAAGTTATGCACGGTATTGAGCATCGAGCCGAGCATCTCGTTGCAGCGGTCAAGGTGATGTAAGTAACCGCGCGAGAAGTGCTGACAGGTATAGCAGTCGCACCCTTGTTCAAGCGGGCGGGTATCAAAACGGTGTTTGGCGTTGCGGATTTTAACCGTACCTTCGGCGGTGAACAGATGGCCGTTTCGCGCGTTGCGGGTTGGCATCACGCAGTCAAACATATCCACCCCGCGGCGCACGCCTTCCACCAGGTCTTCTGGCTTGCCCACGCCCATGAGGTAGCGCGGCGTCTCGTCGGGCATCCAAGTGGGAAGGTAATCCAGCGTTTTGATCATTTCTTCTTTCGGTTCGCCGACCGAAAGTCCGCCAATGGCAAGGCCGTCAAAGCCAATATCTAACAAGCCTTTGAGCGAGCGTTCGCGAAGGGCCGGGTGCATCCCCCCCTGAATAATACCGAACAGCGCCGACGGCGAGTCGCCATGCGCCTCGCGCGAGCGCTTGGCCCAGCGAAGCGACAGTTCCATGGATTTTTCGGCGTCTTCGAACGTCGCCGGATAAGGCGTGCATTCGTCAAAAATCATCACGACATCAGAGCCGAGGGCGCGCTGCACGGCCATGGATTCTTCCGGCCCCATAAAGACCTTGGCACCGTCGACGGGGGAGCGAAAATGCACGCCTTCCTCGGTGATTTTGCGCATCGCGCCGAGCGAAAAGACTTGGAAACCGCCCGAGTCGGTCAGGATGGGTTTTTGCCACTGGGCGAAGTCGTGCAAATCGCCGTGGGCTTCGATGACCTCGGTGCCGGGGCGCAGCCACAGGTGGAAGGTGTTGCCGAGAATGATCTCCGCGCCGATCTCTTCTACCGCCGCTGGGGTCATTCCTTTAACGGTGCCGTAGGTGCCCACCGGCATAAATGCCGGCGTCTCGACCGTGCCACGGGGGAAGTGTAAGCGCCCGCGGCGGGCGCGACCGTCATCGGCCAGGCGCTCAAAGCGCATAAAGCATTCGTTTCGCATCACAATAACTCGTTAATTAGCGCGTAAGCAGCATCGCGTCGCCGTAACTGAAAAACGCATAGCGCTCTCTCACCGCGGCGCGGTAAGCGTGCATGATGTTCTCATAGCCGGCAAAGGCGGAAACCAACATTAGTAGCGTCGATTCGGGCAGGTGGAAGTTGGTGATCAAGGCATCCACGCAGCGCCACTGATAGCCAGGGTAGATAAAAATATCGGTATCGCCGCTGAACGGGGCGATTTGACCGTCTGGGCTGTTTCGGCAGGCGCTCTCCAAGCAGCGCACGCTGGTGGTGCCCACCGCGACGACGCGCTTGCCCGCCTGTTGTGCGGCGCGCACTTTTTGGCACGCTGGCTCGCTAACGTCGATCCACTCGCTGTGCATGTGATGCTCGCGGATATCGTCCGCGCGCACCGGCTGAAAGGTGCCGGCGCCGACGTGCAGGGTGACAAAGGCGCTGTCGATGCCTTTTTCCGCCAGTGCATCGAGCAGCGGTTGATCAAAGTGAAGCCCAGCCGTGGGGGCTGCCACGGCGCCATCGCGGCGGGCGTAGACGGTCTGATAGCGCTCGCGGTCGCTAAGCTCGTCTTCGCGAGTAATATACGGCGGCAGCGGCATGTGGCCGTGCTTTTCTAACAGCGCAATCATCGGCGTGTCGCCAAGAAAACGCAGCTCGAAAAGCGCGTCGCGGCGACCTTCGACCACGGCGTGGATACCGCCCTCGAAGAGTAGCTCGGTGCCCGGCTTGGGGGATTTGCTCGAACGCAGGTGGGCCAGGCCGCGATGCGCATCCAGTGGTCGCTCCAAAAGCATTTCCACCTTGCCGCCGCTGGCTTTTTGGCCGTGCAGGCGCGCAGGAATCACGCGGGTGTCGTTGAACACCAAAAGATCCCCCGGCTCAAGGATTTCGAGCAACTCCGGGAAACGGCGGTGCTCCAGGTGGCCGTCACGGCCATCCACGCACAGCAAGCGGCAGTCGCTGCGCTGCTCAGAGGGATAGCGAGCAATCAGCTCTTCGGGTAGCTCATAGGCAAAATCGGCACGCTGCATGAAACGGCCCTTATCGGTGGTCAAACAGGCGGCATAGGATAGCGCTTCACGTCGGGAAAGTCAGTCGGCTTGCGTGCCGATTGCGCAGAGAGTGGGTAACATGAGCCGCTTCCATTCCATTACGTTTTTTTGAGGTTTTTTTATGTCTGTCCAGCGTCACGATACCAAAGCTCGCATGAGCCGTGCGGTAATCCACAGCGGCGTGGCCTATCTGTGCGGCCAAGTGGCGGGGCCTGAGGCGCGCCACGGCGATATTACCGAGCAAACCTACAGCATGCTCGCCCGTGTGGAGGCGTTGCTTAAGGAAATTGGCGCAAGCCGCGAGCAGCTTTTAACCGCGACGATTTACCTGAAAGACGGCAGTGACTTTGCCGCCATGAATGCCGTCTGGGATGCCTGGGTGCCCGAAGGTTATGCACCGGCACGCACTTGCGTGTGCGCGCCGATGCCCGCCGACGAGCTGAAGGTGGAAATTACCGTGACCGCTGCCGTCGACGCATAGCGCTTGCTTCGGCGCTTGTTTTACGATAAATCGGGCTTTTTCTCGGCGGGGAAACGAGTGTCGCGCAGGCTGTCTTTGATCTTTTTCAGGTGCGGCAGAAAATCTTCGCCGCGTCGCAGGGTAACGCCGGTGGCAAGCGCATCAATCAGCGTGAGCTGAATCATTCGCGAGGTCATCGGCATGTAGTGATCGGTGTCCTCGGGGGTGGCAACGTCTAACGTAGCGGTGCATTCAAACGCCAACGGTGAGCCGGGGGCGGTGATCCCTAATACCACCGCGCCTGATTCGCGCGCTAGCCGGGCGATATCTACCAGTTCTCGGGTACGCCCGGTGTAGGAGATCACCACCACCACATCGCCAGTGTGGCAGGCGGCGGCCACCATGCGCTGCATGAGAACATCGACATACGCCATCACCGGTAAGTTAAAGCGGAAAAACTTGTGCTGGGCGTCTTGGGCGACCGCCCCGGAGGCGCCTAGGCCAAAAAAGTGGATCTGCTTGGCTTGAATCAGGTAATCGACCATTCGCTCAACGGCCTGCGCGTCCACCGCGCGGCGTGCATCATCGAGCGCGGCGATAGTGGCGCCAAAAATTTTCTGTGTGTACTGGCTGGCGTCGTCATTCGGCTCGACAGCACGGGTGACATACGGCGTACCGCCCGCGAGACTTTGCGCCAGTTTGATTTTGAAGTCGGGAAAGCCTTTGGCGCTGAAGCTGCGGCAGAAACGGTTAACGGTGGGCTCACTGACGCTGGCGGCTTGCGCGAGGCTGGCGATGCTCAAGCTGGTGGCGGCGCCGGGGTCGGCCAAAATGACGTTGGCGACCTTGCGTTCCGAGCGGTTGAGCTCTTCCAAGCGTTGGCGTAAGCGGTCAAGCAGGTCGTGAGCCATTAGGTATCTCCGTGCGTCAAGGGGTGGTGGGGGTTGAGGGGGAGGAAGCGTCGGGTGCCCAGTGAGCGCACCAGTGAGCAAAGTCATCCGCCGGGAGTGGCCGAGAATAAAAATACCCCTGCGCTATCTCGCAGCCAATCGAGCGTAAATACGCCGCCTGAGCGGCGGTTTCAATGCCTTCCGCCACGACATCGCAGTTCACCGCGTGGGCCAACTGCGTAATCGTGCGCGCTAGCTCGCGGTCGGTGTCGCTGTCTTCCAGGTCCATGACAAAGGCGCGGTCGATTTTGAGCGTGGAGATAGGCAGCGTTTTTAGGTACGCAAGCGAGGAGTGTCCGGTGCCGAAATCGTCAATCGCCACGCTAATGCCGGCTTCCTTTAGCTGCGCGAGTTGGTGGCGAGCGTTGGCCATATCCTGCATCAACCCCGATTCCGTCACTTCAATGCTGATCAACCGGTGCGGCACCTGGTGTTCAGCCATGCGTTTGAGCAGCTTTTGGGCAAAATGCGGGCGCGCAAGCTGGCGGGCGGCGACGTTCACGGCGATATGGAAATCATCGCTGACCCAGGGTCTCTGCTGCCAGGTGACCGCTTGGAGGAGGGACTGTTCCAGCACCCACTCACCAATGGCGAGAATATCACCACTGGCCTCGGCCAAGGGAATAAATAGCCCTGGCGATAGGTGGCCCATTTCCGGGTGTTTCCAGCGCAGGAGTGCCTCGGCACCGGTAATGCGAAGCGTTTTTAGCGACAGCTTGGGTTGGAACACCAGCGACATTTCGCCCCGTTTGGTGGCGCCGCGCAAGGCGTTTTGTACTTTTAAACGGTGGCGCTGCTGTTCTTCCAGGGTTTCGGAATAGCACTGTACGCGCTGGCCTTCGTTACGTGGGAGCGAAAGTGAGGCCATGTGCACCAAGCGCTCTCCCCCAAAATAGCCTGTTGCCCAGCTGATACCAATGCGCGCACTGATATTGATTAGCAAATCATCCAACTCTTGGTCTTGATCAATGCAGGCGAGCAAGCGCGTGGCGAGAGCGGTTAGGGTATCGGGGTCGTTCTCAGGAGACAGCAGAAGTAGTTCACTACCGCCCCACAGCCCTAGGGTTTGCGTGTCATCAAGCTCGGCTAAAAGGGTTTGGCCGAGTTGGCGCAGTAGCTTTTCGGCGATGCTATAGCCGTGGAGACGTACCACATCGTCTAGCCCATCGAGCGCGATAAACAAAAGCCCGGCACCATGGCCGCCAAGCGAGGTTTCGCGCAACGCTTGGATTAGCCCGCGGCGGTTGGGAAGCTGCGTGATGGGGTCGGTGCGCGATTGACGATCAAGCTCGCGGGTACGTTTTTCCACCATGCGTTCCAGCGTGTCCGCCTGTTGGTTGCGCACGTAGTAGCGGTGTTCAACATTGAGCGTATTGCGAATGCGTTGCAGCACTTCGTCGTGCTTAAACGGCTTGGTAAGAAAATCCCGCACGCCCATACCAAGCGCCTTGTGGCGGGTGGCGTCGTCGATTTGCGCCGTCAGCACGATGATCGGCGGAGTCTGTTCCGCGAAGTGTTCGCGCAGCTGCTCGATTAAGGCATAGCCGTCAAGGTGCGGCATGCGAATATCCAAAAGGAGTAAGTCCGGCAGCTGCTCCTGGCAATAATCCAGCACATGGCGTGGGTCGCTGATGCCATGCACGTGGCTAAAGCCGTGTTCATCGAGCAGATCAAGCATCAGCTCGACATTAACGGGGTTATCGTCAACCACCAAAAGGTGCTTATTGGCTAAGTTCATTAGGCGCTCCCTCGCGGCTGGGTGTGTCGCAGCAGCGTACTCAGCAGTTTTTCAATTTCCAGGGGTTTGGTTAGGTAGTCGTCAAAGCCTGCTTCTATGCCGTTTTTAATATCGCTGGGCATGGCGTTGGCCGAAAGCGCGATGACCGGAAGGTGGTTGAGCGTCTCGTCTTTGCGAATGGCCTCTAGCGCTTGGTAGCCATTCATGCCTGGCAGGTGAATGTCTATTAGAATCACGTCGGGCTGGCGACTGCGGATAATGTCTAGGCCAATCTCCGCCGTCGGCACGGTGCGCAGCGTGACATCATCGATATCGTCGATAATGTCTTCCATGAGTCGTTGATTGGCCGGGTTGTCTTCAATGTACAGCAGCGTGTGCTGTTGGGACGGTGCGCTTGGGTGGGGGTCGCGCTCAGTATGTGGGTGCTTGGGGGCGTTATATTTGTCGCTGGCAAGGGGGAGAGTGAACGAGAACGTGGCACCTTGGCCAGGCATGCTGTCCACGCTGATATCGCCGCCCATGCGATCCACCAGTTCACGGGTGATGGCAAGCCCGATACCAGTGCCTTCAATCGCGCCGTTTTCGGCATCCAGGCGGTTAAATGGCTCAAACAGCTCGTGATGTCGCTCAGGGGCAATGCCGGGGCCGTTATCGCTGACACCAATGCAAATCGTACTGCCTTTTGTGTTAGCGCTTATCTCAACGCGCCCGTTAGCGTGGTTGTACTTAATGGCGTTGGAAATCAGGTTTAGGAGTACCTGTTTGGTGCGGGTGTAATCGGCGGACACCCGCCACTCGGCCGGGGCCTCGCAACGCACCAGCGTGATGCCGGCCGTCTCGGCGTTTGCTTCAAGCGTATCGCAAGCATCTTGGATGACGCTTTGCACATTAATGGGTTCAATCGAAAGCGGCAGCCTCCCCGCCTCAACTTTGGCCAAATCCAGTACTTCGTTAATCAGGCTCAATAGGTGCTGACCGCTTTTTTCAATTTGATTGACCTGACGTAACTGCTTGTCGTTGAGCGGGTTGCGTTTACCGCTGGCGAGGATTTGCGCAAACCCTAATATCGAGTTGAGCGGGGTGCGTAGTTCATGGCTCATGGAGGAGAGAAACTCGCTTTTGGCACGGTTGGCTTTTTCGGCTTGGTCGCGCGCTTGCGCAAGCTCGCCCATGACGTGTTCGCGTTCAGCCATCTGGCGATAAAGGTTGATCAGCAGGGCGCAGGTGTCGATAAACGGTTGCAGCCAGTCGAGCAGTTCTTGGTTTAGCGTCTGCTGACTATTGGCAATGGCGAACATGCCGATCAGTTCGCCCGAGCTAAAAATGGGGACGCCGAGGTAGTTATTGATTGGAGGATGCCCGGGGGGGAAGCCGCCACGCAGCCTATGATGATAAAGGTCATCGGTCATGATGACCTCTCCGTGCGCAAAGACGCGACCAAGCAGGGTGTTGGGGTTGGTAAGCATCATATCGCCACGGCGCAACCGCTCCATTAATCCACGCGACTGCTCACTCCACGAGAGATCGGTAATGGCGTGAATTTTTAACACGCTGGTGGTGTCAGTGGGCAACACTTCCCCGATCAGGGAATAGTCACTGTCGGTGAGGGTGCGTAACGCTTCCATTAAAAAGGTCCACAGCCGCTCACCCGACATCAACGCCTGATAATCGGTAATGCCTTGGTGGAGCACTTTGAGCAGGCTCTGTTCCTTATGCATGCGTTTGTGGGTGGCATAGATGCTGCTTAAATCAGTGAGTACCCCCAGAAACTCATCCACGTTGCCGTGTTCGCCCTCGATGGCGTTAATGGCTAAATGCACGGGAATCCGGTGGCCATCTTTGTGCTGTGCTTCTGCCTCGCGGCCCTTGCCAATGACCTTGGGGCTACCGCCGGCGAGGTAGCGGCTAATATAGGCATCGTGTTCCCCGGCGATTTCTGGCGGGGCGAGTATCGCGACGTTTTGGCCGATGAGCTGTTCTTTGGTGTAGCCCAACAGGTTAACGGCGGCAGGGTTAATCGCAATGATCGTCCCGGCGCGGTCAGTCCGCACTTTGGCAACGGCGCTGGAGTCAAAAAGCGTTTCGAAGCGTTTGGCCGTACGGGCGAGGTCGGCGTTGTTTTTTTGCTGGTGCAGTAGCGTTTCCGCCTGGCCCGCTAGGTTCTCAAGCAAACGGTAGTCGCGGTCTGACAACGTGCGCGGCTGAGTATCTAACAAGCAAAGTGTCCCGACTGGCAGGTCGTCGATAGGACGCAGCGGGAAACCGGCATAAAAGCGGATATGAGGCGATGATTCGACCAGCGGGTTATCCGCAAAGCGCGCATCTTTTAACGTGTCGGGAATCACAAGCGGGGCATTGTCGGCCACGGCGTGGGCGCAGAAAGAGATGTCGCGCGGGGTTTCTTGCGCCTCTAACCCCAGGTGGGACTTAAACCACTGCCGGTTTTCATCCATCAGCGACACGAGGGCGATAGGAACGTCAAAAAGCTCGCGGGCAAGCTCTGTCAGGCGGTCAAATGCTTGCTCGGGGGGAGTATCGAGCACATGAAGTTCATGTAGCGCTTTGAGTCGCTGTGCTTCGTTATCGGGTGTGCTGGGCACTTGCATAAGCCCTCCATAAAAAAAGTCAGGCACTTGGCTGAGAATCATCAGGTTGACGTCTTAGTAGCCCAGAAGTTTGAACAGCCAGCGCCGGTAAGGGGGGCGAATGCAAGCGGTGGGCGCGTGCTTGGCTTGATAGAACACGCTGCGCCGGTGGCTGAAGCGTTCAAAACCATGGCGACCGTGATAGGCCCCATGGCCGCTATCGCCCACGCCGCCAAACGGCAGCCCAGGTACGGCATGGTGCAAAAGCGTTTCGTTAAACACCAGCGCGCCTGAGCGCGTTTCGCGGGTTAAGCGGCGTTGCAAGGCGGTGTCGCGGGTGAACGCGTAAAGTGCGAGCGGATGCGGGCGAGCGGTAATATAGCCAATAGCGGCGTCGATGTCTTTCACGCTAATCACCGGTAGTACGCGGCCAAATATTTCCTCTTGCATCAGCGCCAGGTCTTGGTTGGGGTCAACGACCAGCGCCGGGGCGTGTTCGCCTGAGTCAATCACGCGGCAGCCGTGGTTGTGGGCTTCTTTCAGCAGCTTGTCACTACGAGCCGCGTGGCGCGCATTGAGCGGGGTGGTAACGTCGCGCTCATCCGGGCGCTGCTTGGCGATGGTATCGCGTAGCGCGTGAACCAACGCGTCCAGGTGACGCCCTTCCACCAACACATAATCGGGGGCGATACAGGTTTGCCCGCCGTTGAAGCCTTTGCCGAAAATAATCGCCGCGGCGGCAGCGTCAAGGTCGGCGTCATCGGCGACGATGACCGGCGACTTACCGCCAAGCTCAAGCGTGGTCGGCGTTAGGTTGGCGGCCGCGGCCTTGGCGACCTCGCGCCCGACGGCGGTAGAGCCGGTGAATAGCAGGTGATCAAACGCCAGGGCGCTAAATGCCTGAGCAGTGTCGGCGCCGCCTTGAATCACGCTAAACTCGTCCGAGTCAAAGTAGCGCGACACCAGCTCGGCCAGCAGGGCGCTGGTCGCCGGGGTATGCTCGCTGGGTTTGAGCATCACGCGGTTGCCCGCGGCGATGGCGTCGATGGCGGGCATTAGCGCCAAACTCCAGGGGTAGTTCCACGGCGAAAGAATGCCGACCACTCCAAGCGGCTGCGGATTGATGCGTGCCCGCGCAGGGAGCAGCCGCCACGAGACGCTCGCCCGACGCGGGCGCATCCAGCCTTTAAGCTTGCGCCGTGCGTATCGCGCGGCGTGAATGACGGCGCTGGTTTCTGCCAGACGGATTTCACTCTCGCTACGCTGGCCGAAATCTTGGACAATCGCGGCGATAATCTCGCGCTGGTGATGCTTGGTCATGCGCGCTAAACGCGTAAGCCGGTCCCGGCGTGTTGCCAGGCTCGGGAATGGGGCCTGATCGGCGGCTTGGCGTTGGATGTCAAAGCCGTGTTGAAGCTGGCGGTGAAGGTCATGCGACATTAGCGCGTCTCCAGGTGAATCCCGTCGGGCATTCCGCTAGTGTAGAGGGTTCGCGGCGCTATTCGTGTCTTACAACCTTGGAGGTGCTATGCCCTCGCTGACGCTGTCGTCCGGTTCATCGCCGCTTGTTTGCACTATTCTACCTAAGATTGCGTGTGTTACCGCAAGTCAATGGGATCGACTGGCCGATCCCGATCACCCGTTTTTGCGCCACGCATACCTGCATGCGTTGGAAGCGAGCGGCTCGGTGAGTCCGGCGACCGGCTGGGAGCCTGCGCATCTGGCTGTGTGGCAAGGGCAAGCGCTGGTGGGCGCGCTACCGCTTTATCGCAAACACCACTCGTATGGTGAATACGTTTTTGATTGGACGTTTGCCGACGCCTTGGAGCGCGCCGGCGGGCGTTACTATCCGAAAGCCCTGAGCGCGATTCCTTATACCCCGGTGCCGGGGCCACGCACGTTGATTGCCCCCGAAAGCGATGAAGCGAAGGTGCGCGAAGCGCTGGCGCAAGGCTTGTGGCAGCTGTGCGACGACGAGGCGCTGTCAAGTTGGCACTTGTTGTTCAGTGCGCGCGACGACGTGGCGGCTTGGCAGGCGCTTTGCCCTGACCTCATTGCCCGCGAAGGAGTGCAGTTTCAGTGGCGTGATGGAGGGGGTGATACCCCACGCTTTGGCGACTTTGACGGTTTT
This sequence comes from Vreelandella vilamensis, assembly GCF_031451755.1. Lineage (NCBI taxonomy): Bacteria > Pseudomonadati > Pseudomonadota > Gammaproteobacteria > Oceanospirillales > Halomonadaceae > Vreelandella > Vreelandella vilamensis. Next base: position 29,308 of record NZ_JARWAN010000021.1, on the reverse strand, counting down.
CTCGCGACGTTGACGGCCAAGCGGCGCAAAATGATCAAACGCGAACGGCGCATTGTGGCCGATCAAGGTATTACCCTGCACCGCCTGGAAGGCGAGACCATTACCCCCGAGGCGCTGGCGCATTTCTACCGTTGCTATACCCATACCTACCACGAGCGCGGCCGCCCACCGTATCTTAACCGCGACTTTTTCCAGCGCATAAAACGCACCATGCCGGAATCGCTACTGCTGGTGCAGGCACGCTTGGATGAGCGCCCGGTCGCCGCCGCGCTTTACTTTCGCGGTACGCAGAGCCTTTATGGGCGTTACTGGGGCAGCGAGGTGCTCGCCGATTGCCTGCATTTTGAAGCCTGTTACTACCAGGGGATCGAATACTGTTTGGAGCAGGGGCTGACGCTTTTCGACCCTGGCACCCAGGGCGAGCATAAGCTGGTGCGCGGCTTCCACCCGCAGCCGCTTCGCTCGCTGCACTATTTTGCTCACCCAGGGCTTGCCGCCGGGGTTGCCCGGTTCTGCGAGGAAGAAGCCCACCACATGGCGGCTTACCGTCACGCCGCCAGCGATGCGCTGCCGTTTCGGCGTGAAGGCAAGGGGTGAAAATAAGTCGTGCGGGTAAATAGCCCAAATGGCGTCGGGCGGCTCGCTGCGCTAGGTGCATGGTGGCATAATGCGGCGCAGTGTTTTCTCAACATTTTTTTTTTTAGTAGGCGGTGCGGTGAGTAGCGAAGCGAACGGTGAGGCAGGTGGCTGGGCTTTTCGAAAGTGGCTCGCGCTGGGGCTATTTCTCCTGTTGTTGGTGTTGCAGTATCAACTTTGGTGGGGAACCGGCGGCTGGTTCGATCTACAGATAGTGGAAAAGCGAGTGGCCACTCAAGAAGCGGTGAATGCGCCGCTGCGCGACCGCAATGCCCGGCTTGCCGCCGAGGTCACCGACCTTAAACAGGGGCTGGACGCGATTGAAGAGCGCGCGCGCAGTGACATGGGCATGGTCCGGGCAGACGAGCAGTTTTTCTGGGTGCCGGGCGTAGCGATTGAACCGCAGCTGATTGAAATCAATGCCGGTCTCGTCGCGCCAGTGTCGGAGCCCAGTCAATGAGCACCACCTGGCTGATTGTGCCCGCGGCCGGGCAGGGAAAGCGCATGGGCGCGGCACTGCCCAAACAGTATCTCACGCTTGAGAATGTGCCGATTCTTGCCGTCACGCTGGCGCGCTTGCATACGGCATTGCCGCACGCGCGCTTAGTGCTGTGTTTGGATGAGCAGGATCGCTGGTTTGACCCCGCGTGGGTGCCTTTTACCCACTGGCAGCGTGTCTCGGGCGGGGCCGAACGGATGGATAGCGTGTTGAATGCGCTGCAAGCGATGGATGCCGCGGCGGATGACGTGGTGCTGGTACACGACGTGGCACGCCCTTGCGTCAGCACGGCCGATGTGGGCGCGCTTGAACAGGCCGCGAGTCAGCACGCCGGCGGGGCGCTGTTGGCGATGCCGGTGGCGGATACCATGAAGCGCGAAAACCGTGACGGTACCAGCGCGCGCACCGAGCCTCGCGACGGCCTGTGGCACGCGCTGACCCCGCAAGGGTTTCGTTACGCGCTGCTTTGTCAGGCGCTTGTTCATGCCCGCGAGCACGAAACCTTAGTGACCGATGAAGCCTCCGCGGTTGAGGCGTTAGGCCATAGGCCTAAGCTTGTCAGCGGCCGTCGTGACAACCTGAAAGTCACTCACCCAGACGATTTGGCGCTGGCCGCGGCGATTTTGGCGGCGCAGCGCGAGCAGAGTCGCGCGTGAATGCGCTGTCTTTGATGCGCTTTTTACTATGTGATCGATAACGAAAAGGAGTGTTGGATGCGCATCGGCCACGGCTTTGATGTTCACCGTTTTGGCCCCGGCGAGCATGTCATGATCGGCGGCGTTAAATTGCCCTTTACTCACGGCTTTGTCGCCCACTCCGATGGCGATGTGCTGCTTCACGCGCTGTGCGATGCGCTGCTCGGCGCCTGTGCGCTGGGCGATATTGGCCGCCACTTCCCCGATACCGACGACGCTTGGAAGGGCGCGGATAGTCGCGATTTACTGCGCCGCGTGTGGGCGCTGGTGAAGGATGCTGGTTGGGAGGTGGCGAACGTGGATACCACGATCATGGCGCAGGCGCCGAAAATGGCGCCACATATTGACGCCATGCGCGCGGTCATCGCCGAGGATATGGCGCTTGCGCTTTCCCAAGTCAACGTTAAAGCCACCACCACCGAGCGGCTTGGGTTCACCGGACGCGGGGAAGGCATTGCGGCTGAAGCCGTCGTGCTGCTCACGTCGCGGGGCAATCCATGAGTGGAGTTCCCGCTTGGGCGCGCACGTTAGACACGACGTTTGGGTCACCGCTGCCGGGACGCTATCGCGCCGCGCCCGAAGATTTTATCGTCGAGGAGCAGCTTGATTTCACCCCCGAAGCGCACGGCGAGCATCTGTGGCTTTATATTGAAAAGCGCAATCAAACGACGTTGGAGGTGGTGAAACAGCTTGCGCGACGTTGCGATGCCACACCCAAAGACATTGGTTACTCGGGAATGAAGGACCGCGTAGCGATTACCCAGCAGTGGCTAAGTGTCCATTTGCCAGGGCGTGATGCACCGGTTGACCTCACCGAGCGTTTAGCCGTCGTGGACGTGCGCGTCTTGGCGCAGGCACGTCATCCGCGTAAGTTAAAGCGCGGCGTGCATCGCACCAACCGTTTTACCCTTCGCCTGAGCGGCGAGGCGGTAGACAGTGGCGACGTGATCGCACGCTGGGAGGCGCTTTGCGCGCAGGGTGTGGCAAACTACTTCGGCCCGCAGCGCTTTGGCCTCGGCGGGCGTAACCTCGCCCGCGCGGAAGCCGTATTGGCGCGCGGTTGGCGCAAGCGCGATGATCGTCAAGGAATGCTGCTTTCCAGCGCGCGCAGTTTTTTGTTCAATGAACTTTTGAGCGCGCGGATCAACGCGAGCCATTGGAACACGCCGCTGGCCGGCGACACGCTGATGTTGGACGGCACGCAAAGTGTCTTTCGCACCGATGAGGTCGATCCAACGCTAAAAGCCCGCGCTGAAGCGTTGGATATTCACCCCACGGGCGTTTTGTGGGGCGTGGGCTATACGCCAGACGAATCCCCCGCGCAGCGCTTTGAGGCCGGGTTGGCCGAGCGTCACCCGGTGCTATGTGATGGGCTTTCGCGTAGCGGTGTCAAGCCGGCGCGCCGCGCGCTGCGGATGCGCCTGGGCGAGCCTGATTTAACGGTTGAGGCGGGCAACGTGGTGCTGACGTTTTCGCTGCCGCGCGGCAGCTTTGCCACCGCCGTGCTTGGCGAGCTGATTGCGCACCCCGACTTTGCCGGCGGCTAAGCTAACAGTCGGCGGTTAAAACTAAGGAGATAGATGATGCGGCGATTGCTGCTTTCCAACGACGACGGCGTTCATGCGCCCGGTCTGCGCGCGCTGTTTGAGGCGCTGACGGCGCACGCGAAAATACGAGTGGTGGCACCGGACCGTGATCGCAGCGGGGCGAGTAATTCGCTAACGCTGTCGCGCCCGCTGCTGCTAAGCGCGTTAGATAATGGCTTTTACAGCGTCGATGGCACCCCGGCCGATTGCGTTTATCTCGGCGTCAACGGTGTTTGGGATGAGATGCCCGATTTAGTTATCTCGGGAATCAATCACGGCAGTAATCTTGGCGATGACGTGCTCTATTCCGGTACCGTGGCCGCTGCCATGGAGGGGCGTAACTTGGGCATGACAGCGATTGCCATGTCGCTTTGCGGTCACCGCTATTTTGAGACCGCCGCGAAAATAGCCGCCACCCTCGTCGGCGCGGCGGAGCAGCTTTCGTTGCCCCCGCGTACGTTATTGAATGTCAATGTGCCAGATGTGCCTTGGGAGCAAATTCGCGGCGTGCGAGTCACGCGTTTGGGCTTTCGCGGCCCGGCGGCCAAGCCGCTCGCAACAGAAGACCCACGTGGCCGCACGCGTTATTGGATCGCGGCGGTGGGGGAGAATGCCGATGATGGCGAGGATACGGATTTTGCCGCCGTGGAGGCGGGATTTGTTTCCATCACGCCGCTGCAAACCGATTTAACCCGCCACCCAGCCCGTGGCGATGTGCAGGATTGGTTGGATGCTTTTGCCTGAATTGTCTCCTACGGAGTTGCGTGGCCGTGGCATGACCTCGCAGCGCACCCGCGATCGGATGGTCGAACGCATGGCGCATCAAGGCATTCGCGATGAGCGGGTGTTGGCGGTGATGGCCGATGCGCCACGGCATCTGTTTGTCGATGAGGCGCTTGCTCACCGTGCCTACGAAGACACGTCGCTGCCCATCGGTTTTGGCCAGACGCTTTCCCAGCCGTTGACCGTGGCGCGCATGACGGAGCTTACGCTGCGGGAAACGCCGCAGCGCGTGTTGGAACTTGGCACCGGCTCGGGGTATCAAACGCTCATTCTTTCACGCTTAGTGCCCACGCTTTACTCGCTTGAGCGTATTTACGCCTTACACCGGCGTGCCGCTGCGCGGCTTAAGCGGTTGGACGCAAAAGCGCGCCTCGCGGTAGCAGACGGCAATAGTGGTTGGCCGCAAGCGGCCCCTTTTGACGTTATTTTGCTCACCGCCTGCGCTCAAACGCTACCGCCGACGCTGTTAGAGCAGTTAAGCGATGGCGGTGTGTTGATTGCCCCGTTGGAAGACGCCGACGGCACCCAGTGGCTTACGCAAGTGCGCCGCGTTGGGCAAAGTTACGACAAGCGTCGGTTAGAGCCGGTGCGGTTTGTTCCCCTGTTGCAAGGAGTGGTGGATTGAAGCGTCAAACATTGGGCCTCTTTCTTAAAGGCGCTGGAATGGGTGCCGCTGACGCGGTGCCGGGAGTATCAGGCGGGACGATTGCGTTCGTTACCGGCATTTACGAGGAGTTGATTCACACCATCCGCCAGTTTGGCCCGAGCGCCTGGCGCGCCTTTCGCCAAGGGGGAATGAAAGGCGTGTGGCGCCATTTGAACTTGGTCTTCTTGCTACCGTTGCTGCTAGGCGTCGCGGTTAGCTTGTTCAGCGTGGCGCACTTGGCCGTTTGGCTGATGGAGGCGCATCCGCTGCTACTCAACGGTTTCTTTTTTGGGCTCGTTGCGGCGTCGGCACTGGTGGTACATCAGGCGCATACGGGGTGGAAGCTCTGGTATGTGCTGCCGTTAATTATCGGGCTTTTGATAGCCAAAGCCCTGCCGGGGCTGATGCCGCTTGTGCTAATGCTGGGCAATGAAGCGCTGATCGTGGCGGTGGCCGGCGCGATTGCGATTAGCGCGATGATACTTCCCGGAGTATCGGGTAGCTTTTTGCTTCTCACCATGGGGCTTTATGGCACCATTATGCAGGCGATACGTGGGTTTGATATGACCGTGATCGCCATTTTTGCGGCCGGCTGCGCCGTTGGGCTTGCGCTCTTCTCGCGCCTTTTATCGTGGCTCTTGGATCGCCATCACGGTGCTACCATGCAGTTGTTACTGGGCTTTATTATTGGCTCCTTGCCGGTTCTCTGGCCTTGGCGCGAGCTGGTAAGCTATCAGCTTGGCCCTGATGGGCAGATGATCCCGTTGGCACATCGCTATTTAATGCCGGATGATTACGCGCAACTGGTCGGCGGCTCTGCCCAAGTGTGGGGGGTTATCTTGCTCATGCTAGTGGGAGCCGTGTTGGTTGTCGCACTCAATCGCCAGGCCATCGCCACAAATACGTCACGCGGCGCTCACCTCGGCGCTGAAAAGGAGTAAGAATTGCATGCGTAAGGTTTTGATGATGTCGGCACTTGCTCTGGCCGTTGCTGGCTGTGCCAATCAGCAAGGCGCTGGCCCACAAGTGCGTGATTTAAGCGACGCGCGCCAGGCCGTTGAAAGTAGTTCGCAATATACCGTCAACGCGGGCGATACCCTCTATGGCATTGCGTGGCAACACGACATGGACTATCGCGATCTTGCCGCGCTGAATGATATTGACCCGCCTTACAACATTTACCCCGGACAAACCATTCAGCTGCGCGAAGGCCAAACCAGTGACACGCCCGCTCGTCGTGGCGGCTCGCAGGGAGCGGTTGCCACTGGGCTTGGCGCAAGTGGTGCTGCTGTCGCGCCGGAAGAACAAGAAATGGATTGGCTGTTGCCGGATGAGTCGGCCCTCGAGCGCAATCAGCGTGTCACGGCAGAGCGTGAAGCGGTTGACGCCGCTGAAAGCGTCGCTGTCGCGCAATCCTCGCAAGCATCAGACGTTGAAGCTGGCCCTGAAACGGCCGCCGTTTCCCAGCCCGAACCAGAACCCGACCGCGAGCCGCAAACCGCCGAGCCCGCACCACAAGCTGAGCCGGAACCACAAGCTGAGCCTAGCCAAACCCCGAGCGAAGATCGTAGCGCCAGAACCTACACCCCCGCCGACACAATAGATTGGCAATGGCCGGTTGAAGGCGAGGTGGTGAGTACTTTTGGCGAAGGGCAAAGTATCACTGCCGGGATTGATATCGCTGGGGAAAAGGGGCAACCTGTCAAAGCTGCCGGGCCAGGGATTGTGGTCTACGCTGGCAGCGGTGTTCGCGGGTATGGCAACTTGGTACTGCTTAAGCATAACGACGAGTTTCTGACCGCCTATGCGCATAATGACAGCCTTCGCGTAAGCGAAAATGACGTGGTAAAAGCAGGGGAAACGATTGCCACGATGGGCGATAGCGACGCAGAAGACGTGAGGCTGCATTTTGAGGTGCGCAAGGATGGTCAGCCTCAAGATCCTCTAGCGTTTCTGCCATCACGTTAAGTAAATCGACACTTTAATAGCGATAAAACCAAGCGCATCAGTGACGTGCAAAAGAACTTGGTATGCCAAAGAACTTGCGATGTAAAAGTACTTGGGATGTAAAAGTGCTTGGCGATCAAAAGACTCTTGGCGTTCAGATAGCGGCACTAAAGTCGAGGTACGGGGGAACGAACGATGAGTATGCTTGAACGTGAACTACAGGAAGTAGACCTTAGTGCTGCTGAAGAAGCGCTAAGTGAGATAGACAGCGAAGCGGCGGCTGCCGAAGAAGAGGCGTTTGAAAAAGCGCTCGGGCGTGAAGGGCGTCAGCAAAACCAGAGTCTGGATGCCACGCAGATCTATCTCAATGAAATCGGCTTTTCGCCGCTGCTAACGCCCGAAGAGGAGGTCCACTACGGCCGTCTAGCCCGCAAAGGCGACCCGCTGGGTCGCTCGCGAATGATTGAGTCCAATCTGCGTCTCGTGGTGAAGATCGCTCGTCGATACCTTAACCGCGGCCTGACACTGTTGGATTTGATCGAAGAGGGCAACTTAGGCCTTATTCGCGCCGTGGAAAAGTTTGACCCTGAGCGCGGCTTTCGCTTTTCAACCTACGCCACCTGGTGGATCCGGCAAACGATCGAGCGCGCGCTGATGAATCAGACCCGCACGATTCGTTTGCCGATTCACGTGGTCAAAGAGCTCAATATCTACTTGCGCGCCGCGCGTGAGCTGACGCAGAAACTCGATCACGAAGCCACACCGGAAGAGATCGCCGACCATCTGGATAAACCGGTCGAGACGGTCAAAAAAATGCTCGGGCTTAACGAGCGTGTCTCCTCTGTCGATTACCCCCTCGGCGGCGATAGCGACAAGTCACTGATCGATACCTTGACCGATGACGACGATCACGGTCCGGAAGCCTCATTGGTGGATGGTGATGTCAAAGAACACGTGGACGAATGGCTGGGCGAATTGACGGAAAAACAGCGCGAAGTGGTCGTGCGCCGCTTCGGTTTGCGTGGCCATGAACCCGCAACGTTGGAAGAAGTGGGGGCGGAAATCGGCCTTACGCGCGAACGTGTGCGCCAAATTCAAGTGGAAGGCTTGAAGAAATTGCGGCGCGTACTGGAAAAACAAGGCCTTTCGCTGGATGCTATTTTCGAAAGCTAATGTTTCACCCACCAATGATAAGCGAGACCACGCATGCGCCCGTTGGTAGCTCATATCGACCTGGACGCACTGCGTCATAATTACCGCCTCGCATGCGCCTGCGCCCCCCAAAGCCAATCTGTGGCCGTCATCAAGGCGGATGCTTACGGTCACGGTGCGGTGGCGTGTGCTCAGGCGCTTGAAAGTAAGGCGCTTGAAAGCCAGGTGCCGGCCTTTGCCGTGGCGTGTCTCGAAGAAGCGATGGTGCTGCGTGATGCGGGCATTCAAACGCCGATTGTATTGCTCGAAGGTATTTTCTCCGCCGATGAGCTCCCTTATGTGGATAAACACCGGCTGTGGATGGCCATTCACAGCGGCTGGCAGCTTGACGCCCTGCAGGCATTTACGCCGAGCGCGCCAATCCCTGTTTGGCTTAAGGTCGATTCCGGTATGCATCGACTGGGGTTTGCGCCCGAGCAGGCGGTGAGTGTATGGCGCACGCTTGAGGCCATGCCAGAGGTTAGCGCCCTGCACTTGATGAGCCATTTTGCGACGGCTGATGCAATGGATACCGGCTATTTTTCTCAACAAATGGCGACTCTGAAAGCGCTTGCCGCCGAGCTTGACGCACCGCTTTGCCTGGCCAACTCGCCTGCAACGCTGGCTCGCCCAGAGGCCCACGGTGCCTGGAATCGCCCTGGCGTGATGCTCTACGGAAGTGATCCGCTGGAAGCCCCCACCAAGTTCACCCGCCAATTGCAGCCGGTGATGACGCTACGCTCAGAGATTATCGCCCTGCGTGAGGTCGACGTGGGTGAGCCTGTTGGCTATGGCGGGCGTTGGCGTGCGGCGCGTCGTTCACGTATTGCGGTGATCGCGGCGGGTTATGGTGACGGTTATGATCGCCACGCCGTTGACGGCACGCCGGTGCTGGTGAATGGTAAGCGCGCCGCGCTTGCCGGCAAAGTCTCGATGGACATGCTCACCGTGGACGTGACGGATATCCCCAGCGCCGCCATCGGCAGCGAGGTGGTGTTGTGGGGTAAATCACACAACGGCGAAGTGCTATCAATCGATGAGGTTGCACGCCACTGTGACACCATCAGCTATACCCTGCTCACCGGCGTGCTACCGCGTGTGCCGCGGCATTATGCTGGTGTTTAAATTAGGCGTGTAAACGTCACCGAGCGTCAAACTCCCATTATCAAAGACGAATGAAACCGCATGGCGAAATCGCGCTACCCCAACTCCTTTGCTCACCCCTATTATTGGCCGACATGGCTTGCGATTGGCGCGATGTATGTGGCGGCGTGGCTGCCGTGGCGGATGAAGTTGTGGCTAGGCAAAGGCATCGGGTTGACGGCTTGGCGCGTGGCTAAACGGCGTCGGCATATTACGGAAACCAACGTGGCACTCTGTTTTCCTGACAAAAGCGCTGACGCGCAGCGCCGTCTGGTGAAGGAGACGTTTATTGCCAACGGCATTGGGCTGCTGGAAACCGCAGCCGTCTGGTGTCGCGATGCCGAAGACTTTCGCCATCGGGTGGCATGCATTGGCGAGGAGCATCTCGCCCGCGCCGAGGCGCAAGGCAAAGGCGTGCTGATTGTAGGTGTGCACTTTTCGTCGCTGGATTTGGGGGGAGCGTTACATTCGTTGTTTTTTTCTGGCGATGCGGTCTATCGACCGCACAATAATCCGCTGTTTGACCGCTTCATGATGCGTGCGCGTCAGCGTAATTTCGGCCAACTGATTGATCGTTACGACTTACGCGCGGCAGTTCGCCGGATAAAAGCGGGGCGCTCGGTTTGGTACTCACCGGATCAGGATTTTGGTCGAGACGCGAGCGTGTTCGCGCCTTTTTTTGGTCAGCAGGCGGCCACCATCAAGCTAACGGCCAAAATCGCCCGCTTAACCGACGCCCCCGTCGTGCTGCTGATGTTCCACCGCAACCCGGATAACCGCACCTATACCTTCGAGTGGTTACCTGCGCTGGAAAGCTATCCTAGCGGGAATGATGTCACCGACGCCACGCGCGTTAACGCTATCATCGAACAGGCGATTCTCAAGCACCCTGAGCAATACCTCTGGCTTCATCGCCGGTTTAAAACCCGCCCCGAAGGCGAAGCGAAGATTTATTAAATACTTGCTTGAAAAAAAACCGGGCCTGCAGCAGGCCCGGTTTGGGTTATCGAGGAGCGCTGACGCTAATCTAAATTGCGCGAGTAGAAAATTTCGAGCATCTCCTTGCGCAAACGGTTTTCAATATTGCGGGCTTCTTCGAAGGTGAGATCGCGCCGTGAGGTGCCGAACAGGTAGTTATCCAGATGAAAGTCTTTCAGCAGCATTTTGGTGTGGAACATGTTTTCTTGGTACACGTTCACATCAATCATTTGATATTGCTGCTTGGTATCGTCGGCGAGGTAATCCTGGATCGAGGTAATCTCGTGATCGATGAAGAGTTTCTTGCCATCAACGTCACGCGTAAAGCCACGTACCCGGTAATCCGTGGTGACAATGTCGGAGTCGAAGCTGTGAATCAGGTAATTCAGCGCCTTGAGCGGGCTGATATGACCACAAGTGGAGACATCGATATCTAACCGGAAGGTGCTAATGCCGTTATCCGGATGCGATTCCGGATAGCTGTGCACGGTCACGTGGCTCTTATCCAAGTGCGCGACCACGGTTTCCGGCAACGGGCCAGGGCCGGGCTTAGTTTGGCCGGGGTCTGCCTCGTCTAACTCGTGCTCGGCAATCAGGATTGTCACGCTCGCCCCATGGGGCTCATAGTCCTGGCGCGAAATATTGAGCACATGGGCGCCAATAATGTTGGTGACGTCCTTGAGGATCTGGGTCAAGCGCTCCGCATTGTAGAGCTCATCGATATAATCGATATAAGCAGATCGCTGCTCTTCGGTTTTGGCGTAACAGATGTCGTAAATATTAAAGCTCAAGGAGCTTGTCAGGTTGTTAAACCCGTGGAGTCGGAGATTATCTGACACGTCCGAACCTCCCTATGGCGGATGAAGACACCCCGACGAGCCAGCGCCGGAACCAAGCCCACTTCTATCAGTGGAAAAGCCGTTGAATACGAGCGCGCGTATTATGCCCGGCTGAAGGCAGCGATGCATCCGGCCAGGGCAATTTTTTCACACGGATTGCGCCGTTTAGGTCTACGACGACGCTTGTACAACGTCAAATGAGTGGGTGATTTCAACGCCACCCTGGCCGAGCATGATCGAGGCGCTGCAGTATTTATCCGCAGAGAGCTCAACGGCGCGCTGAACCTGCTTCTCTTTGAGGCCGCGGCCTGAGATCACAAAATGAACGTGAATCTTGGTAAAGACAGACGGCACGCTGTCGGCACGCTCGGCGTCAAGCTCGGCGACGCAGTCGGTCACATCGGCGCGCGCTTTGTCGAGAATGTTAAGAATATCAAAGGCGGTACAGCCGCCCATGCCCATGAGCAGCATTTCCATCGGGCGCGGCCCGGTATTGCGCCCGCCGTGATCGGGCGGGCCATCGATAACAACGCTGTGGCCACTGCCGGATTCCGTCACAAATTGGCGTCCATCGGTCCATTTAACCCGTGCTTTCACGTTTCTCTCCTGTCTGGTCGGTCTAACGTCTGGCTGCCGGTAGGTATAAGACATGCAGCATAACATTTAATCGCTTTGGTACGGTTGGCTTTCCCCATGGCGGTGAGCGTAGCTTGGTTGACAGTGGCTTCGTTCATAGTGACTTGGTTAACAGTGGCGTGGCTAAACGCTATCGCGAAGCGCGCGATCAAGCGCTTTGAGCCGTTCGGGTGTGCCCACGTCCACCCATTGGCCGCGAAAGTGCTCGCCGCTGACGCGGTCTGCTGTCATGGCCGCTTTGAGCAGGGGGGCCAATGCAAAGGCGCCGGGTGCATGCCTAGCGACAAGCGTCGGGTCGATCACGCTCACACCCGAGAAGGTGAGCTTAGGCTCCCCAAAGTGGCGAACGCGGCCGCCGCTCAGCGAAAAGTCGCCTTCCGGGTGATGCTCCGGGTTATCCACGAGCATGAGGTGGGCAAGATCCCCGTTTTTGAGTGCAAGTTGGCGTGGTAGCGTCTCGCACCACACATCGCCGTTAACTAGCAAAAAGGGCGTCTCGCCGAGCAGTGACAGCGCCTGTCGAATCCCGCCGCCGGTTTCAAGCGGAGTTTCTTCACGGCTAAAATGCAGGCGTAGCCCGAAGGCTTGGCCATCGCCAAGGGCCTCAATGATCTGCTCGCCGCGGTAGCTAACGTTGATCACGACATCTACAAAGCCGGCGCGCTTTAAGCGCTCCAAGTGATGCACAATCAGTGGTTTTCCGGCCACCGGCAAAAGCGGCTTGGGGCAGGTGTCAGTGAGTGGGCGCATGCGTTTGCCAAGCCCGGCGGCCAGAATCATCGCTTTCATTCGGGCCGCTCCTGAGCATCGAGCGTGGCGAGCTTTTGCATGATCGCCGGGCGCAGCGTTTGCTTGAGCCAATCAGCAAAGTCGGCGTGCTCGGGTAACGCGACAAGGCTGTCTTCCAAATGCACGAGAAAATCGGGCAAGCGTTCGAGATACCCGCGCTTGCCGTCGCGCAGAGTCAAACGGCAGAAAATCCCCAGGACTTTCAGCGAGCGCTGAGCGGCCATGGCGTGGCTTTGACGTAAGAAGGTTGCCTCGTCCGTAGTGCTCGATAACCGGCCATCGTCGCGGGCCTGGCGGTACACCTCGGCCATAAAGCCGTCGAACTCACGCTGAGAAAAGCGCCAGTAGCGCCCACGCAACAGCGAGATCGCATCGTAGCTTATGGGGCCCGCCACGGCGTCTTGGAAATCGATCATGTAAAGCTGACCTTGATGTGGCATCAGGTTCATGGCATCGAAGTCGCGGTGAACGGTGACCACCGGTTGCGAGAGCGCTTGCGCCATTAGCACGGCGCGAAGGGAGGGCCAACTTTCCGGTACCGGTAGGTCAAGCCAGGCACGCAAGTGCCACTCGGGGAACAAATCGAGCTCGCGGCCCAACAGCGCTTCATCAAAGGCGGGCAGTGCCGCCGGGTTGGCGCGGTTTTGCAGCGCACCGACCAAGGCAAGCGCGTCACGCGTGTGGGCCAACACGGCATCCGTGTCGGTAAAAAACGTTTGCAGCGGTGTTTCACCCAGATCATCCAGCAACAAAAAGCCGGCATCCAGGTCGGCGGCGTGAACGCGCGGTACCGGCAGCCCCGCCGCTCGCCACTGCCGCGCAATGGTGACAAACGGCGTGGAGTCTTCTTGGTCGGGCGGGGCATCCATCACCACCTGCGTTTCGCCGCTTGGCAGCGTGAGGCGAAAATAGCGCCGAAAACTCGCGTCACCGCCGGCGGGCGCGATAGATATGTCGCGAGGTGAAAGGTCGTGTTGAGTTGCAGCCCAAGTCAAAAGGGCGTTTATCCGGGATGATGACATGCAAGCTCCTGGCTAGTCGGGCATGATGCGAGCTGTATAATACCGATTCTCGATGCCAAGGATAACGAACATGGGCAAGCGATTTTTGCGTACCGCGCCGCTAACGCTCGCTGGCAGCTTGCTTGTGGGTGTCTCAAACGCCGCGATTGGCCAGAGCGAGCCGTTGCCAGCCACGGCGCTGGACTGGCAAGCCTGGGAGCAAGACGAAGCCGTGAACCGGGTATGTCGCGGGCGTTACGTGATGCCTGGCTACCGGCTTCCCGCGAGCAGTGACCCGCGTGAGCTGCAGATAGAAACCAACGAATCCGATTACGCGGCGGACGGCGAAGCGATGTTGCGCGGTGATGTTGTTTTGCGCCGTGGCGACACAGAGCTTGAAGCCGAGTCCCTTTATGTGCCGGCCAGCCGAGAACGGGTCGATGCCGAAGGGGCGTTTGCGCTTCGCGATGGTCGTGCACTCCTGCGCGGGTCTGAAGCGACGATGTCGCTGGTGGATGACCGTGGCAGCGTCAGTAACAGCCATTACGTGCTTTACGAAGAGCGTGTGCGCGGCCAAGCGGAGCGCTTAGAGCAAGTGGGCGAAGCGCAATACCGTCTGCGGGAAGCCAGCTTTACCACCTGCGAACCTGGCGAGAATACCTGGGAGTTAATCAGTGGTGATATTCACTTAGACCAAGCCAGCGGCTTTGGCACCGCGCGCCACGCGCGTTTGGAAATTCACGACGTGCCGGTGTTTTACTGGCCATGGCTGCGTTTTCCTATCGATGACCGTCGCCATACCGGTTTGCTTTCGCCGACGATCGGTTTTTCCAGCGACCAACTCGACTACACCCAGCCTTTCTACTGGAATATCGCTCCTAATCGCGATGCCACCATCACGCCGCGCTGGATTAGCGACCGGGGCCTGCTGCTTGGCGGCGAGTATCGCTACCTGATGGAGCGCCATGGCCGCGGTCGCCTTGAAGGGGCGTGGCTGAATAGCGATAACGGCGGCTCCGGCGGTGATGAAGGGCGCTACCAAGGCGAAAACCGCTGGTATGTTGACGCCCAGCATGCAGGTCGCGTGACTGCCCGCAGCGATTATCAACTGCGTTACGGCGCGGCCAGTGACGGGCGCTATTTTAATGATTTTGGCAGCGAGTTCGGCTCTAGCGACCGTTATGGCCTGGAGCGCTTAGCTCAGGTGGATTACCAGGGCGAGCGCTGGCGCTTGGATGCGCGCGCCCAAGGTTATCAACGCTTGGACGATCCTTTAAGCGACAGCGATAAACCTTTCTACCGCTTGCCCAGCGTGAGCGCCCAGGCGCGCTGGCAGCAGGAAAATGGCTTTTATCGTGAGTGGAGCAGCAACGCCACTTATTTCTGGCGCGACGTGGACGAAATGCTGGTGCCCGAACGCGAAGCCGCGATCGGTGGCCGGTTGCACCTAGCGCCTGTGCTGGGATGGCGCGTTGAGCGCCCGTGGGGCTATTGGGAACCACGAACCGAACTTTGGCACACCGCCTACGCGCTGGACTACGGTAACCGCGAAACGACGCTGGATAGATCGCCTGATCGTAGCGTCGCGATCAGCTCCCTCGATGGCGGGCTTGTTTTTGAACGCGAGCTGGATCTTGGCGAGCGCGACTACCGCCAGACGCTAGAGCCGCGTGTGAACTATGCGTTTGTCCCGCGCACTAATCAGGTGGATTTGCCTGAGTTTGATAGCCGCGAACGCGCTTTTTCTTGGGAGCAGCTGTGGTCGGCCAAGCGCTTTTCCGGCACCGACCGGGTGGGCGATTTAAACCGCCTGTCGCTGGGCGTGCAATCACGGCTTTTGGAGGACGAGTCGGGCCATGAGAAAGTGCGTGTTGGCGTTGGGCAAAGCCTCTATTTTGCCGATCGCCGCGTGGGGATCGACGGCGATGACAATTCCCTGCCCGAGCGCGTCAGCGCCAACAACGACGTCAATCCGGAAAGCTATTATCAGGCTACCCGTGATCGCTCGCCTTGGGTGACACGTCTTGATTGGCAGATTAACGACCGTTGGAGCACTGGCGCCGAGTGGCTTTACGATGACCAGCGCGAGTTGACCGAACGCTCAAGCGTTGATCTTGCCTACCGTCACCCGCGCGGGCACGTGGCGAACCTTGGCTACCGCTGGGAGATCGAAGGGTTTGATCCGAGCCTTGTGCCGGGCGATGACAGCTATCGTAACTATTCAAGAGAAGAGTGGGACCTGTCACTTGCGTGGAAGGCAAGCCCGCGGATTGATTTGATTGGCCGTTACCTGCACGATCAAACCAATGATCGCCCCCTGGAGCAGCTTTTTGGCGTGCAATGGAACGACTGCTGCTATGGACTCCAACTCGTGTGGCGCCAGTGGCTGGATGACAACGATACCGCCCGCGTCGAGGATGATTTTAACGACCGCGGTCTGTTCTTACGGTTTGTTTTTCGTGGCCTAGGTGGGGTAGGCCAAGAGGCAGATAGCTATTTTGAACGCACCATTCCCGGCTATCAGCCGACATCGCTTTAGGCGTTGGCAGGCGATGAGTCAGGGACATTAAAAGAGACGTTTTCATGATATTGAGAAAGATGTTGTTAGGTCGCGCTAAATATCGCGCGTTCAGTAGTGCGTTAGTGCTTTGCATGAGCGCTGGTGTCGGCCTGACGTCCGCCTCGGTTGAGGCGCAATCGCAACCGTTTGGCGAGCGTCAAGTAATTGACCGTATCGTGGCGGTGGTGAACGACGGCGCGATTATGCAAAGTGAGCTCGAAAATCGCCTTGATCGCGTTGTCAGCCAGATGGAAACGCAAGGTAATACGCCGCCCCCGCGCGCGCAGCTTGAAGAGCAAGTGCTCGAGCGCATGGTGGTAGAGGAAATTCAGCTGCAAATGGCGCGTGATGCTAATTTAAGCGTTGACGACACTGAGCTTAATCGCCAAGTGCGCAGCATCGCCGAGTCTAACGGCATGTCGCTTGAAGCCTTTGCCGACCGTCTTGAAGAGGACGGCATGAGTCTTGCTCAAGTGCGCGAAGACGTGCGCCGTGAGCTTCTTATGCGTCAAGTGCAACAGCGTCAAATCGGGCAGCGGGTTTCGGTCAGCGAGCGCGATGTTCAGCGCTTTTTAAGCCAGCAGCCCTCCACGTCGGGTGACACCTCGGTCATCGAAGAGACCCGTGCCCGTCATATTCTGGTGGAGCTTAACCCCACGCGTAATGAAGAGCAGGCCCGCGAGCGCGCCGAGCAAGCGCGCGAGCGTCTCATGCAAGGCGAAGACTTCGCTACTGTGGCGCGCGAAATGAGCGACGACAGTGGTAGTGCGCTCAACGGTGGCTCACTCGGCTGGGTACGTCCGGGGCAAACCGTGCCGGCGTTTGAGGAGGCAATGCGCGAGCTCTCGCCTAATCAAGTCTCGGCACCGGTGCGTTCGCAGTTTGGCTATCACGTGATCGAAGTGTTGGAGCGTCGCCGTGAAGACGTCACCGACGAGGCTCGCCGCGAGCAGGTGCGCCAAGCGATTTTTCAGCGTCGCGCCAATGAAGAAATGAGTACCTGGGAGCGGGAAATTCGCTCGCAGGCGTTTGTGGAGATTCGTCTCTAATGCCATCGCAAGAGGCAGCGTCAACGCCCTTGCCGGTGGTGATTACCACCGGTGAGCCAGCGGGCATCGGCCCGGAGTTAACGCTGATGCTCGCCGAGCGTGACGCGCTGCCGCCGCACAGCGTCGCCGTGGGGGATATCACCCTGCTGGCGGAGCGCGCCAAGGCACTGGGGCTTCGGGTAGAGACGGTGGCGTGCCAGCCGGGCGAGCCGCTGCCGGAAGGGCCGGGTGTCCTGCCCGTTTGGCCGGTGGCGCTAAACGCGCCGTGCTTGCCGGGGGTGCTGAACCCCGCTAACGCCGCTTATGTGATCGCGACGCTTGCACTGGCTGTGCGCGCGTGCCAAAACGGCCATGCCGCCGCGATCACCACCGCGCCGCTGCATAAGGGGGTGATTATCGACGGCGGCTTTGCCAGCTTTACCGGGCATACCGAATGGCTGCGCGACGCGTGCGGCGTCGATGAAGTGGTGATGATGCTGGCCACCGACAGCGCCTTGCATGCTCAAGCGCCGGGTTGGCTGGGGGCGGCGGATTTGCGCGTAGCACTGGTCACCACGCACTTGCCGCTGCGCGCCGTGGCCGATGCCATCACGCCCGAGCGCCTTACCCGTATTAGCCACATACTCGCGTCGGATTTGTCCCGGCAGTTTGGTATTCCTAAGCCGCGTATCGCCGTGTGCGGGTTAAACCCCCACGCCGGCGAGGACGGCCACCTTGGCCGTGAAGAGTTAGAGATTATCTCTCCCACCCTTGAGGCGCTGCGCGCACAGGGGTTGGATATTCGCGGCCCCTATCCAGCGGATACGCTTTTCACCCCGCGCCATCTCGCCGAGGTAGATGCGGTACTGGCGATGTATCACGACCAAGGTTTGGCGGTACTCAAGTATGCCGGTTTCGGCAACGCCGCCAATATCACCTTGGGGCTGCCGCTGGTGCGCACCTCGGTGGATCACGGTACCGCGCTTGATCTTGCCGGCACCGGCAAGGCCTCACCGGCAAGTCTTGGCGTGGCGATTCGGCTGGCGCGTCGTCTCGCCGACCAGCGCGCCGCCACCGGTACGACTTCTCATCTTTGACCCAGGAATTTCGCTTCATGTCTCACGTGCCGCAACACCGCGCTCGCAAACGTTTTGGGCAGAACTTTCTTCGCGATCTCGGCATTATCGGGCGCATTATTCGTGCCATCGGCCCGCGCGACGGCGACCGTCTGGTTGAGATTGGCCCTGGCCAGGGTGCGCTGACTGACCCGCTTTTAGAGGCAACGGGAAAGCTTGAAGTGATCGAGCTCGACCGCGACTTGAT
Source organism: Vreelandella vilamensis (assembly GCF_031451755.1). NCBI lineage: Bacteria > Pseudomonadati > Pseudomonadota > Gammaproteobacteria > Oceanospirillales > Halomonadaceae > Vreelandella > Vreelandella vilamensis. Next base: position 11,028 of record NZ_JARWAN010000021.1, on the reverse strand, counting down.
TCCAGGGCTCAGGGTGCAGTTTTTTAACTACCCCGATTTTGTGATCCATGAAGGCGATGCACTGACATTTGATTTTCAAGCGCTTAAAGGCGACGGCCCGCCGCTGCGCGTGGTGGGGAATTTGCCCTACAACATCTCCACCCCGCTGATAGTGCATTTGTTAGAGGCCGAAGACGCGGTGGCGGACATGCACTTCATGCTGCAAAAAGAGGTGGTCGAGCGCTTGGCGGCCGAGCCGGGCGGCCCCGACTGGGGGCGGCTTTCGGTAATGGCGCAATACTATTGCCAGGTCGAGAAGCTTTTTATCGTGCCGCCGGAAGCCTTTGTGCCGCGCCCGAAAGTGGATTCGGCGATCGTGCGCTTAACCCCTCATGCAATGCTCCCCCATATCGCCGAGGATACGCCGCTATTGTTTTCGCTGGTGAAGCAAGCCTTTGGTCAGCGGCGCAAAACCCTGCGCAATAACCTCAAAGGCCGCGTTGATGCCGATACGCTGGAAGCGCTCGGTATTGATCCCGCTCGCCGTCCGCAAACGCTGACGGTGGAGGAGTTTGTGCGCATTGCTAACCGCGTCGCCACGGACGACTCAGGAGGGAATGAAACGTGAGCGAATTACCCATTCACGTTGCGATCACCGTGGACTACAGCGCCCAGGAGTCCAGCGTCGCAGAAGCGCGCCATGTGTTCAGCTACCGCGTCACGATTGAAAACAACAGCCCGCACAGCGTTCAGTTACTCGCGCGCTACTGGAAAATCACCCAAGGCAGCGGCGCCTGCCAGGAGGTGCGCGGCAAGGGGGTGGTAGGGCAGCAGCCGCTGATTGGCCCGGGGCAGCGTTTTCGCTACACCAGCCGGGCGATTTTGCAAACGCCCGTGGGCACCATGGAAGGCGCGTATACGCTGCTCGATACCTCAACGCAGCGTGCCTTTGACGTGCCTGTCGCGCCTTTTCGTCTCGCGGCCCCGCTGGCGATTCACTAACCTCGCTTCACCCAGCAACTTAGGGAGTATTCAATGAGCACCTACGTGATCGGCGATCTACACGGCTGCCATAAAGAGTTCGTCGCGCTGCTGGAAACGCTCGCCTTCAACCCCGACCGCGACCGGCTATGGCTGGTGGGCGATCTGGTCAATCGCGGCCCCGGCTCGCTTGAATGTTTGCGCGAAGCCCGTGCGCTGGGCGCACGCTGCGTGCTGGGTAATCACGACTTTCATCTGTTGGTAGCGGCACGCGGCGGTGGCAAGCTGCGCAAAAACGATACGCTCGAAGACATTCTCAACGCCCCAGACCGCGACGCGCTGCTGGATTGGCTGCAGCAGCAGCCGCTCACCATGCGCGAAGATGACACACTCATGGTGCATGCGGGCATTTTGCCGTCCTGGTCGTTGACGCACGCGCAAGCGCTCGATGAAGAGGTACAGGCCGCGCTGCAAGGTCATCAGGCAGGCGCTTTTTTGCGCGATCTGTTTGGTGATCAGCCTGACCGTTGGCGGGATGATCTGGAAGGGATGGATCGTTTGCGCTGTATCGTTAACGTGATGGCGCGGATGCGTTTTATCAGTGCCAATGAGCAACTGGATTTCGCCGCCAAGCAGGGGCTTGATAGTGCGCCTGAAGGGTTTGCACCGTGGTTTCAGTACCCGCGCGATGATAAAGCGCGGCTGCTGTTTGGCCACTGGGCGGCACTTTCAGGCGAGACGCCAGCGGCCGCAATCGATGTGCACGCACTGGATACCGGCTGCGCTTGGGGTGGGGCGTTGACCGCGATGACGCTGGAAACCGGCGCGCTAACCACAATGCCAAGCCAGCGGACAGGGCGCACGCGATGAGCACCCCGCACAAGCCAGATCCAAGGCAAGACCCGCGATTAGAAGGGCTTGAGGTTTACCGTGTCGGTGGGGCGGTGCGCGATGCGCTGCTGGGTTGGCCGGTTTACGACAACGATTGGGTGGTGGTCGGTGCAACACCAAAGGCGATGCACAAGCGTGGCTTCAAGCCGGTGGGGCGCGACTTCCCGGTGTTTTTGCACCCCGAAACCGCCGAGGAGTATGCCCTGGCGCGTACCGAACGCAAGGCGGGGCATGGTTACAGCGGCTTTGAAGTCCACGCAAGTCCGGATGTCACGCTGGAAGAGGATTTACAGCGCCGCGATTTGACCATCAACGCCATGGCTGAGGCGCCAAACGGCGACATCATCGACCCCTATGACGGCCTTGACGACCTTAACGCACGCCAACTGCGCCACATCTCCAGCGCGTTTAGCGAAGATCCGCTTCGCGTACTGCGCACCGCGCGCTTTTTGGCCCGCTACGCCGAGCGTGGCTTTCGTATCGCGGATGAAACCCAAGCGTTAATGGCGCAGGTGAGCGAGAGCGGCGAACTTGAGCACTTGGCCGCCGAGCGCGTTTGGGTCGAAAGCGAAAAAGCGCTCGGTGAACCCGTACCAGAGGCGTACTTTCAAGCGCTGAAGGCGTGCGGAGCGCTAGCGGTGTGGTTCCCCGAACTTAACGGCAAGGCCTTTAATGATGGGGTGGCGGCCATGAAAAAGGCGCCCACGGGCGGTGCGAGCCAGGCCCACTGGCGCTACGCGCGATTGGTATCGCCGCTTGACGACAACCAGCGCGAGGCGCTTGCCGCGCGGCTTAAACTGCCCAAGGCGGTCGCGCGACTGGCGGCCCACAGCGCGCTGACGCAGCGTTTTCTAGCGGGTGCGTTAACGCCTGACGCCACACTTCACTGGCTGGCGCGGCTAGACGGCTGGCGCAGGCCCGAGCAAGTGGAAATCCAGTTGGCGTTGGTGGAAGTACTCTTGCCATCAAAAGAAGTCGTACTGCGTCAAGCGTGGCGAGAGGCCGCTGCCGTTAGCCCCAAAGCGCTGGTAGACGCAGGCTATCAAGGCGCCGAGATTGGCAAGGCGCTGGGTCGCGAACGCTTGGCCGCCATTGAGGGGGTATTGTCGAAGGTTTAGTGGGCGAAGGTTTAGCGGGCGGCGGCGAGTGAAAGTGGGGTGTCAGCCTGAGAAATCAAGCGCCCGCGCCAGGTGAAGTCCACCGGCCAGAGCCGTTGTGCGCCGGGATCAAAATGCTGCCACAAGGTGGCGTAAGACGTGCCACAAACCGGGTGTGCCTCGTGGGGCAAAAGCTCCGCGAGCGGTTGCAATACAAAAGCGTTGCGGGTGATTTCATCGCGGGGAAGCGTCACGCCCTCGACCACGCCGCAGCGTGTGCCGACGGTCAGCAGGTCGATATCCAGTGCGCGTGGGCTAAACTTGGGTGTGTCTGGACGACGGCCGTGTTTTGCTTCCAAGCGTTTGGCCCAGGCTTGCAGTTCACCCGGTGAGGCGTCGCTTTCAAACGCCACTACCAGGTTGTAAAAGTTGCGGTTGTCGTCAAAGCCAACCGGCTCACTCTCAAAGACGCGTGAGATATCAAGGGTGCCAAAGCGAGCCGTTAAGGCATCCAAACAGAGGTGAATATGGCGGACGGGATCGATATTGCTGCCCAGGCTGACGGTCACTTGTTGCATCACACGGTCTCTTTCGGCAGGGTGCCGCGGCGGATGGTCAGCCCGACGCTGTGCGCGTTGGGCACCGCGCCTGGTTTGCGCACCGTTAGCTCAAGCCAAGTGAGAGGGAATTCATGGCGTAGCGTATCGGCCAAGCGCTCAGCAAAGGTTTCGATCAGCGCAAACTGGTGTTCACGGGCAAAATACTGAATGCGCTGGCAGATCGCGGCATAATCCAGGGTGAAGCGTAAATCGTCGCTGGCAGCTGCCGGACGAATATCGGTCGCCATCATTAGATCCAGGCTGAGCGACTGTAAAATGGTGCGCTCCCACTCATATACGCCGATTACGGTGTCGACGCCGAGCGCTTCGATAAAGATGCGATCCATAAACCTTCCCCTGCGATAGGCCAAGAATTGTACTTGAGGCGGCCGGGAAACGACAGTCGCCCGCTGGCAAAATCTGCATGCAAAGGGCAGGAATCAATAAAGGGGACGCGCCATGGTGTGGATCATAGTGGGCTACCTCAGTGGCAGTTGGCTGTCATCATTGAGTGTTTGCCGGCTGGCCGGTATGGCAGATCCACGTGAGCGCGGGTCTTGTAACCCAGGGTTCTCTAATGTTTTGCGCCTTTATGGGCCGAAACTTGCCGGCCTCACGCTGCTATTGGATGCCGCCAAGGGCATGCCGGCGGTGCTCGGAGCAAAAGCCTTGGGCTACCCGGTATGGCTGCAAGGGTTGGTTGGGCTTGCGGTATTGCTTGGTCACAGTTATCCGCTTTGGCACCGTTTTCGCGGTGGCAAAGCGGTGGCGAGCGCTTTTGGCGTGCTGCTGATATTGACCCCCGGCGTTGCGCTGATCAGTGCAGCGGTATGGGCGCTTAGCGCATGGCAGCTGAGAACGGCCGCGATAGCCTCCCTGCTCAGTGCGCTAGCCGCGCCGCTTACGTGTATCTGGCTTGATCCGGCGTATGTCCCAGTGGTGGGGGCGTTTAGCCTGATGGTGTTGGCGCGTCACTGGGCTAATCTACGGCGTCTTCGGCGCGGGGACGAAGCGCGCTTTAAACATCGGCGCTGAGGGCGCTAGTGGGCGCGCTCAGCTGATCCAGCGGCCAGCGTGGCGTGGCCTGCATGTGCCCGGTTGTGTCGCGCTCGCCGGCGGCCAATCGCTGCGCGCCGACATACGCAATCATGGCGCCGTTGTCGGTGCAAAAGCGCCCGCGCGGATAGTAGGCGCGGGCGTTGCGTTTTTTACACTCGACGGCCAGCCGCTCGCGCAGGCGCGTGTTGGCGCTGACACCACCGGCCATGACGATACGCTTAAGGCCGGTTTGATCCAGCGCGCGGCGGCACTTGATCACCAACGTGTCGACTACCGCTTCTTCAAAAGCGCGGGCGACGTCAGCGCGGGCTTGTTCGTCAAGGGCGTGAGTTTTTTCTAGTTCGCGAATCGCGGTCAGCGTATGGGTTTTTAAGCCGGAGAAACTGAAATCAAGCCCTGGGCGGTCGGTCATCGGGCGAGGAAAGCGAAACCGTTTGGGGTCGCCTTGTTCCGCCAGGCGGGCGACATGCGGGCCGCCAGGATAGGGTAAGCCGAGCATTTTGGCGGCTTTATCGAAGGCTTCGCCGGCGGCGTCGTCGACCGATTCCCCCAGCAGCTGGTAGCGGCCGATTCCTTCTACTGCCACCAGTTGAGTGTGTCCGCCGGAGACCAAAAGCGCGACAAACGGAAACGCAGGCGGTTCGCTTTCCAGCATTGGCGCGAGCAAATGGCCTTCCATGTGATGCACGCCGAGCACCGGGATATTCAGCGCGCGTGCCATGCCGTGCGCAGTGGCCGCGCCCACCATTAGCGCGCCCACAAGACCTGGCCCGGCGGTGTAGGCGATGCCATCAAGGTCTTGGCGCGTTAAGTGAGCCTCGCTTAAGACCTGCTCCACCAGCGGTAAAAGCTTGCGCGTATGATCGCGGGAGGCGAGCTCCGGCACGACGCCGCCATATTCGGCGTGCATGGTGATTTGGCTATATAGTGCATCGGCAAGGAGTCCATCACCGCCCGAGTAAGCGGTGTCATAGATGGCAACGCCGGTTTCATCGCAGGACGTTTCGATGCCCAGTACGCGCATAATGAAGCTCCCAGAGCGTGATTATCAATCATCAAAAAAGCGATTTTAGCAGCTTGCAGCGCTTTTGTGCGTCGGGCTGCGTGTAAAATTGGCCGCAATGGTTTGCAAAGCAGTCGCACGACTACTAGAATATCGTGCGCTGTAAACAGGGTCGTACACGCTAGGCGTTAATACGCTTTCCATACTGGATTTATCGTGTACGTACTATCCGAACTCAAGATTCCTTAAGGTAGGTGAGTGCTTAATGCCTTCTGTAAAAGTACGTGATAACGAGCCGTTTGACGTCGCCCTGCGTCGCTTCAAGCGTTCTTGCGAAAAAGCCGGCGTTCTGTCTGAAGTACGTCGTCGTGAGAATTATGAAAAGCCGACTGCAGAGCGCAAGCGCAAAGCGGCAGCTGCCGTAAAACGTCACGCGAAGAAGATTCAGCGTGAACAAAAGCGCTTCGAACGTCTCTATTGATCCGTACCGGAAGAGCCTTGTGTAAGTGGTTCTTCTAGAAGGATGCCAAGCGGCTGCCCACGGGTAGCCGCTTGTTTTTCGTATTGGTGAGGCTTTTCCTGTATGGCCGGCCAGATTCCCCAAACGTTTATTGATGACCTGCTTGGCCGCGTCGATGTGGTCGAGGTGGTGGGTGAGCGCGTTCAACTCAAAAAGTCTGGACGTAACTACTCAGGTCTTTGTCCTTTTCATCAAGAGAAAACGCCATCGTTTACGGTGAGTGCCGACAAGCAGTTTTATCATTGCTTTGGTTGTGGGGCTCACGGCAATGCGCTGCGTTTTTTGATGGAGTACGACAAGCTACCTTTCCCTGAAGCGGTTGAGCAGCTTGCTGGCCGTATGGGGATAGAGGTGCCCCGTGAGGGCGCAGACGACCCGCGCGAGCGCGAACGCGAGCAAAAGCGCAAGCAAGGCGTTAACCTTTTAGAATTAGCCGCGAGCTTCTATCGTGAAAGGTTAGTTATGCAAGAAGGGCAAGCCGCCCAGCACTATTTGGCGGAGCGAGGTCTATCGCCTGAGGTGATCAAGACCTACGGTGTCGGTTACGCCCCGGCAGGTTGGGAGTCTCTCAAGCAGCACCTTAGCGAGCGTGGTGTGAGTGAGGCGGTGCAGGTGGAATATGGCCTGCTGATCCACCGTGAGGACACCGGGCGCAGCTACGATCGTTTTCGCGACCGCGTCATGTTTCCGATCCGCGATTTGCGCGGGCGAACGATTGCCTTTGGTGGGCGGGTACTTGGTGACGGTAAGCCGAAGTACTTAAACTCTCCGGAGACGCCGGTGTTTCATAAAGGCCGTGAGCTTTATGGCCTTTATGAAGCGCGCCAATCACCGGAGAAGCTTGAGCAGCTGGTGATGGTGGAGGGCTATATGGATGTGGTGGCGCTTGCGCAATTCGGCATCCGCAACGCGGTCGCGACGCTGGGGACCGCCACCACCGAGGATCATCTTAAGCGGCTGTTTCGTTTGGTCAGCCGCGTGGTGTTCTGTTTTGACGGCGACCGTGCCGGGCGTCAAGCGGCAAGCCGCGCGTTAGAGACGGCCTTGCCGCAAATGATCGATGGCCGCGAGGCGCGTTTTCTGTTTCTGCCCGAAGGCGATGACCCCGACGATCTGGTGCGCCGGGAGGGCGCCCAGGAGTTCAAGGACCGTGTCACTTGCGCCATGCCGCTTTCGGAGTTTCTGTTTGAGCAGGCGTCGCAAGGGCGTGACTTGAGCAGTGTCGAAGGGCGTGAGCGTTTTGCCAATCATGTGTTGACGGCATTGAACCAAGTGCCGGAAGGCATGCTCAAATCGCTATTATTGGAAGAGTTGGCGAAACGCAGCGGCTTACGTGAGGCGCAGCTGGAAGCCTTGCTGGAAAAGCGTGCGGCCAAAACGTCTGCCATGTCTGGCGGAGCGAAGGAGCAGTCGCAGGCGAGTGAGTTTGCTCAAGAGGAGGCGATAGCGCCAGAACCTGTTGGGTATGATGCGCCTAGACGTACGGGCGTACTCTCGCCGGTGGCGCGGGTGTTGCAGTTGCTGCTTCACGAGCCGCGTTTGGTTGAGGCGGTAGACGAGCCATTGGATTGGCTGCCAGATAGTGCTGACGGCAACTTGTGTCGCGAGTTAATTGCGTTGCTTAAAGCGGGGCGTTATCGCAGCCCGCAAGTGCTATTAGCGCACTTTCAGGGTAGCCAGCAAGGCCAAACGCTGGCAGAACTTGCTCGGCGTGAGCTTTTGATTCCGAAGGCCGCTAGAGAGGAAGAGTTGAAAGGCATGATGGCGCACTTGCAGCAATTGCAACGCAAGCGTTCGCCAGAGCAGGAATACGAGGCATTGATCGCCCATGAGCGCGCCGGGCAAAAACTGGATAACGCGCAGCGGGCGCGCCTTGCCCGTTTAGTGGTCGAGCTCGCCCAGCGCTGACAACTCGCTCGGTGCTGACAAAAAGTCGGAAAACAGAAAGACAGTCGGGAAAAGAAAGACAGTCGGGCAAGCTGGGAAAGAGGTGGCCGGGGTTGAAATTTGGCAACTTACCTCAAGATAGTCACCAGTGACCAAAATTGGCCCAACCAAATAAACTAACACACCTGAATAACCGCGCAAATACGTCAAGCTGGAAAATAACCCACTGCTCACGCTATACTGTTCGGCTGGTTGCACGTAATACGTTCAATGTTTCAGGTGCTTCATTCTTCTTCGTCGAGATAGGGTTTCTATGGCTGGAAATGCGCAGCAGCAGTCACGTCTGAAGGAGTTGATCGCGCGGGGTAAGGAGCAAGGCTTCCTAACTTACGCTGAGGTCAACGACCATCTACCTGAGGATATCGCCGATCCGGATCAAGTGGAAGATATCATCGGCATGATCAACGACATGGGCATTAGCGTCGTTGAAGAAGCGCCTGATGAAGATACCTTGATGATGTCGGATCATTCTACTGATGAGTCCGCTGCCGAAGAGGCGGTGGCGGCGCTGGCAGCGGTAGAAAGCGACGTGGGCCGCACTACCGACCCGGTGCGCATGTACATGCGCGAAATGGGCACGGTCGAGCTTTTGACGCGTGAAGGCGAAATTGAAATCGCCAAGCGTATTGAAGAAGGTACCCGCGAGGTAATGTCTGCGCTGGCCTATTTGCCAGGTGCGGTAAGCTCTATTCTTGATGCCTATGACGCCACGCAAGATGAAGAAGCTCCAGGGCGGCTATCGGATTTGTTCTCTGGCTTTATCGATCCTGATGAAGGTATTCCCGGCGTCGCTGAAGCCGAGGTGCCCGAGCCCGAGCCCGAGGTTGAGGTTGATCACGATGCCGAGGGCGATGACGAGGATGAAGACGACGACTCCACGGCAAATGAGGGTGGTCCCGACCCGGAAGAAGCACGTGCGCGTTTTGAGCAGATTCGCGAGCAAAATGCCGCCGTCAATGCAGCATTTGAAAAGCACGGTCGCCGCAGCCCTGAAGTAAAAGCTGAGCAGACGCGTTTAGCGGAGCTCTTCTCGCCCATTAAGCTCGTGCCCAAGCACTTCGAGCGCTTAGTGGGCCAGATCCGTATCAGTGTTGAGCAAGTGCGCGCGCAAGAAAAGGCGATCATGCAGCTGTGCGTGAAAAAAGCCAAGGTGCCCCGCAAAACGTTTATTAAAGCATTTCCCGGCAATGAATCGCGCAAAGCATGGTTGGATGAGTTTCAAGAAGGCTTTCCCAAGTATGCCGACCGTTTAGAACCGTTACGGGCTGATATTGCGCGTTCGCAGCGCAAAATTGCCTTTGAAGAAAACATGGTGCAGCTCAATGTGGGTGAGCTAAAAGAGGTCAACCGCAAGCTCTCTATTGGTGAGGCGAAAGCACGCCGCGCTAAAAAGGAAATGGTTGAGGCTAACCTGCGCTTGGTCATCTCGATTGCCAAGAAGTACACCAACCGTGGTCTACAATTTTTGGATCTGATTCAAGAAGGCAATATCGGGTTGATGAAGGCCGTGGACAAGTTTGAATACCGCCGTGGCTATAAGTTTTCGACCTATGCGACGTGGTGGATTCGTCAAGCAATTACCCGCTCAATTGCCGACCAAGCACGCACCATCCGTATTCCGGTCCACATGATTGAGACAATCAACAAGCTCAACCGTGTATCGCGTCAGATGCTTCAAGAAATGGGCCGCGAGCCGACGCCGGAAGAGCTTGGCGAGCGTTTGGAAATGCCGGAAGACAAAGTACGCAAGGTGTTGAAGATCGCTAAAGAACCGATCTCAATGGAGACCCCCATTGGCGACGACGATGACTCTCATTTAGGGGATTTCATTGAAGACAGCACGATGCTGCTGCCTGTCGATATGGCCACCGGTGAAGGTCTGATCGAAGCCACGCGCAACGTCCTTGGCGGTCTTACCGCAAGAGAAGCCAAAGTGTTACGGATGCGTTTTGGGATCGACATGAACACCGACCATACGCTGGAAGAAGTGGGTAAACAGTTTGATGTCACGCGTGAGCGAATCCGTCAGATTGAAGCGAAGGCACTGCGAAAGCTTCGCCACCCGAGCCGCTCGGAGCCGTTGCGCTCGTTCTTAGACGAGTAGGCGTTAACCCGCGGGTGAAAAAAAGCCAAGTCGAAAAAAAAGCCCCTGCAGCGCTCAATTAGCTGCAGGGGCTTTTTGTTAGGTGCTGGGTTAGGTAGTGGCGTTAAGCGCTGGCCTGTCGGGCCCGATAAATACGCCGGGCAAGCAAAACGAGTTCCACCATCGCGATCAATATCATGCTGTAACCTAAAAGCTCGACGACTTCTTCGGCCATGTCTTTTACGTCGCGCATGTAATGTTCCTGCATGACGGTTTGCCAGAACGCCTGGCGTCCGAAAAGGCGAGAAAAAATGTATGTAGTCAGTACGCCGGCGGTAAAAAGTCCCAACGAGAGCGTATTGCTATAGCGGGCAAGTTCGGCAAGAAAATGGCGCCGCTGAATCACGACCCACGTAATTGAGGGGATAACGTTCAGCGCAACCAAGACTTTCCAGGTGTTTTCTGCCACGTACGTATCGAGAAAGCGGTCTTGTTCTCGCACCAGAGAAGCGGCAATAAAGGCTAATAACAGCAACGTCACATTGCGCCTCCCAATAAGCGCCTTGGGCTATGATGCCGATCAACAAGGTGTAGATAACGGCGCGAACACAAAGAGAGCGAAAAGCAATGGGCCAAGCGGGGTCTACGTGAGTCTTCGTGACATTCTTGATCGGTAAAACGTCACGCGAAAGCCTCAAGGCTCGCATGATAATGTGGCAAAAAACATACGTGTGCGACTGTTCATTATATCGCGACTTTTTTTGTTAGCACGTCAATATCAATGGTTCGGACAGTTTTAAAGAAAGCCTGATGCTCAGATAATGGGGTCTCTGACAACATCACCACCCGAGCACAGGCTTTCATGGAAA
>NZ_JARWAN010000020.1:0-71213 GCF_031451755.1 Vreelandella vilamensis | reverse complement strand
ATCCCTTGCCGAACTCAGCAGTGAAACCGCTCAGCGCCGATGGTAGTGTGGGGCCTCCCCATGCGAGAGTAGGTCATCGTCAGGCACTTATACCGCAGAAAACCCAGCCACCCGGCTGGGTTTTTTGTTATGGAGCGAACAAAATAAATCGAGCCTTATAAGTGCTATGATGCGCTTCGATGAAATCAACCAGCGGCTGATACCGTTTGTGATAGGTAAATTTGAGGTGAAGTGGTGAGTGAAACGGTACCTGCGTCATGGTTAGTCTATTGCCGTCCTGGGTTCGAGCATGATGCACTGGCTGAACTACAGCATCACGCTGCTTTAAATAAGGTCAGCTGTGTAGCGTCTCATGGTGAGGGGTGGGTAAGTTTAAACCGTGCTGATGGTGAGCCGATCAACGACCTGCATCGCCAGGCCGCGTTTAATAAGTTGATTTTTGCGCGGCAGAGCTTGGCGGCTCTACCGGCGCTGACGCTATCCCGTGATGATCGTTTAACGCCGATCTTGGAACAGGTAAAAGCCAGCCACTGGAGCTTTGAAGAAATCTGGCACGAAACGCCGGATACCAACGATGGCAAAGCGCTGGCCGGGTTGATCAAGGCGCTGACCAAGCCGTTGGAAAGCATGTTGAAAAAACGGGGGGCGTTAAGGCGGAAAGCCGGTGCGCGGCAGCTACATATATTCTGGACAGCGGGCGATAGGGTACAGCTGGGGATCAGTTTTCCAGGTAACAGAAGTGAGCTGATTAATGGCATTCGTCGTCTACGATCACCTTCGCGTGCCCCAAGTCGCTCAACACTTAAGTTAGAAGAAGCTTGGCATGAGTTTATTCCTAAGCAAGAGTGGGATCAGAGGCTATCACCTCACATGACAGCAGCCGATTTAGGGGCCGCTCCCGGAGGGTGGACGTGGCAACTCGTGCAAAAAGGCATGTACGTGTATGCCATCGACAATGGGCCCATGAATACTGAGCTGATGGCAAGTGGACAAGTGGAACACTTAAAAGAAGACGGTTTTACGTGGGAGCCGCCGCAACGTTTGGATTGGTTGGTGTGTGATATCGTCGACAAGCCTATGCGTGTGCTGGCGATGGTCGAGCGCTGGCTAGTTCGACGGTGGTGCAAGGAGGCTGTTTTTAACTTGAAGTTACCCATGAAAAAGCGCTGGGAAGAAGTCGGTAAGTGTCTTTCTCATCTTGAGTCGTCATTGCATCAAGCGGGGGTAAAAAGCCAGATGCGGTGTCGTCACCTCTACCATGATCGCGAAGAGGTGACGGTACATGTCCGATTGGGCAACTAAGTACTGGATAGCCAAATACCGGATATCTAAATGCTGGGCAGCTAATTATTGGGCAACTACGAATAGCTTTTCTCCATGCGGATTAGTTATTAATAGCTGCCCTCGTAAACACGAATGGTTTCTTCTTCTGTGAGAAGTGGCAAAATACGCTGCATAGCAGCAGCGCGTTCTTCGCTGGTATGCCACTCTTTCCACGCACGCAAGTCGCGCCATTTAGTGATCATAAGGCGCCTGTCTGAATGTCCCATCTCTACTAAGGTTTCGCCCCCAACAAAGCCGCGAGCACCTAACGAAACGCGCATTGCTTCGCGTGCCGCTTGCTCATACTCTTCTTCTAGGCCAGGCATAATTCGCCGTTCAATGATAATTTTGATCATACCTTTTGCTTCCTAAACCGAGGATCTAAATGGCTGAGAATATGGAAACTTTACCTGATTACGACGCACTATTGGATACCAGTGGCCTCTATTGTCCTGAACCTATCATGATGATGCACAATAAGGTGCGTGATATGACGTCAGGGCAAGTATTGCAAGTCGTCGCGACTGACCCTGCTACTACGCGAGATGTGCCTAAATTTTGTCAATTTTTAGAGCACGAGCTTATTGCCCAAGAAACATTAGGTGAAACGTACCGTTATTTTATTCGTCTCGCCTGATTTTTTTAACCGCATTTTTTGACCGGCAGCCTACAAAGCGTTTACTTGTGGGCTGCCATCGCTTACGGCGCAGAAGGAATGGCAATGAGTGCTAAAGCTTCAAGCGTTGCGGGGTCTTCTTCAAGAATGCGATTCGCGATATGGCGTTGAAAGAAATAAAGCTTAGGATGACGTGAACGGGCACTGTAAAGACAGTTATCGCCTAACAGAATGGGCGTCATTGTCGCTTTATCCTCGTCGGCAAGCAGTGCATCAACGTTGCCATCGCTGTAGAGGTTCCAGCCATAAACCGGCTTCATTTGCCACGGAGTCTTGGTGCTATCCATGCAAAGGGCGTGCGTTCCGAGCATATCCGGAATTTGTTGAATCAGTGTTATCTCTTGCGAGACTTCATAATCAAAGTAATCCGCGGCACTGGTTAATTCATGCCATTTATGCTCAGGCGGTTCAGTAAAAATTTCTTCGGTTTCGGGGTCACGATAGCCAACAAAGCAACCGTTTTCATGGCTATCAAGGAGGTGACATGGCGTCAGTGTCTCCATCCAGGGAATAAGTCCTACGACTTGCCCATCTTCGCGCAGTCCCCAAGCCAATACAGGCATGCCATAATAATTCTCTGGATCGGTATCGAGCTGATACACCATCTCTAGCCCATCGAGTTCTGGGGCTAAGCGGGTTAAACACTTCTGCGCCTGTTGGCGCTGACGAACGGTTTCCAGGTCGATGACCTGGGCAGAACGGGGTGACAGTGAGGCGCCCATGATGTCCCTCCTGGTGCTGCGTGGTCTCGACAATGGTAAAGCAGGTTTAGCAAGCTTTCCGCATAGCTCACCAATAGCACAGCTTGAAGCGAAGGTTAAGGCCAAGATGCAATTTTCCTTTACTAATCCGATGCGGTTTGTCGGCATGCAGGAAATTGCTGGCGTATCGTCGTATGGGTGGTTAACGCATGTTGGAAGTTTTGCCAGGGGGCATGTGCCGCTTCTAGTGATAGCCAATCATGATAATAACGCTGCCACTGGGCAGGTGGTGTTACGGGGTGGCTGTCAAGCAAAGTCGCGATCCCGCTAAGCCAGGCGTAAGCATTCTGTTTGAGTTTATCTGGGTAAGAGTGCTCCCAAGCAGGTAGGCAGGGTCGTTGTTCAGCGGATTGCAAAAACGAGGTCGCTTCGTCTAATCGCTGTGTCGCTAGCATTAATGAGCGAAGTAGTTCAGCGGTTAAGGGGCGCTCTTGTAGTGTTTTGAGATGGTTTTCAAGCTGGCTGGAGTCTTGTTGCCACTGGCGATCAAACTGGTGGAGGGTCATGTTGCGTAAATAAAGAAGCGCGTTAAGACCTGCCTCTATGTCATTTGTTTCTGATGATGGGCTTAGCTCGCTGGCGGAAAGTGGTTGGCTTGCGCGTGAAAAGTTCTTCTCCCACTCACTTGAGTCAAAAATCGCGTTCCAGCTGACATAAGGAAGTTGCGTAGTTTTGTTTAACGTAATATCGCGCAAGCGTTTACGGTTTTCGTCGCTGAGTTCGTCGGGGGTGTCGGTATTCCAGCAATGGCTGAGGCGCTGCCACAACTCGCGTTCATAAAGCCACTGCTGGCTAGGAGGCGCAACGCGTCCGAGTTGGTTATTGCGAGCGGCAACCAGCGAGGTAATGTTGCATTCACGGAGCGCATAGACATTGAGCAGGCTTTCGCGGGTTTCGCTAATATCGAAAAGCACCGATTGCCGTTTAGGAAACGCACCGATATTAGGCGGTGGTGAGCGATCAATATCGTTTTTATCCAGCGCAGCGCTAAGTTGCTGGTGGTAAGCTTGCCAGACGCCCTCGGCTTCCCCGCCTTGATCACAACCCGTTAAGCTCAAAAGCAATAAACTTCCCATCACGTATAGTAGGCGAGGATGTAAGGTCCGGTGCATAGTAGGGCTACCTCTGACGGCTAATACTGTGTAATCGCCAGCCTAATAATAGGGCAGCAGTGCTTAAGCCGGCAATGAGTCCAATCCAATAGCCATGAACTCCTAGTGCGCCAGAAAAGGCCCCCTGAGTGCCGAGCCAATACCCACCGCCGAGCCCCACTAACCAATAGGAAAGCACGGTAATCACCATGACAATACGCGTGTCTTTATAACCTCGCAGAGCCCCGGCAAGGTTAGCTTGTAGCGAGTCAGACACTTGATAGAACACAGCCAGCGTCAGCAATGATGCCGCAAGCGCCTGTACGTCAGGGTCAGTGGTATAAAGTGAAATGACGAACTCACCGGTCAACCATAGCAGCGCGCTATTGATCAGGGCGGTTACAAGGCTCACCGCGATGCCATTCCAGGCGACTAGGTGTGCGTGTTGCCGGCGTTGCTGGCCAAGCGTATTGCCCACGCGCACAGTCAACGCCATGCTTAATGACATCGGTAGCATAAATAAAATCGTGGTGTAGCTCAGGGCAACCTGGTGAGCAGACACGGTAATTTCACCGAAGCTGGCAATAAAGAGCGCGATCAACGTAAACAACGTCACCTCGACAAAAATCGCCACCCCAATCGGAACGCCGACCACAACGAGCTCGCAGATACCGCTCCACTGTGGCGGCGTTAGCCGCTCCCAAAGTGAAACCGCGCCATAAACGTGCCTTCGCCGCGTGTAAAGCATCATGGCGAAGGCCATCGTCCACATGGAAATCGCGGTGGCAATGCCGCAGCCTAGTGCACCCAGCGCAGGAAGTTGTTGCACGCTTTGTGGTAGCTCAATGCCGAATAGATCGACCAGTCCGTCGCCGCCGTAAATCAGCAGATAATTAGCCGGAATATTAACGCCTAAGCCAATCAGGCTGATCCATAGCGCGGGGCGAGTATGATTCATGCCATCCGAAAACGCGCGCAGTGCCTGAAAAAGCGCGATACCCGGCATGCCAAATGCCACCGCAGCGAGATAGGTTGCAGAGGTGTGTGCGACTTCCGCCGGTACGTCCATGGCGGTAAAAATCGGCATGACGACCAGCCACAACAAACCCGCTGACACAACGCCGAGCAGCAGGGCTACCCAAAGCGCCTGATGCACCGCCGGTTGAATGGCACCATGGCGCTGTCCGCCGAGGAGATGTGCCACAATCGGCGTTAGCCCCATTAGCGTGCCGGTTATAAACAGCATCAGCGGCATCCATAGACTTGACCCCACTGACACAGCGGCGAGTGCGGTGGGACTTTGGCGCCCGGTCATCATGACATCGACGACGCTCATGCCCGCCTGGGCTAATTGCGCACCACAAATAGGGAGTGCTAAGCGGACAAGCGAGCGTGTTTCATGCCAATACAGTGCGGTGAATTTTTTGGTGGCACTACCCAATGCGGTGCTCCTAAAAAGTCACATTCTCTGGATAATGCGACTATGGTAGCAGGAGTTGCTGCTGCTCGCGTTAACCTCCAAGTGCATGATTTATCCTTATCTCGGCTTGCGCGTATACTGTCACCTTGTTTAAGCGCGTTGGTTATACCCCGCGCTTTGGGCAGCATTTGCGATTCGAGAGAGGAGGATTACATGGAAGGTGAGTCGCACTGGACCCTTGACGACATCATCGCGCTCTTTGAAGGGCTTTTTGCCCAGCGTTACCAAACTCGTCTGATCCGCGGTGGTGATGAGCCGCTTTATACCCCCGCTGATGCCTCAACGCCGTATCACCAAGTGATATTTGCGCGTGGGTTTTACGCCAGCGCTCTGCACGAAATCAGCCACTGGTGCATCGCTGGCGCAAAACGTCGTCAATGGGAGGATTATGGCTACTGGTACCTCCCAGAGGGTCGCAACGTCGAGCAGCAGCAAGCTTTTGAAAATGCCGAAGTGGCACCGCAAGCGTTAGAGTCGCTGTTTGCTGAAGCCAGTGGGCGGACCTTTCACGTTAGCGTGGATAACCTTGATCTGAATAATTCAGACGATGAAACAGGCGTGGACCGTGATGTGTTTGCCAATCGCGTCGCCCGGCGAGCGAAACGCTACCAGGAAGAAGGCTTGCCGCGTCGCGCCAAAGCCTTTTATACCGCGCTAAAGTGTTACTACCAAGAGGGCATGACGTTGACGCAAGCCTGCGAAGCGGGTTGCGATGTACTGGATCATGCCTCGTCGCTAGTAAGGCGTTGATGCATATTGAGCATGACTTCCACTTCGTGTTCTGGGCGCATAGGCTCTAGGCCTAACTCGCTAAAGGTATCGCTACGTTGGCGCTGCCATTCGCTGGCACTCAGGTCGTCATACAGCGTTTCGGCAGGGGCGAGTTCGATAAAAGGGTCCATCCCGTAGGTATCGAATATACGGGTGAGTGCGAGCTCGTCTTCACCGCTATCGTTGGTGTAAAGCGTAGCGCTGAAATGGTCGTTTTCCAGCTCACGAATTACGTCAAGAGGGCTAACAGCAAGGCTTTCTAATTCTTCGCTGCTGTACTCGCGAGTCGCGCTGGCACTATCGTCAAACCAGCTGTCATCGGGTTGAATCAGCGTATGTTTAATGCGCCCATCTGACAATGACCACGCAATCGCCACTGGTAAGCCTTCTTCGTCGCCTGTCTCGATGGCAATAAAGCCGGGTATCTCGCTCATGCTGACTCCAATCGTTGCTGTGCCGGTAGGCGGAAAAAAGTGTGTGCTGTTTGCGTCGTCGCCTGGCCAAATTCTGCTTCGCTAACGCCGTGCCAATAAGCGATCTCGCGGGCAATCCATGGTAAAAGCGCCGGTTCATGGCGGCGACCTTTGAGCTTCGCGGGGAGGTTGCGCGGCAGTAAATAAGGGCAATCGGTCTCAATCATCAATCGGTTCAGCGGGATATCGCTCACCAATGGACGTAAATGGTGCCCACGCCTTTCATCGCAAATCCAGCCCGTTAGACCAATATGTAAGTCTAAGTCGAGGTAGCCGTAAAGCGTCTCTTTGTCAGCGGTGAAGCAGTGAATCACCGCATCCGCTAGATCATCACGCCAACTTTTAAGCATCTCGCGCATACGCGGGCCAGCATCACGTTCGTGGAGAAAAAGCGGCAATCCGTTTTCAGCAGCGAGGGCGAGCTGCGCTTCAAAGGCGTTCTCTTGTTCCGCTGGCGTGGAAAAGTTGCGGTTGAAGTCGAGGCCACACTCACCAACGGCCACCATCTTAGGGTGAGCGTAAAGCGCGGCCATTTCACGACCGAGTGCTGGCGTCCACCGGCTTGCATCGTGGGGATGAACGCCCGCCGTGGCAAAAAAACTAGAGTACTGCTCGGTAATCGCGGCGGCTTGTTTGGCGTGTTCAAGGTCTGTGCCGGTCAAAATCAGCGTAGTCACGTTAGCGGCGCGCGCGCGCTCAACGACCGCAGGAAGATCACGCTGAAAGCTTTCATGCGTAAGGTTGGCGCCAATATCCACTAGTGGTTCAGGCGCATGAAGTTGAAGCGCTTCTGGAAGAAAATCGTCAAAGGCAGGGTGTGCCACGCAAAGCTCCTCACGTTCGGCGGTAGAAAGTTTAGCGAATAGTTTAACGAACAGTTTAACGCGCTTAATGCCCAGCGACGATAATAACGGTGACAAGAGAGCAAACACCTACGCGCTTGCATGCGTTACACTATGCGCCTTAAATCTGAGGAGGACGCTGCGTGACCCTGCTACGACTAGAACAGCTTCAACTGGCCTACGGCAACCATGTTTTACTCGATCACGCCGATTTGACGGTGGAAAAGGGCGAGCGCTTGGCGCTGGTTGGGCGTAATGGCACGGGGAAATCTACGCTTCTCAAGCTAGTGGCTGGGGATATTCTGCCCGACGACGGCATGATTTGGCGCGCGCCTGGGCTGAAAATTGGCGTGCTGGCGCAGGAGCTTCCGGCCTCTTCAGGGCTTACGATATTTGAGGTGGTGGCGCAAGGCCTACCCGAAGCCGGCGAGCTATTGTCGGAATATCACCATTTGATCAACGCTGACGACCCGGATATGCAGAGGATGGCCACCCTGCAAACCCGTCTGGAAGCGATTGATGGCTGGTCGTTCCACCAGCAGATCGACGTGGTACTCACCCGCTTGGGTTTGCCGCCGGAAGCCGACATGAGTGCGCTTTCAGGCGGCTGGCGTCGCCGCGTGGCATTAGCGCGCGCGTTAGTGGCACAGCCGGATTTACTGCTGCTTGATGAGCCGACTAACCACCTGGACTTGGACACTATCGCCTGGCTGGAAGAGCAGCTTCTTGCGTTTAATGGCGCGGTACTGCTGATCACCCACGACCGTGCATTTCTCTCTAAGCTTGCCACCAACATTCTTGAACTGGATCGCGGTAAGCTAGGTCGCTACCCCGGCAACTATCAAGACTATCAAGCCCGTAAGCAGCATGAGCTAGAAGTTGAAGCACGCGAGCATGCGGAATTTGATAAGAAGCTGGCGCAAGAAGAAACCTGGATTCGCCAAGGGATCAAAGCGCGGCGCACCCGTAACGAAGGGCGGGTGAGAGCGCTGGAGCAAATGCGCACAGAGCGTAGCCAGCGCCGCGAGCGCCAAGGGACGGCAAATCTCAGTGTGGATAGCGGCGAGCGCACCGGCAAGCGCGTGGTGGAGCTGAAGAACGTCACTCAGCGCTATGGCGATGAGGTGGTGCTTGCCAATGTCAATCTTGAGGTGCAGCGCGGGGATCGCATTGGCTTCTTAGGCCGTAACGGGGCGGGTAAAACCACGCTCTTGAAGATTATGCTCGGTGAGCTTACGCCGACAGAGGGTGATGTACGTCTTGGCACTAACCTCAACGTTGCCTATTTTGACCAGCTGCGGGCCGGCTTGGAGTTGAATAAAACGGTGTACGACAATGTGGCGCAGGGTAGCGATCGCGTCACGGTGGGGGGGAAAGACCGCCACGTGATGAGTTACCTGCAAGACTTTCTGTTTACCCCAGACCGGGTGCGTCAGCCGGTGAAAGCGCTCTCGGGCGGGGAGTCTAACCGCTTGCTGTTGGCCAAGCTCTTTACGCAGCCCGCTAATGTGCTCGTGCTCGATGAGCCAACCAACGATCTTGACATGGAGACGCTGGAGCTTCTGGAGGAGCTGCTGCTCGATTTTGACGGTACGCTGCTATTGGTGTCTCACGACCGGACTTTTATGGACAACGTCGTGACCAGCGTGTTGGCCTTTGAAGGCGAAGGGCGCGTTCAGGAGTACGTTGGCGGCTACACAGACTGGGTGCGCCAGGGGGGCAAACTGCCACCCGCGCCTTGGGATGTCGGCACTCGCAAGCTGGAAACTGAGTCCTCTGCAACGAAACCACCTGCGCCAGAGGCTTCTGCGCCTGCAGCGAAAACGCCATCGAAAAAGGCCGTCAAGCTTTCCTACAAACTGCAGCGTGAGCTTGATACGCTGCCAGCTGAGATTGAGCGGCTGGAAAAGGACATCGCAACACGGGAAGCTAAAATCGGCGATCCTGGCTTTTACCAACAAGAAGCGAGCGTTGTTACCGCAGAGCTTGAAGCATTAGGTGAGTCGCAAAAAGCATTGGAAGCAGCCATGGAGCGCTGGATGGAATTAGAGGCGATGACCGAAGACGACGCGTAAACCCGGCATCAACATAAAAGGCGCCAGCAGGCGCCTTTTAAATGAATATTAAGTCTCATTTATTCGTCGCTTTTTTCGCCTTTTTTACCCACGCGTACGGCGAGTACGTCACATTCTGCGCCATGGAGTACGCCGGTGGAGGTAGAGCCAAGCAGCAAGGCGAACCCGTGACGGCCGTGTGAGCCAACCACAATTAGGTCGACGTCGTTTTCATCAGCAAAGCGGTGAATTTCGGTGTCGGGCATGCCCACCACAACGTGTTGATCTTCTGCTGATATATGCGGGCTCGCGATTTCGGCTAAGCGCTTTTTAGCATGGTCATCGAGTTGATCTTGGATGCTGGTGAGGTCCATGGGGATATCACCACCGTAAGCGAAGCCAAGCGGTTCAAGCGTGTGCATAATCGAGATTTTGGCGTCTTCGTTACGAGCAGAAATGCTTACTGCGCGTTCCAATACTTTGTGGGAATCTTTGGTCAAATCGACGGCGACAAGAATATGGTGATAGCTCATAAGATACTCCTTCGGCGAGAGGCAGAAACTTGCAGGAAGCTCTGCTGCGGATACTCAACTCTCCATACTGTAGGATGACTCCCGTTGTTTAACAACGATATAGATCAACATTTAGCTTCGCAGATGATTACGCCGGTGATGCCGGTAACGCTTTAGTATAAGGAATCGACAGGATGGAATGGCTACTGATTGTATTCGTTTTGATGTTAGTGGCAGCGCCTGTCATGTGGTTACAGCCTAGCCCCCGGCAGAAGCGCCAGATGCAGCTACGAAAGCGTGCCCGTGAGCACGGCGTTGAGGTCAAAATCGAGCCACCGCCGCTTCACTACTTTAAAGGGACGATGCCAGCGTACCGTTGGCGCTACCCGATGGATGAGCCCGGCCCTGACTTTTTATTGGTCCGTGAGGAAGAGGCGAGCGAAGAACTAGCGTCTTATCATTCGGGGTGGCGTTGGCGGATCGCACCGCTTCGCCCTTTGCCTGATGAGGTGGATTTTCGGCTAAAAGCACTACTGGAACGCTTGCCTCAAGATGCTGTGGTGCTGCAGTCAAATGAAGCCGCACTTATCCTGTGGTGGTGGGAGTCACAAACCGGCGAGCGGTTTGTGACGTATGTTGAGGATTTTCAGCAACTACGAGATGGGCTTCGCGGGCGCGCCGATCGCCCTCGCTCTCAGTCGCTTACATCGCCTGCCTCTTCTGAGAGTGACGGTTTCTCAGGGTGACGGTTTCTTAGGGTGAGAGTGGCGTTTCTTGATCCTGTTCTTGGATAGCGAGTCCGTTCTCTTCAATGCGTGCAAGCCAGCGATTAAGCTGATCGATATCTTCCTCGCTTAAGCCCGCGAGCATCTCCTGCCGGGCATCGGTTGCCACGCTGTCGATTTTTTCCAGTAATGGCATGGCCGCATCGGTCAGGTAGATCCGTTTGGTGCGGCGATCGTTTTCGCAGGCATGGCGTTCAATCAACCCTTGAGACTCTAACTGACTCAGCGTGCGGACCAGAGACGGCGCTTCAACGCCGATGGCGCGGGCTAGCTCGCATTGGGGCTGACCATCGCCCATGCGCCATAAGTGATAAAGCGTTACCCAGCGTGTTTGGGTAAGGCCAAGTGGTGCCAAGCGGCGATCCAAAATAGAGCGCCACAGATGGGGAAGGCGCGCGATACGAAAACCGAGAGTGGTAGCCATAAGAAAAAACGACCCGAATAAATGAATGGGCGAATTTTCAACAGCTCAGCGGTTGAATGCAAGGCGAGTTAATCACGGTTGGCTGACTTCACTTTCAACCCATTCTTCCTCAACCGTCACTTGGTTGCGATTGGCCAGGAATAAAACGCTGGAAATTAATCTTTCTTAGGCCGCTCGCGCGTATTTGGCTATCGGCGCGTGTGGCTGCCTCTTCATCTTCCGATACCCTAAAACGAATCACTCCTAAGCGCTGACCGCCTGCCGTCATGATATCAACTCGCCACCGGCCCGTTGGATCCTCGGGGAAGTGCAATTTGTGGCTCCAGGCGCGATATCCCTCCTCGCGTCCGCCCTCAATATCGAGCTCGATGGTGTCGAGTCGCTCGCCGTTTTGGTGCCAATCGTGAGTAATGGTTTCGCTCAAGCCACGTGGCGCGCGAATCGCGGTATACACATAAAGGCCGCGCGATTTAAGTGCGCCGGGGGTTAATACCATCGTTCCTTCGGGGTCACGCTGCTCTTCATTAAGCGCAGGAGCGAGTGCACTCCCAGTCATCCAGAGCGTAGCCGGCGGCACCCATATCCGCCCAAGCCATCCTGCACTTGCGAGTAAGAGCGCCAAACATCCGAATATCATCCAGCCTTGCCAGGTACGGTGTCTGAGTAAATGAAAAAAACTAGGAAGGCCGGTTAACACCATCACGCCGAGGGCGAGCAGCAAACTCTGTGCTGTGGTGAGTTTCAGCATGATAGGGAGCGTGACAATGGTGACTAAGAAGACGCAGTGGGCGTGAAACACAAAATAGGCGCTGCGCCAATTTTCGGCGATTTTGTAATACAGCGGGTCGGTGATAGAGAGAATGGCCATCGCCACGACCATAAGGGCGAAAAGCGCTTGGCCGCTATTCCATACGGTGGTTGCGAGAATAAACGGAAGCGTGAAAAAGAGAGTCTCTTGGTGAACCATTTGCGTGATGAAGGTGGTGACACCGCGCGGAAACGTCGGGTAGCCGCGCCGACCTAACCAGCGGCTCATCACGCCCTCAGTAAGCAAGAGCACCCAAGCGCAAAGCAGCCCTAAAGCTAGGGCAGCGCCTAGCCACTGTTGGCGGTCAACCAAAAACAAACTGCCAAGCCCCGCAGCAAAGGCTACCGGTGGCCACATCCACGTCCAGGGTTTAGCGAGTGCGGCAAGACGTTCGATATGTTGTTGTAGTTGAGCAACGCGGACAGTAGAGAGCTTATGCATGGTGAGTCATCATCGAAAAACATCCGTTATATTATCAGTCGCGGGGGTGAGCTCTCTTCGCCCAAAGTCAGGGCTTGACGCCGCTTGATATCTCAACCAAGCTAATGCGATCAAACGGCCGTATGAATATGCGGTGTCAGCGAAATTGTTCTATTTCGGGAATGCTTAATAATCACTTCCTGAAAAGAGCCCTTCTGTGGAGAGACGCGGATGATTTATCAAGGTAATGCCATCACGGTGGCGCGCAGCGATGACCACATCGCAACCCTTACTTTCGACCTGAAAGACGAGTCGGTCAATAAACTTTCCAGCGCTGTGGTGTCCGAGCTGGGTGAGGCGGTAAACGCTCTGCAAGCTGAGAGTGGTTTAAAAGGCCTGATCCTCGCCAGTGCCAAGGAGGCGTTTATTGTTGGCGCTGACATTACAGAGTTTCAGGGGATGTTCGGCAAAGGCGGCGACTTTTTGTCCGACATGCTTGATCGCGTTCATACCATATTCAACGCCATTGAAGATTTGCCTTTTCCCACGGTCACGGCGATTAACGGGTTAGCGCTTGGCGGTGGCTGCGAAGTGTTGTTGACCACCGATTTTCGTGTGATGGGTGAAAAGGCCAAGATTGGCCTGCCGGAAACCAAGCTTGGCATTATTCCTGGATGGGGCGGCTGTGTTCGCCTGCCAAGGCTGATCGGCGCGGATAACGCGATTGAATGGATCTCCGGCGGTACTGAAAACAAGGCCGATGCGGCGCTAAAAACGGGGGCAGTGGATGCGGTAGTGCCCAATAGCGAACTCGACGCGGCCGCGCGCGATATTCTTGAACGCGCCAATACTGGCGAGCTGGATTATCAGGCGCGTCGTGATGAAAAGAAAGGACCACTGAAACTCAATGCCATAGAGCAGATGATGGCGTTTGAGACCGCTAAAGGGTACGTGAAAGGTGTTGCAGGACCGCACTATCCCGCGCCGGTAGAAGCCATCAAGGTCATTCAAAAAGGGGCCGGTGAGAGCCGTGAGCGCGCCCAGCAAATTGAAGCGGCTGCATTTGCCAAAATGGCAATGACCGATGTGGCCTACAACTTGGTCGGCCTGTTTATGAACGACCAGTTGGTGAAGAAAAAAGCGGGCAAATACGAAAAACAATCCCAGTCGGTTAAACAGACGGCAGTACTCGGTGCCGGCATTATGGGGGGCGGCATCGCCTACCAAAGCGCCTCCAAAGGCACGCCGATCCTGATGAAAGACATCAAGGACGAGGCCATTGAGCTGGGCTTGAAAGAGGCGCGTAAACTGTTTTCTAAGCAGGTTGAGCGTAAAAAGTTAACTGCTGAGCAGATGGCGGAAAAACTCACCAATATCCGTCCGACCCTTTCTTACGGTGATTTCGGCAATGTCGATCTGGTGGTCGAAGCGGTCGTGGAAAATCCGAAAGTCAAAGACGCCGTGCTCACTGAAGTCGAAGGTTTGGTGAGTGAGGACACGATCCTGACATCCAATACCTCGACGATTTCGATTAACCG
The DNA here is from genome assembly GCF_031451755.1 of Vreelandella vilamensis. NCBI lineage: Bacteria > Pseudomonadati > Pseudomonadota > Gammaproteobacteria > Oceanospirillales > Halomonadaceae > Vreelandella > Vreelandella vilamensis. Next base: position 57,255 of record NZ_JARWAN010000020.1, on the reverse strand, counting down.
TTTGGCGCAAAACTTAAAGCGCCCGGAAAACTTCTGTGGCATGCACTTTTTCAACCCGGTGCATCGCATGCCCTTGGTGGAAGTCATTCGCGGTGAGAAAACCGGTGACGCGGCCGTGGCGGCCACGGTCGCTTATGCCCGCGCCATGGGCAAAACCCCCATTGTAGTTAACGACTGCCCCGGCTTTTTGGTTAACCGTGTGCTGTTCCCTTACTTCGGCGGCTTTAGCTCCTTGATGGAGCACGGGGCTGACTTTCAGCACGTGGATAAAGTCATGGAGAAGTTCGGCTGGCCAATGGGTCCAGCGTACCTGTTGGATGTGGTCGGGTTGGACACCGCCGTTCACGCCAATGAGGTCATGGCCGAAGGCTTCCCTGATCGCATGGCGCGGGATGGCAAAACGGCCATCCAGGTCATGTATGACAACGAGCGTCTGGGCCAGAAGAATGACAAGGGCTTCTACGCTTACGAAGAGGACAAAAAGGGTAAGCCGAAGAAAGTTACTGATGAAGCGGCTTATGCCTTGGTCAAAGAAGTGGTGAAAGAGCACAAGGAATTTTCCGACGAGGACATTATCGCTCGCATGATGGTGCCGCTGTGCCTGGAGACCGTGCGCTGTCTAGAAGATGGCATCGTTGACTCCCCCGCTGAGGCGGATATGGCGCTGATTTACGGGATTGGTTTCCCCCCGTTCCGCGGTGGTGCGTTGCGCTACATTGACGCGATGGGCGTGGCCGAGTTCGTTGAGCTGGCGGAAGGGCTTGCCAAGGAGCTGGGGCCACTCTACGCGCCGACCGATAAGCTGCGTCAAATGGCGCAAAACAGCGAACGTTTTTACCCCGCCAACGCCCAGTAAGCCACCGCGCTAAGGAGAAAGAAGATGAGCTTGAACCCAAGAGATATCGTGGTGGTCGATGCAACGCGTACCGCCATGGCCAAAGCCAAAAACGGTGCTTTCCGCAACGTGCGTGCTGAGAATTTATCAGCGGCGGTGATGCAGTCGCTGTTTGATCGCAGCCCGAATTTAGATCCAACCGAAGTGGATGACATCATCTGGGGCTGCGTTAACCAGACGCTAGAGCAGTCGATGAATATCGCGCGTAACGCGGCGATTATGACGGGTATCCCCCGTACTGTGCCCGCGCAGACGGTTAACCGCCTATGTGGCTCTTCCATGACGGCACTTCACATTGCGTCTGCCAATATCAAGGCAGGAATGGGCGATTTCTACGTCATTGGCGGTGTTGAGCACATGGAGCACGTGCCGATGGCCCACGGTGTCGACGTTAACCCGGCGGCGAGCAAGCATGCTGCGAAAGCGGCCATGATGATGGGGTTAACCGCGGAGCTTCTGGGCAAGATGCACGGCGTCTCGCGTGAAGATCAGGATAAGTTCGGGGTGCGTTCGCACCAGCGCGCACAGGCCGCGATGGAAAAAGGCTATTTCGATAACGAAATTGTTGGCGTGGAAGGTCATGATGCGCGCGGCTTTAAAGTCTTGGTGAAAAACGATGAAGTGATTCGTCCTGAAGCGAGCTTGGAATCGATGGCAAGCTTAAAACCGGTGTTTGACCCACGCGGTGGCACCGTAACGGCGGGAACGTCATCGGCGCTTTCCGTAGGCGCCTCGGCGATGGCGGTGATGAGCTACGAGCGTGCCCAAGCGCTCGGGCTTGAGCCGATTGCCAAAGTGCTCTCCACGGGTGTGGCAGGCTGCGATGCCTCCATTATGGGTTATGGCCCGGTGCCGGCATCCAAAAAAGCCCTGAAAGCGGCTGGCCTGACAGCGGATGATATCCAAACCGTCGAGCTGAACGAGGCGTTTGCCGCTCAAGGGATTCCCGTGTTGAAAGACCTGGGCTTCCTGGATGCCATGGACGAGAAGGTCAACCTGCACGGCGGCGCGATTGCCCTGGGGCACCCGCTAGGCTGCTCGGGCTCGCGTATCTGCACCACGCTGCTTAACGTGATGCGTGAGCGTGACACCACCTTGGGTCTTGCCACGATGTGTATCGGCATGGGGCAGGGCGTTGCCACGGTGTTTGAGCGGTTGAAGTAACTACTGTCTAAGTAACTTCGGTCGAACAAGAGCGTAAGAAAGTTAGTAACAACGGCACCCTAGAGGTGCCGTTGTCATTTACACAGCGCTATTTACCTTACACAGCGCTATTTACCAAAGTCATAGCCAGAAAGACGCTATTCAGATTGAAACGCCGTGCGGTGAAAATCCGCTGCGGCCTGAACCTCTGCAATGCCGCAGATATCGGGAACAGGCACGGTGTTACCTGCCAACACAGAGAGTACGGCACGTGTACCGTTGGCTAGCGACTCCAGGTTATATCCGCCCTCCAAGATAAAGACCAGGCGGTCATCGCAGTGCTTTTCAGCCAGCTGCTGTAAGAAGCCAGTTAACGCGCCAAATCCGTCGTAGGACACATTGAGAGCCAAATCATGCCAGTGCGGGTCAAACCCGGCGGAGACTAAAATAATATCGGGTTTAAACCATTCGGCTGCTGGCGCCAGTATATCGTGAAACGCCTTGAGAAAAGCCTCGTCTCCGGCGCCAGCAGGCAGCGGAACATTGATGGTGGTGCCTTCGCCTAGTCCGGCCCCAATTTCTTCCAGATGACCGGAGCCTGGGTAGAAAGGGGCGGCGCGGTGTATGTCGAAAAACATGACATCGGGATCTGCCCAAAAAATATCTTGGGTGCCGTTGCCGTGATGGGCGTCCCAATCAACGATCAACACGCGCTCCATGCCCAGCGCGCTACGGGCATGGGCAGCCGCGACGGCGACGTTATTGAACAGACAGAATCCGCGTGCGCGAACAGGCTCTGCGTGGTGTCCTGGAGGGCGAACCAGTGCAAAAGTGCTTTTAGCGCGTTTTTCCACTACCGCCTCCACGGCGGCAATTGCGGTCCCCGCTGCCACTTCCGCGGCATCGATACTGCCGGGTGAGACCGCCGTGGTATCCACATCCAGCCAGGCATTTTTACCGCGTAAACTAAAAATATCGGTCAAATAAGACGTTGTATGCACCCGCGCCAACTGCTCACGGGTGGCCGCTTTGCCCCCTTCAAACGTGAGGCCCTCAATGGAGGCTTTTGCTAGCAAGTGTTGTATGGCTTTCAAACGGCCGGGGTGCTCAGGATACTTCCATGGCACCGGTAGGCCAGCAAGCAGGTGACGAATGCGCTTGTCGATACGGTCGGGTAAAAAGTCGGCCTCGATATTGGGTTCGTGAGCGAGGACACGATCATCATAAAAAGCGATGACGTTGTGCATACTGGTTACCTTAAGTACATGCGTTAAGTCACGTTAATAGCGGCCTGTAATAAAAGTGGCCGCCATTAGCGCAACAGGCACGGAATACGTTTTTAAAGTAAGCAATAAAGCAGGCTTAGGCGAGTTATACAATGCCATTTTCGACACTTACCGCTAAATACATCGAGAGCTCTTCCACCTGATTTTCAAAATCATCCTGCCACTCGCCGCGTAAAATAAGCGGCGGTTGAACAAAGCGCCAACGCAGCCCCGTCACAATGCTTTCGATGGCACGCTGGGTGCCGGTGCCGTCATGGCCTGCGCGGATATAAAGCGCGAACGGTAGACCCTGTTTCTCCTCTAGCACCGGGTAGTAACAGCGGTCAAATACGTCCTTTACTAAGCCAGCCATATAGCCCAAATTTTCGGTCGTACCCAACAAAAGGGCGTCGCAAGCGAGGATGTCTTCCGGTGTGGTCTCACGCGGGGCTTTAACCACGCAGCGCACATTATCAATTTCTTTGTGTTGGGCTCCTTTTACCGCTGCATCGCGTAGGCGCTCGGTATTGGGCGAAGGAGCGTGGGCAATGACTAATAATGTTTTCATCGAAGCCTCCGCTAGCGATCCTAGGTGCTTACCATGTTGACACAGCGGCGCGTTTCTACAACGCTGAAACCTTTGATGTAGCAAGTTAAACGACCAAGGAGGTTTCTTATGGCATTTGCCCTTTCCAATATGCAAGTTACCAGTGACGCATTTGGTCATCATCGGGATATTCCCACTCAATACACCGGCGAAGGAGAGGATATTTCTCCAGCGCTTGCGTGGCAGGGCGCACCCGAAGGCACGCAGGGATTTGCCGTGGTGTGTCACGACCCCGATGCCCCATTGGTACAGGACGGTACCTACGGTTTTGTGCATTGGGTGCTTTACAATCTTCCGGGGACGCTGAGCGAGCTTCAAGAGAATACCCAAGAAGGCGTTGCGGGCAAAAATGATTTTGGCAATGTCGGTTATGGTGGACCCATGCCGCCGGAAGGTCACGGCAAGCACCACTATTACTTCTGGGTGCTGGCGCTTGATCGCCAGACGTCGCTGCCTGAAGGGCTTAGCCTTCCTGAGTTGTTAAAAGAGCTTGAGCCCAATCTGCTGGGCATGAACCGTTTGATCGGTACCTTTAAGCGCGACGGTTAAAGCACGTTCACGCTTTTTCTGAGCGATTGGCATCGTGATACCCGCTGGCTTATGCTGGCGGGTTTTGTCGTTCTATATCTGCAATACGAGAAGGCCTTTAGTCCTGGCGCGACACCTGGTGAGCGGTTCAATTCGGAGTTACGTTTATCCTGCATTCGCCATAACGACACACCATAAAGAAAAGGAAGACCTGCTGATCAACGGCCGGCTTGGCGATATCGTCTTCTTCGGCGCCTTTCTTGTTTGGGCTATCTTCGATTTCCGCGATGCCCGTCGTCGTCCTCAACAGACGCCTCAGACGCCGCGGATGACAAGCACTCTGGCAACGGTGGTGATCGGCCTTGTGGCTTACTACCTCTTTGCCTTTCACCTGCACGTCTGGGTCACAGGTGTCCCGGTGATGTGAAGAAGGACCCTGCTTACGATGTCTCTCGCCCGCCTTGGCCTGTCGACCGGGCGGGTTTTTTATTGTTGTTTGTATAAATAACCCCAGTGAAGACCATAGTTTTTACGAATGATAATGATTTTTGTTTTAGTTGTTAAAAGCGTCGATCGTGCTGTGAAAATACGGGATAATTGTTGAGTATTTTACTCAGGGTCTTCACATCAAACTTATACAGGACTAAAATGGTACCCAATTAAATGCCCAGCTATTTCTAGTGGCTGAGCTTGGCTGAAAGAGGGAGATGACATGCTCAAGCTTTCGCGGTTAACCGATTACGCGGCAGTGGTGATGGCACAAATTGCTCGGCATCCAGAGACGCCGCATGCGGCCGCGGAGCTTGCAGAAGCGGTTCAGCTTCCTCATCCCACGGTGAGTAAGACGCTCAAAATGCTAGTGAAAGCTGGGCTTTTGGTTTCACAACGTGGGGCCCAGGGCGGTTATCGCTTGGCTCGGCCAGCATCGCAGATTACCGCCGCTGATATTATCGCTGCTATTGAAGGCCCGGTGGCGATGACCGAGTGCAGCCACGCCGAAGGTGACTGCGAGCTAGCCGCTACTTGCGGGGTGGCCGATAACTGGCAACGTGTATCACTTGCAATGCGCACCTTACTTGAAAGCGTGACGCTTTCGCATCTGGCGGATACCTCGCCGATCAAGCTCCCCTTAAAAATGCCAATTCAAAGCGTGAGCGTGTCGGCGGCTACCGCCTAGCGCGAGCATTATTGGCACTGGTTTCATACGGATTGATTTTTTATTGATTACGGCGAGCTGACCTCGCCACCCAACTGCCCGGAGGATATGACCATGGCAACTGAAGAAATGGAACAGTTGGTTCGTCGCGAATATAAAGAAGGTTTTGTCACCGATATCGAAAGTGACACGCTGCCGCCCGGCTTGGATGAAAATACCATTGCCTTTATTTCTCAGAAGAAGGGCGAGCCTGAATGGATGCTAGAGTGGCGCCTGGACGCGTATCGTCAGTGGCTCAAGATGAAAGAGCCGTCCTGGGCGCATTTGAATTATCCCCCCATTGACTACCAATCCATCTCGTATTTCAGCGCGCCCAAGCGCCCGGAAGACCGCCCGCAAAGCCTCGATGAAGTTGACCCCAAGCTGTTGGAAACCTACGAAAAATTAGGCATTCCACTGCATGAACGCGCGGCACTGGCCGGTGTTGCTGTCGATGCCGTGTTCGACTCGGTGTCCGTTGCTACCACGTTTAAAGAAACGCTTTCCGAAGCTGGCGTCATCTTCTGTTCGATCTCTGAGGCCGTGCGCGATTACCCGGAGCTAATTAAAGAGTATCTGGGCACCGTTGTACCCAAAAACGATAACTATTTCGCAGCGCTAAACTCCGCCGTGTTCACCGATGGCTCGTTTGTTTTCGTGCCCAAAGGCGTGAAGTGCCCGATGGAGCTCTCCACGTATTTTCGTATCAACGCAGCCAATACCGGGCAATTTGAGCGTACCTTGATCGTGTGCGAAAGCGGCGCCGAGGTGTCTTATCTCGAAGGTTGTACTGCACCGATGCGCGATGAAAACCAGCTTCACGCGGCGGTCGTTGAGATAGTGGCGCTAGACGATGCCTACATCAAGTACTCCACCGTGCAGAACTGGTACCCAGGCGATGAAGACGGTAAAGGCGGCATCTACAACTTCGTGACCAAACGCGGCGATTGCCGTGGCGACCGTTCGCGCATCAGCTGGACGCAAGTCGAAACCGGCTCAGCGATTACCTGGAAATACCCCTCCTGCATGCTGCGCGGTAAAGACAGTATTGGTGAGTTTTACTCCGTGGCGGTGACCAATGGTCGTCAACAAGCGGATACCGGCACCAAAATGATCCATATTGGTGAGGGCACACGCTCTTACATCGTCGCCAAAGGCATTTCCGCCGGCAAGAGCGACCAATCCTACCGCGGCCTCGTCAAAATCGGCCCGCGGGCGAAAGGGGCGCGCAACTTTACCCAGTGCGACTCGCTCTTGATTGGCGATACGTGCGGCGCGCATACCTTCCCGTATCAAGAGATTAACAACAGCACCGCCACCGTGGAGCACGAAGCGACCACCTCAAAAATTGGTGAAGATCAGCTGTTTTATTGCCAGAGCCGTGGCATTACCGAAGAAGACGCGGTGAGCATGATCGTTAACGGCTTCTGTAAAGATGTTTTCCAAGAGCTGCCGATGGAGTTTGCCGTCGAGGCAGAAGCGCTCTTAAACGTTACGCTCGAAGGTGCTGTGGGTTAAGCCGACCGCTACCAGATAAACGCGCGCCGCGTTAAGCGACGCGCCACTAATATGTATTTGTGAAAGGGTTTTATCATGCTTGAAGTAAAAGATTTGCACGTCACCGTTGAAGGTAGCGAAATTCTTAAAGGTCTATCCCTTAGCATTAAGGCAGGGGAAGTGCATGCCCTGATGGGGCCTAATGGCGCCGGTAAATCGACTCTCTCAGCGGTGATTGCAGGTAAAGACGGCTACGAAGTCACACAAGGCTCGATTACGTTTGAAGGCAAAAACGTGCTCGAAATGGAGATCGAAGAGCGCGCCCAGGCCGGGCTGCTACTGGGTTTCCAGTACCCGGTGGAAATCCCCGGGGTGAAAAACATCTACCTATTGAAAGCCGCGCTTAATGCGCAGCGCGTGGCGCGCGGTGAAAGCGAAATCCCGGCACCGGAATTTATGAAGCTCATCAAAGAGCAGCTTAACTTCATGAAAATGGACCCCAGCTTCTTGCAGCGTGCGGTCAACGAAGGCTTCTCCGGTGGTGAGAAAAAGCGTAACGAAATTCTGCAAATGTTGGTGCTGCAGCCCAAACTTGCCATGCTCGACGAGATTGACTCCGGTCTCGATATCGACGCCATGAAAGTCGTTGCCGATGGCGTCAACAGCCTGCGCGACCAAGAGCGTGCCATTTTGCTGGTGACGCACTATCAGCGCCTGCTCGATTATATCGTGCCGGATAAAGTGCACGTGTTGGTCGATGGCCGCATTGTCAAAAGCGGCGATGCGGAATTGGCCAAAGAACTGGAAGCGAATGGGTACGAAGGTATCGAGGAGTCTGCAGCATGAGCGAGGTATTAACCTTTTTGGAAACGCTGAAAGCGCGCAGCCAGCAGCGGGCAGAAGAGCCAACCTGGATCGCGGCACGTCGCCAGGCAGGTGCCGCGCGCTTTGAGGCAATGGGCTTTCCTACGCGCCGCGATGAAGAGTGGAAGTACACCGATGTGCGAGCCATTTCTCAGACGAACTTCGCCCTCGCCGAAAACGCTGAGTTTTCTCAGGCAGGAGCCGCGGCACTAACGCTGCCCATTGATGCCTATCGGCTGACGTTTGTGGATGGGTTTTTCTCTGCAGCGCTGTCGGATCTCGATAGCCTGCCGCAAGGGCTGCAAATTCTACCGCTGTCGCAAGCGTTAACCGAAAACCATGAAGCCGTGGGTGGGCCGCTGGGGCGTTTGACCGGTGTTGAGTTTTCCCCATTTGCCGCACTTAATACTGCCTTTATGGAAGAGGGCGCAGTGGTGCGTTTAGCACCCGGCACCGTGGTGGAAAAACCCATTGTGCTGCAGTTTTTATCGCGGGCTAACGCCGAGCCGACCATGTGCCACCCGCGGGTGCTGGTCGAAGCAGCAGGCCGCAGCGAGGCAACGCTGATTGAGCACTATACGGGTGAGGCTGACGCGCAAAACTTCACTAACGTGGTGGGTGAGTACATGCTCGACCGCGGCGCGATTGTCAACCACTACAAGTTGCAGGAAGCGCCACTGGGCGACTATCACGTCGCGAGCATGCACGTGGAGCAAGGTCGCGATAGCCGCTATAGCTCCTACAACTTAAACTTGGGTGGAGCGCTGGTGCGCAACGACCTGATCAGCGATCTAAACGGTAAGGGCGCAGAAGCGAACTTCCTGGGGCTGTTCTTTGGTCAAGGGCGTCAGCACGTGGATAACCACACCAAGGTAAACCACAATGCGCCGCTGACCTTCTCCAACGAGAACTACAAGGGTATTTTAGGCGACCGTGCCCACGGCGTCTTTAACGGTAAGGTATTCGTTAAACGAGACAGCCAGAAGATTGAAGGCTTTCAAAGCAATCAAAACCTACTGCTGTCAGATCGCGCGCGCATCGATGCCAAGCCTGAGCTTGAGATTTACGCCGACGACGTGAAGTGCTCACACGGTACGACGACCGGTCAGCTTGATGAAGAGGCCGTGTATGCCATGCGCACCCGTGGCATTGATGAAGCCACCGCGCGAGCGCTGCTGACGCTTGCCTTTGCTGGTGAAGTCCTTGATGCGGTCACGTTGGATGCCATCTCTGAGCGCGTTGAGCTCGCCGTGGCCGGCAAGTTGCCTGAACGCTTTAACCTGACTGGACTTGTTGAAACCGCCTCGGCGCTTAACGAGTGATCTCGCTGACCGATTTAAAGGAGTGATGAATGTCCCACACCGTTGAAGTCGCCCCTTCTGCAACCAGCTCCGCCGCGCCAGCGTTCGATCTCAATGCGCTGCGTGAGGAGTTCCCGATTCTAAGTCGCGAGGTTCATGGCAAGCCGCTGGTGTATTTTGACAATGCCGCGACGAGCCAAACACCCCGCCAAGTGATTGAGGTGTTTAACGACTACTACAGCCGTTATAACGCCAATATTCACCGTGGATTGCATACATTGGCCGATGAAGCCACGGCAGCGTTTGAAGGCACACGTGAAACGGTGCGGGCATTTCTTAACGCGGAAGAGTCGCGCCAGATTATTTTTACGCGTGGCACGACAGAGGCGATCAACCTGGTGGCCAACAGTTGGGGGCGAACTAACCTGGCCCCTGGCGATGAAGTGTTGATTTCGATGCTGGAGCATCATTCCAATATCGTGCCCTGGCAGCTGCTCGCGCGTGAGCTTGGTTTTGCCATTAAAGTGATTCCCGTTGACCCTGATGGCGCTTTGAATCTAGAGGCTTACCGCGCCTTACTTAACGAGCGTACCAAGCTTGTTGCGGTTAACCATGTGTCGAATGCGCTGGGCACCATCAACCCGGTTGCCGAAATGGCGACACTGGCGCATGAAGTGGGGGCCAAGATTTTGGTCGATGGCGCTCAAGCAACGCCGCACCAAACCGTCGATGTTCAGGCAATCGATGCGGATTTTTATGCCTTCTCAGGCCATAAAGTGTACGGCCCTACGGGGGTCGGTGTGCTTTATGGTAAGCGCGAGTTGCTAGAGACGATGCCGCCCTGGCAGGGCGGGGGCGAGATGATTAGCACCGTGTCATTTGAGGTGGATACCACGTTTGCCGCGATTCCGCATAAGTTTGAAGCAGGCACGCCAGCTATTGCCGAGGTCATCGCACTAGGTCGCGCGCTTGAGTGGATGCAGGGCGTCGGCCTTGAGGCGATCGGTGATTGGGAGCAAACACTTCTGGTCTATGCCACACAGCAGGTGCGTGAAATCGATGGACTGCGTATTTTGGGCACCGCACCGCATAAAGCGGGGGTGCTCTCTTTTGTGGTGGATGGCGCTCACTCTCAAGATATTGGTCTTCTTATTGACCAGTTAGGTGTGGCAATTCGCACCGGGCACCACTGCGCTCAGCCGCTTTTGCATCATTTTGGCGTAGATGCCACGTGCCGCGCTTCATTTGCCGCGTATAATACGGTTGAAGAAATCGATATCTTTGTCGCGTCGCTTAAGCGTGTCATTGATATGGTGCGCTAGAGGCAACAGCAAGGAGCGTTATGGATATTGAACAAATTGCTCAGTTAGAAAGGGGGCAAACGCTGCCGCTTCAGCGCGATGTGGAAGCGATTGCGATCCCTTTCGGAAAGAGTGAAACGCTGCCCGAAGACAGCGTGGTCAGCGTGATGCAGGCCAAGGGCAGTTCGGTGAGCGTAGGCTTTGAGGGGCGACTTTATCTGGTGGAAGGCAGTAACCTTGATGCGCTTGGGTTAGCGTCGCTGCCGCGTCCAACGCTACATGAAGACGCCACCGATGATGAGATTGAGCAGTTTGTCTGGGATCAGCTGCGGACCTGTTTTGACCCAGAAATTCCGGTCAACATTGTTGATTTAGGATTGGTCTATGGCTGTCGTATTGAGCGCTTGATTAGCGGCGAACGGATTGTCACTATTCGTATGACATTAACCGCGCCGGGCTGTGGTATGGGCGATGTGATTGCCGCTGATGCGCGCAATAAAATTTTGGGTGCGCCGCAGATTAGTAAGGTGCATACCGAAATCGTCTTTAGCCCGCCTTGGAGCCGCGACATGATGAGCGATGAGGCCAAGCTTGAACTGGGCATGTTCTAAATCTATTGACGCTTGCGATTGCCACCGCTTTCAATTAAGTCATCGCGTTTCTTTACGATGTTTTTAAAGTGGCTGGCATGGTTGAGATGGGCGTTGATGTCGCTAGGCACATTGCTGTTACTGGCAGTATTGATGTTTTTGGTGGGGAATGCGTGGGTTATTGCGCGTTCTTCACCGTATATTGAATCCACCGTTACCCAGTGTGGCCCTGAGCGGGTTGGCGTTGTTTTTGGTACTTCGCATTGGACTCGCAGTGGGCTGCGTAATCCGCATTTTCATTCCCGTATGCGTACTGCCGCCGCTCTTATACATTCGGGGCGTGTTGAGCAATTGTTGCTTTCCGGTGACAACCGCACGCGAGCGTATAATGAACCGCGTGCCATGTGGCAGGAGTTAGCACGTCGTGATGTCGATGGCGAGCGGCTCACGCTCGATTTTGCCGGCTTTAGTACCTTCGATACGTTAGTGCGGGCACAAAACGTGTTTCTACTGGATAAAGCGGTGCTGATTACTCAGCGCTGGCATCTTCCGCGGGCGGTGTTTATTGGCAGAGCGCTGGGGATGGACGTAGTGGGGTGTGTCGCGAATGATCAAGCCGTCAAAGGAGAGTGGCGTTTAATCGTACGCGAATGGTTTGCCCGAGTGGCTATGCTAGGTGATTTGTATATTTGGGAGCGCGAGCCCTATTTTTTAGGACCCGCAGAGCCGATTAACCCAATCAATATCATAGAGCCTGTGACTTATTAGCGCCGTGGTTTGCGTTTTTGCAGTCCATAAAGCTCTCGGATCAACTGACGGCAGTTTTTCATGCACGCTTCGATAACCGGTTCGATAGAATCGGGTAGTGGGTGCGTAAAGAGAGTCGACAGCGCCTGCATCAGTACGCGTTCTTGTTCCAAAAGCTCGTTAATCAGCACTTGGCTGTCGTTACCAACAAAGCTTTTGAGCCGACTCCACAGCCATAGAAAATCGTCACGTTCGACGTCAGCATCTCGCGGCAGCATTTTTAAATGCGTGCGGGCAAGTTCCTGCAACTTCCTCATCTGCTCTAGGCGCTGTTCGTAATGCGGTTTCAGCGCCTCGCGCAGCGAGGGTCGCAGGCGTTCGACATTATCCTGAAAATAATCAATGCTGTCGGCCAGCGCTTCTAGCGCGCTGTCCATCGCCACTTGGCGATTGTCGAGAAACATGAGCGTCTACCTCCTTCGGTGACGCAGATTGTGGCGGTGCCGGCGTGCTTTTGCCACCCCTTCTATGGATTATTTTTTCTTTTTGCCCTTAGCCTTTTGGCTTGGGCGGTGCTTTGCGCGGCGTGATGGCATTTTTCTCGATATAGTCGATAATCAGACCGGCAATGTCTTTGCCAGTGGCCGTTTCAATACCTTGCAGGCCGGGAGAGGAGTTGACTTCCATAATCACCGGACCGTGGTTAGAGCGCAGTAAATCGACACCGGCGACTCTCAGCCCCATGGCTTTTGCTGCGCGAATGGCGGTCGAGCGTTCTTCGGGGGTAATGCGAATCACGCTGGCGCTACCGCCACGGTGAAGGTTAGAACGAAATTCGCCTTCCGCCGCCTGGCGCTTCATCGAAGCAACCACCTTATCGCCAATCACAAAGCAGCGGATATCCGCGCCTTTAGCCTCTTTGATGTACTCCTGCACCATGATGTTAGCTTTCATGCCCATAAAGGCCTGGATCACCGACTCTGCCGCCTGGTTGGTTTCGGCGAGCACGACGCCAATGCCTTGTGTCCCTTCGAGCAATTTGATGACCAGCGGGGCGCCTTTGACCATCGTGATGAGGTCGGGAATATCATCTGGCGAGTGGGCGAAACCGGTAATCGGCAAGCCCAGACCCTTACGGGAAAGCAGTTGCAGCGAGCGTAGTTTATCGCGAGAGCGAGTAATCGAGACGGAGTCATTGAGTACGTAAGTGCTCATCATCTCGAACTGGCGCAGTACCGCACAGCCGTAGAAGGTGACCGATGAGCCGATACGAGGAATCACGGCATCAAAAGGCTCAATCTCTTCGCCTTTGTAGTGAATTGAGGGATGGTGCGACGCAATACTCATATAACAGCGCAGCGTGTCGACGACGCGCGCCGTATGGCCGCGGTTTTCCGCCGCTTCGATCAAGCGCCGGGTAGAGTACAAATTGCGATTTCGTGAAAGCAGAGCGATATGCATAGGAAGCTCCATGCCAGACTAAAAATGATCTTGGCGGCAAAGGGTGGAATGTTTTCGATGTGGACGCGCCCGTTTAGGGTTCACCGTGTAAAAAAGCAGTCCCAGGGGCGATTAGCAAGCGACGCATCGCGCGGCGTCCAAGGAGCATGGGGTGGCGCATGTCGCTTCTGTCGGTGAGCGACAACTCCACCGGGAAGTTCATCTCGCCCATTTGCATCGGCGTGCGGATGATATAGCGCCATTCGCTATGGCCATTTGAACTGGTGATGCGTCGCCGGTCGTGTAGATGTAGCTTCACTCGGTGTGCGGGTGTGTCGGGGCCGCCGGAGTGAGTGACAAAGCTCACCCATAGCTGGCCGTATTCGTCTTCAGAGGTATGAATATCCTCTGCATGTAGCGCAGATGTCCGCGCACCGGTGTCCGCTTTGCAGCACAGGTGTAAATTGAGCTCAGGTAGGGTGACCATTTCGCGTCGACCAATCACTGCCTTTGCTTGAAAAGGTAGCTCCTTCACGGTACCTCCTTAGTCGTCCATTGCGCTTAAGTGATAGACGCAAGCCGCTGTTGAATAGTGGAGCCCTCAGGGGCATCGCGCAATAGCATAATGACCGGTAAACGTAGCCGTGGAATCAACGCCAGATCGCGAATCACGGCGCCAAAGTCATTTTGGTCGTCTTCCGCTAGTCGATTGAGGTAAAGCGGCAAGCGTGCGTTGTCTTCCAGATGCATCCAGCCACGCCCGGCCATCGCCGCGAGTAAATCTGGCCCGCAAGCGTGGCTGTCTTCTAACAGCTGTTGATACCATTCGCCGACATGCGGTTCTTGGCTGCTACCCACAGCGCGGACACAGGCGCAGAGGGTTTCCACATCACCTTGCGTTGCCGCCTGTTCACCTCGGTCGCGTAGCGCGGTTACCAGCGCGGTGGGTAGGGCAGTGTGCTCTAGGCAGTAGCAAATCGAGTGCAGCATCTCGGTCGGCAGTGTCTCCAGAACGCCGGTAAGTTGTTGCGCCTGCGTGTCATCCATGCGCACCACAAAGTCGGCGACGCCCTGAAACCCAAGTGCTTGCCAATCAATCGATTGCTGACGGCTGATATACGCCTCAACCGGCTCTAGGTGTTGACTGGCGGGCAAGCCTAAATCATCGGTTGCCCGCGCGTTGAGCATGGCCTGAAAAGGCAGGCTCGGCGTGAAAGCCAGTGGATTATCCTTCATTAAGTGCTCGATTTCACGGGTGCTTTCGTCACTGATCTGCTTGGCGTTGTTTGGCTTCGCTTCGTTCTTCGTCGCATTGCGTCCCAGCGTCTCAAGCAGACGCTGTAAGAAGGCGTCGCGCTGAGCGGGAGATAAGTACCCCTGTTCATCAAGCGGAAAGCTAAGAAACCAAATGGCGGGTTCGGGCATATCACCTAAGCGAAACACAATGGCCAAACGCGCGTGCCCTTGCCATGGCTCAGGCCACGGCTCATTACCGGTTTCAAGCGCGCTGAGTACGTCACGTGGGCAGGGCGTGACCCTGCGGCCCATGTGATAAAACGAAACATCAGCGCCGCTGCGCATAAAAAAGTCGTCAAGCGTATGAATAGGTTGCATGGCTTCCTTCCGCGTTTTGAGCGAGCACTTTACCTTGCCGTTTGCTGAGTGTCAGCCGGTCAGGGTGAAAAAACGGCTTAGCGTTTTTACACGGTGGTTAAATAATAAACAGTCTCGACGAAAGCCCATGAGGAAAGCCTAAACGACATCTTTCCATAGTTTATCCACAGGCTCTTACAAGATTTCTGTGAATCTCTTCGGTGTGGGGAAAAGTGCTCGTCAGCCGGGTAGCCGCAATGGCGTCTGGCTGGGATAATAGGCATATATTTCATAAGTGGATCATGATGATTACAGCACATCAGCAACTAGCGCAGGCGCTAGAGGAGTTGGAAGCAACACTAAAAGCGTCAAATCTATGGCGAGTGGAGGAGCCGAGTACGGCGGATTTCGCCAGCCAGCAGCCGTTTTGTGTGGACACCATGTCGCTACCGCAGTGGCTGCGCTTTGTGTTTATCCAACGCTTGCACATGTTAGTGGAGGCGAAAGCCCCCATGCCGGCAAAGTGCGAGGTAGCACCTGCCATCGCCGCCTACTTGCAGCAGGAGAAGGTCCGCGCAAGCGATCAGGTGTTGGTCGTGCGGGCGGTGGAGAGAGTCGATCACGTCGTGACGCAAAACTGAAGCGCTCGCCTAAACGCAACAGCCCGCCAAAAGGCGGGCTGTTGTCATGAAACGTCATACTCGTTTAGAAGCGGTAGCTAATACCTGCCATGACCACGACCGGGTCGATTTCAACAGTACCTGCATCAGCACCGGCGACCTTAGCATCGGTGTCGATATCGATGTACCAAGCGGCGGCGTTAAGCGCCCAGTTATCGTCGATGAGTAAATCAACGCCCAGCTGACCTGCGGCGCCCCATGAATCATCAAGATCAAGACTTACACCGTCGATATCAACGGATTCATTCGAGAAACGTGTATAGTTAAAGCCTACGCCAGCGTAAGGCTGTACACGTGCATCGGTACCACCTAGTGGATAGTACTGGGCTGTTACAGTAGGCGGCAGGTGGTCCGTTGAAGCAATATTGCCCCCATTGAGATGAATATCATGCTCGAAAGGTAGAGCCGCTAACAGCTCTACCCCCATCTTGTCGTGGAAACGATAACCGAGGGTAAAGGCGAATTGACTCTCGTCTTGTACGTCTACTTCCAGGTCGCCAAGAGCGGTATCTAGCGTACCGTTATCGCTTTTAGGCTCAACTTTGGCGACGCCAATACGCGTAAAGAAATCACCCGCGCCATACGCAAACGCTTGGCTTGAGGTGGTGATGGCGGCAGCGGCGATGCCGGCCGCGAGAAGAGTAGGCAGAGCAACTTTGCGCATGGGGAAAACTCCTTGCAAGAAACATGGGTTACCGCCTGGGCAACCGCGTGTTGAAGACAACCACGTAGTGAATGCATAAGAGTGTAACGGCCACTTACCTAGCGGATATTGACCTGGCGCAAGAGTTGAGAATCTGCCGGGGATATAAACAAAAAAAGACCACCCGAAGGTGGTCTTAAAAAAGCGTTGACGACCTTATTCAGCCGTTGCTAGCAGGCTAGCGTTACCTCCCGCAGCGGTGGTGTCGATGCACAGGTGGCGTTCCACGACATAGCGCGCTGGTGAGATGGTCTGGGTTTCGAGCGGCACGATGGCGCCATCACGTTTGGCAAGCGCAACCCGCAACTTATGGGTCCAGTCGCTGGCGCCCGCCGCGGCCACGGTGTCGATACCTTTGACCGCCGTCAGGGTATCCGGCAAAACGCTTCCGTCTAGTCCAATCACCGGCGCGCCGGCGTCAATAAGCGGTTTCACGGCCTGGACAGCCCCCGGGGTGACGAGCACCGCCGGAGAGCCCGCGCCGAGCGCCTGTACGGCCTGGGCAACGGCGATGTCCAGCGTTGGCCCGAGGCAGAGTGCCGCCCCTTTCGGATACATCGCCAAGCGGTTGCTTTCCCCGGTTGGCCCCGGCAAGGTTTGCGGCGTCATGTCCAGCGCGGCCGTCTCGGCGAGCGCCTTGCGGATCACACCAGCCTTGCCGGAGAGCGCGCGGCGAAGCACCTCGACGCGATCACGACGCGCCGCCCAGTTGCGCGCATCTAGCCCATCAAGAGCCGATTGGAGATCGCCGAGTGAGACGGTTTTACCTTCTGGTGCCTCAACGTGCTCGACACCGGCGGTGCGGCGGAAACGTGTCACGTAGAGCGGGCCACCGGCCTTAGGCCCGGTGCCGGAGAGGCCCTCGCCGCCAAACGGCTGAGAGCCGACAATGGCACCGATCTGGTTGCGATTCACGTAGACGTTGCCGACATGGATGCGCTCGACGATCTGCTGCACGCGATCATCAATACGGGTATGCAGACCGAAGGTCAGCCCGTAACCCTTGCCATTGATGTCATCGACCACCTTGTCGATGTCGCGTGCCTTAAAGGTGGCGACGTGCAGCACTGGGCCGAAGATTTCACGTTCGAGATCTTTAATGCCGCCGACTTCAACGATCGCTGGGGTGACGAAGGTGCCGGTGTCCGGTGCAGCTAATTTCTTCAGCACCTTGCCGTTCTTCTCGTGTGCCGCCACATAGTCGCTGATTTCCTGTTGGGCGTCGGCGTCAATTACCGGTGATACGTCGGTATCGGTGTTCCAGGGGTCGCCAATGGTGAGCGCGTCCATGGCGCCGTAGAGCATGTTGAGCAATCTATCCCGCGCTTCTTCTTGGACATACAGCATGCGCAGCGCCGAACAGCGCTGACCGGCCGACTGGAAGGAGGAGATCAGGATATCGCGCACTGCCTGCTCGGTCAGCGCCGTGGAGTCCACAATCATGGAGTTGAGCCCGCCGGTCTCGGCGATTAGCACGGCATCAGGCCCTGCGTTCTCGGCCAGCGCCTTGTGGATGATCTGTGCCACCGGGGTCGAGCCGGTAAAGCAGACACCGGCAATCCGCGGGTCGCTGGTCAGCGGGCCGCCCACCGTCGGCCCATCGCCCGGCAGCAACTGCAAGGCCGCTTCCGGCAGGCCTGCTTCACGCATCAGTTCGACGGCACGGGCGGCAATCAGCGGTGTTTGCTCGGCAGGTTTGGCGAGTACCGCGTTGCCCGCCACCAAGGCCGCAGCAATTTGACCGGTGGTGATGGCCAGGGGGAAGTTCCATGGGCTGATGCAGACAAAGATGCCGCGGGCGTTGCCGGGTTCTTCCGCTTCCAATCGCTCGCCTTCGTTGGCGTAGTAGCGCAGGAAATCCACTGCTTCACGCACTTCAGCGATGCCATCGAACATCATCTTGCCCGCTTCGCGGGTGGTAATCACGGTTAGCTCGGCAATGTGTTTCTCGTAGAGGTCGGCGGTACGGCGCAGTACCTCGGCACGCTCGGAAGCTGGACGCGCCGACCAGTCTTGGAAGCCTTTTTCGGCAGCGTCGAGGGCGGCGGCGACCTCTTCCGGGGTGGCCTCGTGCACCTTGCCGACCACCCGCGAGCCATCGGCGGGGGAGACAGCATCGCGAGCGGGCCCTTGGGGTGCTGGGCTTCCCACCAACATGGGGCCTGCCGTCCAAGTCTTGTCGGCAAAGCTTTCACGTGCGTTGAGCAGCGGTAGAATTGAGGCGGGCTCGTTAATACGGTAGCCCTTGGAGTTCTTGCGATTGGGTGCGAAAAGCTCGCCGGGCTGGCGGATCAACGGGCTTGAAACGTCGCTGCCGAGCTGGTTAAACCCTTCAATGGGATCCTTGGAGACCTCACTCGGCGGAATTGAGCTATCCACCACCTGGTTGACGAACGAGGAGTTGGCGCCGTTTTCCAGCAGGCGGCGGACCAGATAAGCCAGCAGATCGCGGTGCGCGCCGACCGGGGCGTAAATGCGGCAGTGGGCACCTTCCGACTCCTTGACGATGTGGTGCAACGATTCGCCCATGCCGTGCAGGCGCTGAAACTCGTAGCTGTCCTTATCGCTGCCCGCCATTTCCACCACGGCAGCGCAGGTATGGGCGTTGTGTGTGGCGAACTGCGGATAGATGCGGTCGCGCCGGTCGAGCAACATCTGCGCGCAGGCCATGTAGCTCACATCGGTGTTGACCTTACGGGTGAAGACCGGGAAGGTCTTGACGCCCATCTCTTGAGATAGCTTAATTTCGGTATCCCAGTAGGCACCTTTTACCAGACGCACCATGATCTTGCGATTGTATCGCTCGGCGAGTTCGTAGAGCGTTTCGATCATCGGCGCGGCGCGGCGCCCGTAAGCCTGCACGACCACCCCAAAACCATCCCATCCGTCTAAGCTGGGGTCGGCCATCAGGGCCTCGATCACGTCGAGGGACAGATCCAGACGATCCTGCTCCTCGGCGTCGATATTGAAGCCGATGTTGGCCTTGGCTGCTTGCTGGACCAATTCTTTTGCACGCGGCAGAAGTTCTGCTATTACCGTGTCGCGGTGGGTGTATTCATAGCGTGGGTGCAGCGCTGAGAGCTTTACCGAGATGCCGGGGCTACCACGTACGTCGCCCTTAGCCTGCTTGGCAATCGCCGTAATTGCTTCGGCATAGGCCTGGTGATAGCGAACCGCATCATCATCAGTGCGTGCTGCTTCACCCAGCATGTCGTAGGAATAGGTGTAGCCCTGCTTTTCGAGTTCGCGGGCATTTTTCATGCCTTCATTGATGGTCTGACCGAGCACGAACTGGCGGCCAAGAATCTTCATCGACTGACCAACCGCTTTGCGTACCACCGGCTCGCCCATACGGCGTACCAGGCCGCGAAGCGCTCGTGTTGGTCCCTTGGGGTCGTCGTCCAATACCTTGCCGGTCAGCAACAGGGCCCAAGTCGAGGCATTGACCATCGACGAAGCTGACTTGCCCAGATGAGCACCCCAGTCAGATGGCTCGATTTTGTCATGGATCAGGTCGTCAATGGTTTCGGCATCGGGCACGCGCAGCAGCGCTTCTGCCAGACACATTAGGCCAACGCCCTCAGTGGTTGAGAGCCCGTACTCGGCCAGGAACGCCTCCATCATTGAGGGCGATCTTTCCTTGCGCACGCGCTCCACGTAGTTGGCGCCAACGGCGGCAACTTTCTTGCGGTCATCCTCCGACAACTTGATCCGCTCGATAAGCCCGTGCAGCACATCTGTCTCATTGGCGTCATAGTTATCGCGGATTCGAAAGCGCAAATCGCGCACGTCACTCTGTAGATGAAGGTTGGCTTCGTTCATAGGGGTCTCTCCTTGCTACCCGACACCTAACGTCGATGCGTCGGATAGGGTGTAGTCATTCTCTTTAAAAGCACATTATCGTTCGTTTCATGACACTGACAGGTCATCTCTTTGGATGTCCTGGGGCGTTAAAAGATTCACCATGTGTGACACGCTGAACGATTGTCTGTTTAGTCGATCAACAATTTGTCTGGTCTTTTTTAGGATGCTATACACAGAGGACTCCCGCGGGAGCCCTCTCGCTGCATTGAATGTGTCCTGTGAGCCTGTAATTAGCGATTGATGTGTTGGTATTCACCCGAATCGGCCGTCACGCTACTGACCACCATGATGGCAATCAAGGAAGCGATGAAGCCAGGGATGATCTCGTACACACCAGGGCCACCCATGAAGGAGCCGTTCCAGCCCAGTGAGATCCAAATCATGACGGTGGCAGCACCCACCACCATGCCCGCGATGGCGCCAGTACCATTCGTGCGTGGCCACATCAACGATAGGATGATCAACGGTCCAAATGCCGCGCCGAAGCCTGCCCAAGCGTTACTGACCAGCCCCAGAACTTGAGAATTCTCATCAGAGGCAATGATGGCGGCAACGATGCCCACTATCACCACGCAGATACGGCCAACGGTTACAGACTCTTTCTCTGACGCTTCCTTGCGCAGGAACAAACGATAAAAGTCCTCGGTCAGTGATGAAGACGACACCAGGAGCTGACTAGAAATGGTACTCATGATCGCCGCAAGCAGTGCCGCATAGAGGAAGCCGGTAACCAGCGGATGGAACAACAGTTCCGCCAGAATAATAAAGATCGTTTCTGGGTCTTGAACATCCAAACCGTTGCGCACCGCAAAGGCTCGACCGAATATGCCCAGAGAAATGGCACCGATCAGAGAAATAAGCATCCAGCCCATGCCAATGTTGCGGGCAATGGGGACATCCTTCAGCGTCCGAATAGCCATGAAGCGCACGATGATGTGCGGCTGGCCGAAATAACCCAGCCCCCAAGTTACTGCGGAGAGCCAGCCGATGAAGGTGAGTCCTGACGTCCAAGATAACAGCGTGGGATCAACTTCATTCAGGGTCTGCGATGCCTGGGAGTAACCGCCGCCACCTTCGCCAAAGAGAACAACCGCCGGCATAATGATCAATGCCAGCATCATGATGCAGCCTTGTACGAAGTCAGTCATGCTCACGGCCAGGAAGCCACCGACAACGGTGTAAATAAGCACTACGCCTAGTGTAATGATGATCCCCATGGCGTAGTCGCTAAAGCCTGCAATGTTGATAACGCCGGAAAATGCGCTTTCGAACAGCTTGCCACCAGCCACGAGGCCAGAGGCTGTGTACACCGCGAAGAAAATCACAATGACGACAGCGGATACCGTTCTCAGTGACATCGCCCGAGTCGGAAAGCGGTTTGCCAGAAATTCCGGAATGGTAATCGCATTACCATAGTGCACCGTCTGTTCGCGAAGACGTGGTGCGACAAGCGTCCAGTTGAAGAACGCCCCCACGAGCAGGCCGATACCGATCCAGGCTGACCCCAGGCCAGAGACGAACATTGCCCCGGGTAAACCGAGTAGCAACCAGCCGCTCATGTCCGAAGCACCGGCCGACAGGGCCGCCACTTGAGGGCTTAGGTTTCGGCCACCCAACATGTAATCTTCGGATGACGACGTTGCTTTACGCATGGCATAAACGCCAATGGCGATCATGAGCGCAAAGTAGCCAAATAGACTAATCCAAACACCAGTAGCCATGAAATATCTCCAGTTTGTCAGGACGGAGCGAGCTCCGACAGGTTAGTGCGCTTACCGAGAAGAATGCGGTAATGACGCGGTTTTATTGTTATTAACTCCTTTTCATATTCACGTTACTGGCCACCGCGTGCTGCCGGCCAAAATGTCGCCAAAGGGTGCGCTACGTAGATGAGGGCATGCGCTATCTTGTTTTTAGCCATAAGACGGTTCCTTTTCAGGGTTTTTAGGTTATTGATGCGATGAGTGACTTACTCATCGCCGAGCGTCAGCGTTATGGATAATGGTTTTTCAATAACAAAACGAATGTAGAGCGCGAAGGCGCACAGTGCTTGTCTAAAGCATGGCAAAACGTGTCAGTTTCATGGCAAACATGTGATTTTTTAGACATTAGTCGTTTGTGTGAGAGGTTTAATCACACTAGTTGAGCTTCAGTGGGCTTGCCAGTGAGCTTGTCAACGGCGAGTTAACTAAATGCGAGGTGCTTAATGCCGAGGTGGGATCATGCAAAGGGGTGGGGTGGGCATGCTCGCGAAAGTGGCGAGGCGCAATACCGTAGCGGCGTCGAAATGCATGGGATAGCGCGCTTTGGTTGGCAAATCCCGTTTGTAAGGCGATGTCGGTCAACGGTAAGCGGCTTTGGAGTAAAAGCTGACGTGCTGCACTTAGGCGTTCACGACGAACGTACTGCCAGGGAGAAAGGCCGGTTTGAGCGCGAAAACGTGCGGAAAAGTGAGCTTCGCTGAGGCAGGCGAGGCGGGCAAGGTCAGCGACGCGAAGATCCTCACTCAGGTGATGCTGAATATAACGGTGAATCTGCGCCAAATTGAGCCGTTTAAGTGGCATTGTAGGCGTTTCCCCAAGGCGTACTTTTAGTGCTCCGAGCAATGTCACGGCGAGGCGGTCATGCTGAAAATCGTCGATACGCTGAGAGCTTGGCACGATCTCGCTGTCGAGAAACGCTAAGTAGTGACGCAAGGCGGTATCGAGAGAGAAAAAACGCGGCGCATCGAATAGCGCCACCAGTTCGCGATGTTCGCCGGAAAGAGCAGGAGCCTGCTCAGGTAGATCTAAAATCAACTGGCGGTTATGAGGATTGCCCGAATAATAGTGCTCGTGATTGGCCGGCACGATGCAGCCGGAAAATGCGTTCACGTGACCGCCAAGCCCTTCGATTTCAAATTCAGCTTCACCGCAGACGGTAATCACGATTTGATGGAAATCGTGGGCGTGGTGTCGGGTGGCGGTATCGAGAGGAAGGTGACGAATGGTGCTAAGCATAACGATATCCTCGTTAACACGGCTTATTGTTGGTGCAGTGCCGTGTGTGCGGCAAGGTGGTCACGCAGAGCCTTTAG
Source organism: Vreelandella vilamensis (assembly GCF_031451755.1). Taxonomy (NCBI): domain Bacteria; kingdom Pseudomonadati; phylum Pseudomonadota; class Gammaproteobacteria; order Oceanospirillales; family Halomonadaceae; genus Vreelandella; species Vreelandella vilamensis. The sequence goes on along the minus strand of NZ_JARWAN010000020.1, from coordinate 33,966 downwards.
TTCGACTTGGCCTGTTTTATCCAGTAGCGGCTTGCCTTGGGAAATTTGCCAGCGACGACCATGCTCCTCCATCAAACGTGCTGCGCGGCGACGGACGCCGTCAAGGTATTCGTTGTGGCGAACGGGATAGTGAATGATCGCATTCCATTCGCTTTCACTTACTTTGCTTTCCAGCGCTTTATCAAATAAAGCTAGCAAGTCTTCTGGTTCCGTGCGGTAACGCGGTGTACGTGCCGTGAGCAAAATAGCCACCACACTGCCGATTACCAGCAAACAAACGCCAAATACCAGTAAATAGAGCGCCATGCAGCGTCTCCGAAAAAGAGTGATAAAACGGGCGAAAAAACTCCTATTCAGTATACGCTTTCGCGGAGCAAGAAAAAAAATCGCTAAGCTAACGAACTTTTTACCGAATAGGTGTCAGATTAAGCACAGGCAACAAGCGATAGCAGTCGCTAATGGTGAAGTTAAAAGATGTCTAGGTTTGTTGCACTGGTTTATTGTTTTCGATCCCTTGCTTCCGCTGCTCAATGAGCAGCGGTTTTTTTTTGTTTAAGAAAGGCAATAAGAGATGGCCGTTGCCAAGGATCAGTGGCGGCGAATTTTGAGCAGTGCAATCAGTACGTCGCGCCGCGTGACAGTGCCGACTAAGCGATTTTGCTCCACCACTGGGTAGATTTTAGGTTTTGCTCCTAACATTTCTTGAGCAAGATCGGTAATGCTCTTGTTTGGCGTAACACTTAGCACTTCATGGCGCATCATTTCTTTCACTAAAGGCGCCTCGCCATCATTGTAAATGCTATCAAGTACTTGGCCGAGGACATCTTGTTCAGAAATAAAGCCGATAAGCCGGTCGGCGCCATCTACTACCGGAGCCCCTGGCAAACGGTGAAGCGCAAGCCCCTGAGCAAGGGTTGTAACGGACGCCTCAGGAGAAACGCGGTAGCAGTCGCGTGACATGATATCGCGAACGGTATCGGGCTGCTTTTGACTCATGGCTATGCTCCTTAAGAACTGTCTGGTTGACCGCTAGTCTGATATGAATAAGCGGTTACCGATTTTACTCCCTCAGCGTAACAACAAGCGGGCTCGCCACGCATGTGGGTACACGTTTACTGTAGTCAGAAGGTGGATAAGGTTCGAGCATCGCTTTCAACGCTAGTGGGTTAACAGCGTCTATTAGTGAGTTGACAACATAGAGGAGCGTCTGTCATGGATGCACGTGAGTATTTAAGCCGTAAAGGGGTTGGGCTGGATCGAGATCCTGAACGTCCTAATACGCTGGAAGAAAAGGCCTGGGAGCGTGCGCGTGGGGCAGGGCAAAAACGCCCGAAAGCTGGCACGCCTCATGATTGGGAAGAGTGGGAGCGCTACCACGAAAATATTGCCGAAGATGCCGAGACCATAGAACAAAAAATTGATAAAGAAGCGCACCGTCAGGCGGAGCAGGCGGGAGCGTCTTCGAAGCAGGCCGCTAGCGTTCAGCACTTTACCCCCGCGCCATCATCGGCTAAATCCACTTCATCGCAAGCAGAGGAAACGCCTAAGCTATCGCCAGCAGCGCTTCCCTCTGGTTTTAAAGCCGCTTATATCGCCCTTGCCGTGCTGCTGCCTCCGCTTGCCGTGGGGCTGCTTGGCGGACGTGCTCGCAACGTCTTCCTTGCGCTCGCATTGACGCTATTAGCCTGGGTGCCCGGTGCTTTTTACGCGGTGAACTATGCCAATGCCCGACTAAAAAACCGTTAACTTACGTTATTTTTTACGTTTACCTCTTGGCAGCGACGAAGAGCTTAGTATAATCCCGTCAACTGTTTTTTTGTTTGGGGTTTACTATGACCTATCTGGTTGGCGTGACTGCGCTCTGGGCGTTCTCATTTTCATTAATTGGTGTATATCTCGCGGGACAGGTGGATAGCTATTTTGCTGTACTGATGCGTGTGGGGTTAGCTGCGTTGGTATTTTTACCTTTTTTGCGTCCCCGGCTTTTGAGTGGTAAGCAGCGGGTGACGCTCATGGCAATAGGCGCTGTGCAGCTGGGGGTGATGTATCTCTTCTTTTATCAGTCCTTTTTGCTGCTCTCCGTCCCCGAAGTGTTGCTGTTTACCATCTTTACGCCAATTTATATCGCGCTGCTGGACGATCTTATGTTCGGTCGCTTTACCCCATTTTACCTGCTAACGGCACTGCTGGCGGTGATGGGGGCGGCAGTGATCCGTTACGACGGCATTGATGGTAGCTTTTGGGCCGGTTTTTTAGTGGTACAAGGCGCGAATATTTGCTTCGCGCTGGGTCAGGTTGGCTACCGGCGTTTTGCTGCAGAGCTGCCGTCGTCGCTGCCTTGGCATAATGTTTTCGGCTGGTTTTTTCTGGGCGCGTTAGCCGTGGCGCTACCGGTTTTCCTGGTGTTGGGTAACGCAGCGGCACTTCCATCAAGCGGCTTGCAATGGGGCGTGCTAGCGTGGCTGGGGTTAGCGGCTTCGGCAGGTGGATACTTCTTATGGAACCGTGGCGCGACGAAAGTGGATGCTGGAACGCTTGCGATCATGAATAACGCATTAATCCCCGCAGGTCTGCTGGTCAACCTCGTGATTTGGAACCGTGAAGCCGACCTAACCCGCCTGGCGCTTGGGGCGCTTATCATTGCGTTTTCGTTGTGGCTTAACAACTGGTGGCAGGAGCATCACGGCTATAAAGCGGCATAAGTCGATTTGCCCGCAGCGATACGGATAGTGATAATGGCCCTAAACTTAACGAGTTGGCCTTATGACGCACACGTCTTCATCGCAATCGCTTTCGCCAACGGAAACCGCCATTGCTGACCGTCCGTTCAAGACGATTGGTGTGATCGGTCGGTTGGGCAGTCAGAAAGTTGTCGATTCGCTTCGGCGTCTCGTCACGTATCTGGTGAATCACGAGTATAAAGTGCTAGTGGAAGACCGAACGGCAACGGTCATCCCTGATCACGGGCAACCAGAGGAAAGCCGCCGTGTATTGGGCGAGCTTTGCGATTTGGTTATCGTGATTGGTGGAGATGGGAGCCTATTGGGCGCGGCGCGCACGTTATGCCATACCGGTACGTTAATTTTAGGTGTCAATCGCGGGCGGCTCGGTTTTTTGACCGACATCTCCCCAGATGAGCTGGAAACGCGGGTCGGCGAAGTGCTTGCTGGGCGCTTTGAGCGCGAAGAGCGTTTTTTGCTCGACGCTGAGCTCTACCGTGATGGCGTCGCTGTGGGCAAAGGGGAAGCGCTTAATGAAGTTGTCGTGCATCCAGGTAAAGCGGTACGGATGATCGAGTTTGAGCTCTTCATTGATGGTCAGTTTGTTTACAGCCAACGCAGCGACGGCTTAATTGTGGCCACTCCTACCGGTTCAACAGCTTATGCGCTTTCTGGCGGCGGCCCTATTATGCACCCCAAGCTCGATGTCGTGACGTTGGTGCCGATGTTTCCGCACACGCTATCAAGTCGTCCAATTGTGGTCGATGCCGCCAGTGAAATCCGCCTCCATATTGGTGAAACCAATCAAACCTATCCGCACATCAGTTGCGATGGGCAAACTCGCTCTGTGGCCAAACCGGATGACGTGCTGATCATCACCCGCAAGCCGCAGCGCGTTCAGCTGGTACACCCGCTAGGTCACAATTTCTACGAGGTGCTGCGCAGTAAACTGGGGTGGAGCAACCGGCTAGGAGACTGAGCATGCTGGCAAGTAAGACAGAAGGCTACGATCTTATTGGTGATGTTCATGGTTGTGGTGCCACACTTGCAGCGCTGCTTGAAAAGCTTGGGTATTCACAGCGTGGAGGGGTTTATCGCCACCCGCGGCGCAAAGTGATCTTTCTTGGTGACTTGATTGATCGTGGCCCCCGCATTCGCATGGCGGTCTTGATTGCGCGGCGCATGGTGCAAGCGGGTGAGGCGCATATCGTCATGGGGAACCATGAATATAACGCCTTGGCTTACTGTCACCCCGCACCGGCGCTGAGTGGCAAGCGCTGGTTGCGTGAGCATACGCCTCGTCACAACCGCATCATTCAAGACACGTTGGCACAATATCGTGACCATACCAATGAATGGGAAGACACCCTAGCCTGGTTCAAGACCATCCCCCTATTTCTGGAACTTGACGGTATTCGCGTGGTGCACGCTTGCTGGGATGAGGCACTCATAGCTGAATTGCGTCAGCGCAAACCCAATGCTTGTATGGACGAGGCTTTTTTGGTCGAGTCAACCGATTCTTCCACGCAAGCGTTTCGGATTCTTGACCGCTTAACCCGCGGCACGCATATTCCGTTACCGAGCGGTATTGAGATTCACTCAGGCGATGGTTTTACGCGTAAGAGTTTTCGCACCCATTTTTGGAGCCAAGCGCCGCAAGTGTGGGGTGATGTGGTATTTCAACCGGATAATTTACCCGGAGATTTGGAAGCGCGTCCGTTGACTGACACTGAACGTGCGCGACTGAGTTACTACGGACCGGATGAGCCACCACTATTTATTGGCCACTACTGGTGCGAAGGAATTCCCGCTTTGCCTACCGCCAATATTGCTTGTTTAGACTATAGCGCGGTCAAATACGGGCGTTTAGTGGCGTATCGATGGAGTGGTGAAGCCGAACTGAGTGCCGATCGCTTTGTGTGGGTACGAGTGCCGAAAGAAGAAAACGTCTTGCCCCAGCAGTGGGAAGCGGATGCCGTTTAAAACGATACTTTTTTAAAGATACATAACGTTACATATTTATTTTGTCACGACTGAACTATGTTCGCTTTTCGTTATCAGATTAAGTGTTCCCTTGAATGATCCCTTGCTTTTACCCGGCGGTTCCCCCCGCCGGGCTTTTTCTGTGCGTACCAGGCATTGCGCGCAATGCCTGACTGGCGCTGTTACTAGGAGTGGTGCTTCAGGATAACGTGAGGGGAAGGCCCCTGCACGGCCCGGCTAGGGGACGTCAGCGCGCTACGTGTGAACCAGGGCACACGGCAGGTTGAGTGGTTTAACGGGATGTCTCAACCAGCAGTCCACAAGAGGGGGCTGCCCAGCGGGTGTCGGCGGTGAATACCACGTCGCAAACCACGGGGGAGTAGTAACGCCTCACTTCGTCATCGACTTTCACTCGCAGCTTGTCCTGGGCCGCAATGGTAATATCAGGAGTGGCGGGTAATACCACATGGACGATGACATACAGCAGGCGGCCGGGGCGTACCATGCGCACGCGCACTTCTTGAGTATCGATATCCGCCAGTGCACGCCCGACGGCATGATGGACGGGCTTTGCAAGGGCTTCTTCTGGCGTTTTGTTGAGCAGTTCCTTTAATGCCTGGGAGGCCATGCGTACCGGTACACCCATGCATAACACGACAACGGCAATGACCAGTAGTGGGTCGATATAAGGGAGTATGCTTTGCCAGTTGAGCTTTTCAAAGATCAGCACCAAACAAAAGGCCGCTAGGACCGCCGCTGAAATCACGCTGTTGACGACCCAGTTTGCTTTGTCGGCTTCCACCAGCGGGCTGCTGACCGAGCGCAGGCTGCGGTGCATGACCCATGCGGTCAGCGAGCACGCAGCGGTGGCAAAGAGGGCGTATGCGATGGCGATGCCTGCCGCAATGGCGCGTCCACCGGTGAGCAACGCGGCAATCGCATCAACCAAGGCGAATATCGACACGCCAAAAATCAGTAGCCCCTTGCACAGATTTACCAGCGACTCGAAGTAGCTGTAGCCAAACGGGTAGGACTCGCTATCCGGACGGCTAGCCAGGCGACTGACCTTGATGGTGACCAGCGCAACTCCGAAATATATCAGGTTAAACAGTCCATCCAGCAAAATCGCCTGGGAATTGGATGCCAGTGTCGCGGCAATGCCTGCACAGCCAATCAGCAATGCCATGAAGGCAGAAAAGGCTAAGGTATGAGACTCGGTTTTCATGACGCCACTGCCCTTTGGGCTTGATAAAAGCGACAGTATAACAGGAGGGCATGTTAACAAGGGGGCGCGCCACCCTTCCATCGACACTTCATCACCCTTAAACTCAACCTTCCAAGTGCGCAGTTTGACCTCCTTGTCCTCCAAACACTGGACGTCTTCTTAACGAAAGTGTTGCTTGTAGATAGGGTGAGGCAACCACTGGGGCGCCTTTCAGGTCGTCGACGGAATCTCGTGGCGCTGGGCCTGGATGAGTACCAGGCATGGGAGTCAGCGGGGAATCGGCAAGATCCCTTTGGAATGTCAGGGCTTCGCACATGACTCCCCTTCCTCCGCGATGCTGATGCGTCCATCTACTCAAGCGGTGGGGTGGGGCGAATCAATAGTTCGTTAACGTCAACATGGGCCGGTTGCGCCAGCGCGTAAACGACGGCATTGGCAATGTCGCGATCTTGTAATGCATGCTCAGGCGGTTCGTCGAAAAAGGGCGTGTCGACCATGCCAGGTTCGATTAACGTAACGCGGATGCCAGTACCGCGAAGTTCCTCGCGTAGGTTGTAGCCGATGCCGGTCACCGCCCACTTAGTGGCACTGTACATAGAGCCTGGAATGGTGGCACGTCCCGCCGCAGAACCGGTGAGGAGTACATGGCCTTTGCTACGCTTGAGTGCCGGTAAACACGCTTGAAGAGTAAGTCCTACGCCGTAAACGTTGGTCAGAATCATGTCTTTCCAGCGCTCATGGTCTGCGCCGCTAAAGCCACCTGACGTGCCGCCGCAACCGGCGTTAGCGAAGACCGCATCAATCTGACCAAACGTTTCTAGAGCTTCATTGACCATGGCACGCTGGTCGTCCATGTGAGTGACATCGAGCGTGCAGGTCAGCACGTTTTCTGGCCCTAGTTCTTGCGCAAGCGCGGTGAGCTTATCCGTTGAGCGAGCGACGAGAACCAGCTTGTAGCCTTCTTTAGCCGCAGCGCGCGCCGTGGCGGCCCCGATTCCGCTTGAAGCTCCGGTGATAAGTAATACGCCTTTATGCATGATTGATACTCCTTATAGCTAAACATAAGTGATTATTTAGGATGGCGAAATGAGCGTGGTTATGCAAATCGTAAGCCTGCAAACGAATAGCGTATGAGCGTTAGCGATAGGCATTCAGCAACTTTACGAGATTAGCTGTCGTGCAAATAAACATCGTCAATATCCAGAGTGGAGCGTTCGCCTAGTGCTTCGGCATTGTCTTCCAGCCAGCGGTCAGCGGCAGCGCTTCCTTGTTCAAACAGGTGGCACAGAAAAGCCCACTCAGCGTTAAGCTTGGTGGACACCGAAAGTTTTTTTAACGGCTCTTCGCCGCTAATGCGATGAAAAAGCGCCTGTGAGTAGCAGTTTTCGATGCCTTGGTCGTGAAGTGCCTGCTTGAGCATGGCGATCATGCGCACTTCTTTAATCAGCGCCGAATTAAACGTGATTTCGTTGAGGCGATTCATAATGGCCGACGCCGTAGTGGGAAGGTCATCGCGACGAATGGGATTGATCTGGACGAGCAAAATATCCCGAGCGCTGCATTCTTCCATCAGTGGAAACAACGCCGGGTTACCCATATAGCCGCCATCCCAATAAGCCTCTCCATCAATTTCAACGGCTTGAAACACAAACGGTAGGCAGGCAGAGGCCATGACCGCATCAATGCTCATTTCTTGGCGACGAAACACCCGCTGTTTGCCAGTACGAACATTGGTCGCCGTCACGAATAACTTGAGCTGCTCGCAGCGGCGAACACGGTCAAAGTCGATACGCTCGGCGACAATCTCACGCAGAGGGTTTACGTTGAGCGGGTTGAACTGGTAAGGCGAAACCAACCGGCTCATTATGTCCATCGCGATATAGCCCGGTGAGTGCTCTAAACTCCAATTGCCCGTCAACTTATCCAGCGGTGAGCGACGGATAGGGCTTGCCATGCCCGCACGGCTAACGGCTTGCCAGAAATCGTGCAGTGCCTGTCGCGCGGTCTCTTTATCGCCACGGGTTAGCGCATCGGCCATTACCACGCCATTCATCGCGCCGGCACTGGTGCCGCTGATTCCTTCAATTTCAACCCGTGAGTCCGCCAATAAGCGGTCGATGACGCCCCAGGTGAAAGCGCCGTGCGAACCGCCACCTTGCAATGCTAAGTCTAACAATTTCGGTTGTCCCATCGGCTCTGCTCCTAGGTACTGGGCATTGAATAAATAGCGTAATGATCATCAGCATGACACAACAAAATCCTTATTGGTTACCACACACGGGATTTATCCGTTACGTCGCTCTTTGCAGTAACCAATGCGCGTTGACCAGGGTCTGATCTCGGCACGCGATACGGTAAGATGGGGTAAATGTTCTGGCGTGACGTTTCAAGGTCGAGCCGCTTAAGTTAATTGGGAGATACCAATATGCACCCCGTCATGCTATTGCCTCAGGATGCCGATACGCGGGAACTACGCCAAGCTCTCTGGCAGAACCGCATTGGGCATCGCATTACGGCTGAGGCCGACGGCCAGTTGATCTGGGTGGCTGACCCCAAACAGCACGTTGAGTTACAGGCCTTGGTGCAGCGCTGGGAGCGAGGTGAGGCGCTCACTTTGCCGCGTCGCTCTCAAGGGCGTTCTCAACGCAGCGCCGACGTGTTGCCGGCGTTAAAGCGTGTGCCGGTGACGGCGGCAATGATTGTGTTAAGTCTTTTAGTGTTTGCCTTAATCGGCTTATTCGGTGATTTACTCATTGTGAGCTTGACCATTGTGCCGATTGGTATCGCCAACGATGAGCTGGTGTTTGGCTCGCTATCGGCCACGTTAAGCAGCGGTCAGATTTGGCGTCTGCTTTCACCGGCCTTTTTGCACTTTGGCTGGATGCATCTGATTTTTAATTTGATGTGGGTGTGGTACTTCGGCCGGCAAATTGAAATGTTACAAGGTAGCCGCACCATGCTACTTCTTTTAGTGTTCGCTGGCGTGGGCGCGAATCTTGCCCAGTACGCTACTGGAACAGTGCTTTTTGGTGGCATGTCCGGCGTGGTGTATGCGCTTTTAGGTCACGTGTGGTTGATGTCGCGCCGTGTGCCGGCAAGCGGCTTTTTTGTTCCTACCATGCTGGTGGTGTTTATGCTCGGTTGGATGGTATTCACCATGACCGATATGGCGGGCAACGTTGGCTTTGGCAATGTCGCCAATGAGGCGCACCTAGGCGGGTTGCTCGTGGGATTGGCAACCGGTTGGTATTATTCTTCACGGTACTTACGGCGCTAGTGTTTACGGCAGTTAATGAGGAGAAGTTGGCGATGAGCGATATGACCTTCGATAAAATGATTAACCAGATGACCCCGGCAATATATGAAAGCTTGAAGCAAGCGGTGTCGCTACGTAAATGGCCGGATGGGCGCTATTTAACGCCCGAGCAAACCGAGCTTTGCTTAGAAGCAGTGATGCGCTATGAAGCCGAAAACAATGTACCCGAAGAGAATCGTGTAGGGTATTTAGAGCAGCGCACCTGCGGCGCTGGCGCCACAGGGCAGGGTGTTTCGCCAGAAATGGCTGGGCTTGCCAAAGATGCCACACGCGACTAGATGCCTCGCGCGATTAAATTAAATAGTGCCGTGGATGAGCTTGATTTAGACAAAAAGGCTGTCAGTGAATGAGTGATAACAAGCTGCGTGGGTGCCTGCGCAAGATGGTGATCGAGCCTGCGGCGAACGCTCAGCTACCCGTGAACTATGCCCTGCGGGCAGGAGAGCAACAGTTTGCTTTGAATGACAAGCTAGGCCAGCCGCTGACACTTGAGTGGAGCGGTGCGATTGCCTGTACCCACTGCGGGCGCGCGACGAAAAAGAGCTTTGCCCAAGGATATTGCTACCCATGCTTCAAGCGGTTAGCTCAGTGCGATACCTGCATTATGAAGCCCGAAACCTGTCACTTTTTTCAAGGCACTTGCCGTGAACCCGAGTGGGCTAAGCAACACTGTTTTCAACCCCATGTGGTGTACCTGGCTAACTCTTCGGGCGTGAAAGTTGGCATTACCCGCAAAACACAGATGCCGACTCGTTGGCTGGATCAAGGGGCTATTCAGGCGCTGCCGATTCTGGAGGTTGATACCCGTCAGCAGGCAGGCTTTGTCGAGGTGCTGTTCAAAGAGGAGGTAAGTGATCGCACTAACTGGCGCGCAATGCTCAAAGGCGAGGTAGAACCGCTCGATTTGAAGGCCGAGCGCGACCGCTTATTCACTCAGCTGGAAAGCGGTTTAAATCAGCTTAAAGCGGAACACGGCGATGAAGCGATTCGCCCGCTAGAGGGAAGCGCGTATACGTTTACTTATCCGGTGAGTGAGTTTCCGCGCAAGGTCGTCTCGCACAACTTTGATAAAAACCCTCGGGTGGAAGGCGTGCTGCAAGGCCTCAAGGGGCAATACTTACTGCTGGATACCGGTGTTATTAATTTGCGTAAGTTTACTGGCTATGAAATCACGCTAAACTTTTAGTACGGGCGTCGGCATCAAATTGTCGGGGTGGCTACGTAAGAAGAGCTAAGCCATGCGGGGCAAGCAAAGGGAGTCAACGCGATGAGCCAATCTCACGACGCGCAAACGGGTGCGCTAGGCGACTCACACCACGCCATTGATCTCGTGATTTTTGGTGCGCTGGGTGATTTGGCGCAGCGCAAACTGCTGCCGGCGCTTTACCATCTTGATCGTGAAGGTTTATTGTCGGCCGATACCCGCATCATGGGGCTAGCACGGCAGAACCACGACGTGGTCGCGTTTCAAAAGCAGGTAAGCAAAACACTATCCACGCGGATAAAAAGTGATGAACAGGATGAACAAACCCTAACGCGTTTTTTCCGCCGCCTGGACTATCGGTCACTCGATTTTTCCCAACCTGAGGGCTTTAGCGCCATTCGCCAGTGGCGCGAAGGCTCGCTGCGGCCAATGGTGGTGTATCTCTCCGTGGGGGCCAAACTCTATGGCGATATAAGCCACCATCTGAGTGAGAGCGGCAGTATCGGCGAGGAAGATCGCGTCGTGGTGGAAAAACCAATCGGCTTTGATCTGGCCTCTTCCGAGGCGATTAATGATGCCATCGGCCGCGTGTTTCCCGAGTCGCGTATTTACCGTATCGATCATTATCTGGGCAAAGAAACGGTGCAGAATTTGATCGCGCTGCGCTTTGCGAACCCGCTTTTCGGGACTCAGTGGAATCAGAATCATATCTCCCACGTCGAAATCACCGTCGCCGAAAAAGTCGGTATCGAAGGGCGCTGGGGCTACTTCGATGAAGCCGGCCAGCTTCGCGATATGGTGCAAAACCATCTGCTTCAGTTAGTCTGCCTGATCGCCATGGACCCACCGGCCAATCTTGATGCCGACGCCATTCGCGATGAAAAAGTGAAGGTGCTCAAGGCGCTCAAGCCGTTTACCGGTGAATCCATTGGGCGCGATGTGGTGCGCGGTCAGTACATTGCCGGCACCACCGATGGCCAACCGGTGCCCGGTTATTTAGAAGAAGAGGGCGCCAACGCGCAAAGCCAAACTGAAACCTTCGTGGCGATGAAAACCCAAGTCGCCAACTGGCGCTGGGCCGGGGTGCCGTTTTATCTGCGCACCGGTAAGCGCATGCCAGAGAAGCTTTCGCAGATCGTGATTCACTTTCGCCAGCAGCCCCACTACATTTTCGACCCCGATCAGCGTGATTTAGCCGCCAACAAACTGATTATTCGCCTCCAGCCAGAAGAGGGGATGGCGCTGCAAGTGCTCACCAAAGATAGCGGCTTGGATAAAGGCATGCGCTTGCGCCCTGGCCCGTTGCACTTGGATTTCAACAGCGCATTCCCCAAATCGCGTATCCCCGATGCCTACGAGCGCCTGTTGCTGGAAGTCATGAAAGGCCAACAGTATCTGTTTGTGCGCCGAGATGAAGTCGAGCATGCCTGGCGCTGGTGCGATCAGCTGATCGACGGCTGGAAAACCCGCGAAATGCCGCCACGGCGCTATCCGGCAGGCTCTTGGGGGCCGGTCGCCTCGATTGCCATGATTACCCAGGACGGCCGCAGCTGGTACGAGGATTATTGAGAGGTACGAGGATTACTGAGATGAGCCAAGCACGCCAACACCTTGCCGAACAACTCGCCGAAGCCGTGGCCGAGGGCCTACGTGCGGATTTGAAGCACCAAGAGCGTGCCCTATTGGTGGTGTCCGGTGGTGCCACGCCCATCCCGTTTTTTCAGGCGCTGGCCGCCATGCCGCTTGCGTGGGAGCGCGTTGATATCACCCTTGCCGACGAGCGCTGGGTGGCGGAGCAAAATTCCGAGAGCAACGCCCAACGCGTTCGCGAGCATTTGCTGCAAGGGGCGGCGGCGAGGGCTAAATTTGTGCCGCTTACTGCCGCGACTGAGACGCCGGAAGAGGGCGCCGCCGAGGTGGGCAGGCGCCTTGAAACGCTAAATTGGCCCGCCAGTGTCGTGGTGCTGGGTATGGGCAACGACGGTCATACGGCCTCGCTATTTCCCGATAGCCGGGAGCTTGCCCTAGCACTCACCACTGCCGAATCAGTCGTGGCAGTGCGCTCGCCGAGTCAGCCGCTGCCGCGTATGACACTTTCAGCCGACCGGTTGCATCAAGCGCGGCGCCATTTCGTGCATATTACCGGTGAGGAGAAGCGCGCGGTGCTGGCGAACGCCCTGCAAGGCGATGATGCACGCCAGTTCCCGATCCGGGCGTTTTTTGCCTGCCCGCTTGCGACGTACTGGGCGCCTTAGGCGTTGTCACGTTTTTTAGGAGATTTTAAATGTCGCTCGATAAACAGCTACCTTCCACCCGCACCGCCGAGCTCGATAGCATCTGCCTTAAGGCCGAAGTGCTTCCCGTCATTAGCCTGGAGCGCTTGGAAGATGCGGTACCGCTAGGCCAAGCGCTGGTGGACGGTGGGCTTACCGTACTGGAAGTGACGCTACGCACCGAGTGTGCCTTGGAGGCGATAAAGCGCATGCGCGAAGCACTGCCCAGTGCCAGCATTGGCGCGGGCACCGTGCTAACCCCGGCACAGTATCGTCAGGCAGAGCAGGCGGGGGCGGATTTCGTTGTCACCCCCGGTGCCACCGAGGCGCTTTACCGTTACGGTGTCGAAAGCCCCGTGCCGATGCTGCCTGGTGTGGCCACAGTGTCTGAGGTGATGTCGGGTTGGCAGTATGGCTATCGCCGTTTTAAGTTCTTCCCCGCGGTATCCAGTGGCGGTATCAGCGCGCTCAAGGCCTTCGCCGGGCCGCTATCAGGGGCGCGCTTTTGTCCCACCGGCGGTATTACGCTTGAGAATGCCGGTGAGTACCTCGCTTTGGAAAACGTGATGTGCGTAGGGGGTTCCTGGCTAACGCCGAAAGCGCTCATCGATGAAGAAAATTGGGCCGCGATTCGTGAACTCGCACGCCAAGCCGCCGAGCGTTTCCATCATTAATGGCGGCGCTTTACGCATCTTCGTCGTGAATTTGGCTCTCCTGGCGGGCGAGGTCGTCGGCTTCAAAACCGCCAAAAACCCCCGCGCCTTCCTCGCCGCGCATCGCCAAATGGCGAAAGCCGCCGAACAGTTCACGGCCCAAGCCCACGTGGTAGTGGTCTAGGTTAGCCACAACACGCTCGCGCTCGGCCCAGGTAGCCGCATCCACGTTGGCGATAAGGGTGCCGGTGTTAGCATCCAAGCGCACAATGTCGCCATCGCGCAGCTTGGTAAGCCCGCCACCATCTAATGCCTCAGGGCTTAAGTGAATGGCTGCCGGCACCTTGCCCGAGGCGCCGGACATACGCCCATCGGTGACGAGCGCGACTTTAAAGCCACGGTCTTGGAGCACGCCCAGGTAAGGCGTGAGTTTGTGAAGTTCCGGCATACCATTGGCTTTGGGGCCTTGAAAACGCAACACCGCGATGACGTCGCGATCAAGGTCGCCCGCTTCAAACGCCCCTTTGAGCTCGTTCTGGTCGTCGAAGATTTTTACCGGGGCTTCAACGACTCGGTGCGCTTCCGCCACCGCCGAGACTTTGATCACGCCACGCCCTAGGTTGCCGTCGAGCACGGTGAGCCCACCGGTGGGCGCGAAGGCACTGGAGATACCGCGCAACACCTCATCATCGAGACTCTTCTTAGGGCCTTCACGCCATACTGCGTTGCCATCTTCGAGAAACGGCTCCTGCGTGTAAGCGCTTAAATCGGTGCCGAACACGGTGGGAATGTCGCTGTGAAGCAGCCCCGCACCGAGTAGCTCGCGGAACAGATAGCTCATGCCGCCGGCGGCTTGAAAGTGGTTAATATCGGCCTGGCCGTTGGGGTAGACCTGCATGAGGCTCGGCGTGACGGCGGAAAGCGCGGTGAAGTCATCCCAGGTGAGCGTGATGCCGGCCGCTGCCGCCATGGCAATTAAGTGCAGCGTGTGGTTGGTGGAGCCGCCCGAAGCCAACAGCCCAACGACTGCGTTGACAATCGCGCGCTCGTCGATCTGCTTGTAGAACGGGCGATAGTCACCGCCAGGCTCAGTGTTGCGAATCGCCTGTTCGGTGGCGTAGCGCGTTAGCGCCTCCCGCAGCGGCGTGCCCGGGTTCACAAACGACATCCCCGGCAGGTGCAGGCCCATCATCTCCATCATCAGCTGGTTGGAGTTGGCGGTGCCGTAAAACGTACAGGTGCCAGGGCTGTGATAGGAGGCAGACTCGGCGTCGAGCAGATCCTCGCGGCTCGCCTTGCCCTCGGCATATAGCTGGCGGATGCGCGCTTTCTCTTTGTTGGGCAGGCCGCTTTCCATTGGCCCGGCGGGCACAAACATCGCCGGCAAATGGCCAAACCGCGCCGCGGCAATAAAAAGCCCGGGTACGATCTTGTCGCACACGCCTAGGTACAAAGCCGCGTCAAACATATTGTGCGAAAGCCCCACGGCCGTGGCCATGGCGATCACATCGCGGGAGAACAGCGATAGCTCCATCCCTGGCTGGCCTTGGGTCACGCCATCGCACATGGCGGGTACGCCCCCGGCGAACTGCGCCGTTGACCTCATCGCCCGGGCAGCCTCCTTGATAAGGCCGGGGAAGTGCTCAAACGGCTGGTGTGCCGACAGCATGTCGTTGTAGGCCGAGATAATGCCCAAGTTGGCGCTATTCATCAGCTTGAGCGCATCTTTATCCTCAGCGCCGCAAGCAGCAAAGCCGTGGGCCAAGTTACCGCAGGAGAGTTCGCCGCGATGCACGCCGCGGCGGTGCTGATCCGCCATGCGGCTTTCGTAAAGCGCACGCCGCTCAGCAGAACGCTCGCGAATGCGACGGGTAACCTCAGCAACGATGGGGTTTAAAGTGGCATGTGTTGAGCTCGGCATACGGGCCTCTGCGTGATAGGAACGGTGAGTGAGATTTGTCGTTTTCTTACTTGATTCTTTTGCATTGATCGCAGCACGCTAAAAAGTGCAGGTAGGTTTAAAAATCAGCACAAAGTGAAAGATCGGCCAATGAAATAGCAAGTATAGCACCCGGGTTTTTGCTACTATTTTGTGCTTTGATGTTGAGCAGAGCCTGCATGCACGCCATTGTTGACCACATTCAGTCAGTTGATTTCAATGTCGGTGAAAAGACGCGCGCCTACTTAGATACGCTGACCAAACCTCCCGGCAGCTTAGGCGAGTTAGAAGCCCTGGCCATTCAGCTTAGCGCCATCACCGGCATGGCTAAGCCTAACGTGTCACCGCCGCATATTGTGGTGTTTGCCGCCGACCATGGGGTAGCCAGCGAAGGTGTTTCCGCGTTTCCCCAGGAAGTCACCGCCCAGATGGTGGCCAACTTCGCCAGCGGCGGGGCGGCGATTAATGTGTTTGCGCGGCAAATTGGCGCTGAGGTAGAAATCGTCGATGTGGGCGTTGCCTCTACGTTAACGCTGCCTGGCGTTACCCTGGCGAAAGTGCGTGCGAGCACGGCCAACATGGTCGTAGAAGATGCCATGCACGCCGAGGAAGCCTTAGCGGCGATTGAACAAGGCGTGGCCGCGGTTGAGCGCGCAAAAAAGGCAGGGGCCAACTGCATTATTGTGGGCGAAATGGGCATTGCCAATACCACTGCCAGCAGTGCCATGCTAGCGGCATTTACCGGTGTGCCGGTTGCCCAGGTAGTTGGGGCGGGCACTGGCATTAATAGCGCCCAGCTTGCCCATAAAGTTGCGGTGATTGAGCGTGCGCTACGTGCCCGCCAAGCCAACGCCGACGAACCCTTAGACGTACTCGCTAAGCTGGGCGGCCTTGAAATTGCCGCGATGACCGGGGCTTATTTAGCCGCAGCGGCGCATCGCACGCCCGCTATTGTGGATGGCTTTATCGCCACCGTGGCGGCGCTCACGGCTTGTCGCCTGTGCCCATTAGTGCGCGACTACCTAATTTTTGGCCATCGCTCACACGAGCCAGGCCATGCCACGGCGCTAGAAGCGCTTGACGCTAAGCCGCTGCTCTCACTGGGTATGCGCCTTGGCGAAGGGAGCGGTGCGGCGCTGGCCTTTCCGCTACTACAGGCGGCGGCCGCCATGCTCAGCGAAATGGCCTCTTTTGCCGATGCGGGCGTTAGCAATAAAGCCGCCCCATGATTTCTGGCGTTATGTATAGCGGGATAGTTATTGTCGCACTGGCGATCATGATGGACTTGGTCATTGGCGATCCCCGCACGCTGCCGCACCCGGTGGTGCTAATGGGGCGGGTGATTAGCAGTTACGAGCGGCTATGGAATCGCGGCACGGCGCAGCAGCGCAAGCTAAGCGGTGCTTTCTTAACGGTTACGGTGGTCGGCGGGGTGTGGTTGATTAGCTGGCTGTTTCTCGTAGTGCTTGCCAGGTTTCACCCCGGGTTGGCGTTAATAGCCGAGCTTTGGCTACTTTCCACTACGTTGGCGATTAAAGGCTTGGGCGATGCGGCCCGTGCGGTGGCAGAACCGCTTAGCAAAGGCGACTTGCCCGCCGCACGACAAGCGCTGGGAATGATTGTCGGGCGCGATACGCAAGGTTTAGATGAAGCAGACATCACTCGCGGCACGGTGGAAACGGTGGCGGAAAATACCGTAGACGGCATCACCGTGCCGCTGTTTTTTGCCCTTATCGGCGGGGCGCCGCTGGCGCTGGCGTACAAGGCGGTGAATACTCTGGATTCGATGGTGGGCTACAAAGATCAACGCTATGCCGATTTTGGTTTTGCCTCTGCCAAGCTGGACGATGTGGCCAACTGGATTCCTGCGCGTTTAACCGCGCTGTGCCTATGGTTCGCTGGCCTGCTATTGAGCGTGTCGGGTGTTTTACCCCTGCGCTGGAAGGGGGCGCTGCAAGGCACCTGCCGCGATGCGCCGCGCCACCCCAGTCCCAACGCCGGTTGGCCGGAAGCCATGGTGGCCCGTTTACTCGGCGTGCAACTGGGCGGCACTAATTTTTATCTCGGTGAGGCATCGCACCGTGCGACGCTGGGCGAGCCGCTTGAGCCGCTGCGTTTAGTCCATATCACTGCTGCCGTGCGTTTAATGCACGGCGCCTGGCTGCTGTTTATGTTGCTGCCAGTTGTCTTGGTTGTTGGGTTGAGTTTGATTTTTCCGAGGCTTCTATGAGTACACCTGAATGGCCCAGCCACGGTGGCCAGTCCGAGGCGCTCTTAGCGCACTTCGGCTTGCCATCAGGGCATCGGCTGTACGATTTTAGTGCCAATCTGAATCCCTTGGGGCCACCCGCCTGGGTACGTGACTTTTTAACACAGCAGTTGGCAGGTCTTGAGCGCTACCCCGCGCCGGACTATGCCGCTGCTCGGCAGGCCATTGCCGCCCATCATCAACTTCAGGCTGACCGGGTGCTGCTGACCAACGGCGGTGCGGAAGCGATTTTTTTGGCTGCCGCGCTGCACGCAGGTAAACGTGCGGCGATCGTTACCCCAAGCTTTGGCGAATATGCCCGCGCCTGCCGCGCCCACCGGCTTACCGTCAGTGAAATCGCACTGCCCGCGCCGCACTTCACGCTGGAACTTGATTCGTTGTTGGCAGGGCTTGTTGATATCGATGTGCTGTTTTTGTGTCGGCCCAATAATCCCACGGCGACGCTTATCGATACCTCGGTGATGGAGACATTGCTGGATTACACGGCTTGGGCGGGGTGCCGGGTAGTGGTGGATGAGGCGTTTGTCGACATGGTCGGCGAAACGCATGAGGCGGTGTCGATGGTGCCGCTGCTGGATCGCTACCCGCACCTGATTCTGCTGCGTTCAATGACCAAATTTTATACCCTGCCAGGGTTGCGGTTAGGCTACATGTTGGCGGAGTCGGCCACGATTCAAGCGGCACAGCCCCACCAGCCGCCTTGGAGCGTTAATCACTTGGCGGCTGAACTGGTGGCGCCGCTGCTGGCGGATGATGCCTTTACTCGGCGCACCCAGCGTTGGTTAGCCAGCGAGCGGCCACGTATGAGCCAAGCGATTAGCGAGTTGGGGTTGGACGTTGTGCCCAGCCGGGCCGGCTTTTTTCTGATTCGCCCCGGCATTGAGCAGCGTGCCGCAGGCGTCTCCAGCGATGTGTTATTTGAGCGGTTGCTGCATTACGGCATACTGGTGCGCCATACCCACAGTTTTACCGGGCTTGAGGGTGAATGGCTCCGTATAGCGCTGCGCGACAAGCCTGACAATCAGCGATTTTTGAATGTATTGAAAAAGGTGGTCAATGATTGTCTTTGTTAGCGGCGGGGCCCGTTCGGGCAAAAGCGAGATGGCTGAGCAGCAGGTAGTGAGCGCCGCGGGCAGCTCGCCTTGTTACTATTTAGCCACCGCAGACGTGTACGACGACGAGATGGCCGAGCGGGTGGCCCGTCACCGTCAAACCAGGAAAGAGCAGTGGCAGGGCGTACACTGGCAAACCATAGAGGCGCCGCTACGTATTGATCAAGCCGTTACCCAAGTACCCGCTGGCCACGCAGTGCTACTTGACTGCCTTACGCTGTGGGCCAGCCAGGTCTTGTATGCCAGCGAGCTAAGCGAGCAGGAAGGTTTAACGCTGCTGGTAAACACGCTTGCGGATGCCCGAGCGCGTGACGTTCATTTGGTGATTGTTTCCAATGATATCAACGAAACGCTGCCGCCTATCGATGCCGAAACCTGGCGTTATCTGGCCTTTCTCCAGCGGGTTCACCGTTGGCTGGCGGCAGAGGCGGATTCTGTACTCGACGTCGTCGCGGGCTGTGCACTGCCTTGGAAGAATAAGCAGTGGAAGCGAAAGAAGGAGCCGGCACGGTGAAAAATGCTTCATTCGGTGTCTTACTGGCGCTGCAGTTTCTTACCCGCATTCCGATTCCAATAGCCGTTCCCTGGACCCCCGACACCCGGCGTTGGGCAGTGCGGGTCTATCCGTTAGTGGGGTTGATGATCGGCAGCGTGCTCACGCTAATAGCGTTTGCTATGCAAAACGTGCCCGCGCCCATCACCGCGCTAGCCGTACTCAGTGTTTGGGTAGCGCTAACGGGTGGGCTGCATTTAGACGGTGTCATGGACATTGCCGATGCCCTAGGGAGCAATCAGCCGCTGGCGCGCCGTTGGGAAATCATGAAAGACCCGCAAATCGGTAGCTTCGCAATGCTGGCGCTGGTGTTTCTACTCGCCTGGAAGGCGGTGCTGCTGTGGGCGTTACTGGCGTATCAAGCCCCCTTGTGGTGGCTGCTGATAGTGCCGGGGCTAGGGCGCTGGGCGGGCGTTGCGTTACTGGTGCTAACGCCCTGCGCTCAGCAGAAGGGCTTGGCGTGGAGCTGGCAGCAGTCGCTTAGCGCTCAAGATGTGGCGCTTGCGCTATTGCCCTTGGCGTTCATCGCGCTATTAGCGCCAGCCGCCCTATTAATGTGGCTAACGGTCATCGTGTTTGTGGTACTGGTGCGCTGGGCCATGATGCGACTGTTTAACGGTATTAACGGCGATATGGTTGGCGCCACCATTGAAGGAGGAGAGCTTTGGCTATTGATCTTAGTGTGGAGCTGGTGGCAGTTCGCCACGGTATCACCGCCTGGAATTTAGAGCGCCGCTATCAAGGCCAGCAAGATATTCCGCTGCTGTTTCCGGATGCCGAAGCGGGGCTCTTGGCACTGCGCGATACGCTGGCCGGTGAGCAATTTGATGCGATTCACTCAAGCGATTTACAGCGTTGCCAACAAACCCTTGAATGGGCTCAGGCGGTAAAGCCCGGCACGGCGGTAAGTTTAGAGCCGCGCCTGCGCGAGCTGGATTTTGGCGAGTACGAAGGCAAGGTTTATGACGAACTCAAAGAGTTGCCCCACTACCGCGCCTGGATCGATAGCGTCGGCGAGCTGCAAATTCCCGGCGGTGAGTCCTCTGGCCAGCTACGCGCGCGCCTGGATGCCTGGCTCGACGACCTTGCAGCCAATGCCCGCGCTGGAAATCACCGAAAGGTACTCGCCGTCACCCACGGCGGCGTGATTCGCGAGCTGCGCCGCCGCTTTGAAACGATCCATTTTTGGGATGGCGTCGTGGCTCAAGCCCAAGGCAGGCGTTGGCAGCTTATTTATCAGCAAGACGCACAGGGAAAAGGAGAATGGCAATGCAGCTCTTCATCGGCGGTGCCTGCGCTGGAAAGCGTGACGCCGTAACCGCCCGCTTTCCAAAAGCGCACTGGTGGCGGCTTGATGCTGCGCAACCATTGAGTGATTGCCAGCAGGCGTTGAAGGGTGAACGGCCGCTCGTTATTACCGGTGTGCTTGAGTGGCTCGAAGCCGCTTTAGAAGGCACGGAAAACGATGGCCTGCGCCAGCAGTGGCAAGGCGAGTTAGCCAAGCTCTGCCAGCGCGCCGACAAGTTAAACGCGCCGCTGATTGTCATTACCACGGAAGTAGGGCGTGGGATTGTGCCTATGCAGCCCGAACAGCGCCGCCTGCGCGATGTAAATGGCTGGTTTAACCAGGATGCGGCGGCCCATGCCGAGCAGGCGTGGTATGTGAGGCACGGCCTAGTGCAACTGCTGAAGGGCTAGGCCGTAAAATTGACCGCCTCTTTCAATTGACCTCCTTTTGGCAAGTTGCTAGCTTACGCGCACTCTCAGGTGCTGATGGTGGTTGCCGCCATCAGTTAAACGGGAAGTTGGTGAGCTTTTTTTAAATCCAACGCTGCCCCCGCAACGGTGATCGAGATAAGAACGGCTATAAGCGCCACTGTGCTAACGCATGGGAAGGTGGTCGTTCAGAAAGGGTTTGTGCTTTTAAAAAAGCGGCCTTTCGCTCGTCAGCCCGGAGACCGGCCTAAGAGTGATGGTTCAAAAGAACCACTCCATACCGAGACGCGGAGGGCGGCTCAGGGTGATGTCATTGGCTTTCAAACGGTCGATATTCCCCTTGGCTTTCCTCTGCTCGGTCAAAAAAACACGCTGTGCGGGTGAGTACAGTGAGCAAGGGAATCCCATGAAAACCAGAATTACTGCCCCTCGTCGCTTGGCTGCTTTCAGCCTGGTAGCCCTTCCCCTGGCCGTTCAGGCTCAGGCCGAGACTCGTGATACAGCGGCTGACGAGGCCCAGCGTCTCAACCCGGTAGTGGTCACCGCCAACCGAGCGCCGCTTACCGCCGATGAAACCCTCTCCTCCGTCACTGTGCTGGATGAAGCCACCTTTAGGCGCCAGGATCCGGTGGAACTGACCGATCTCCTGCGCGGCCAGCCGGGGGTGGATGTTCAGACCAATGGCTCCTTCGGCAAGGCCAGCAGTGTTTATATAAGAGGCACGGGCAGCGATTCTGCGGTTCTTTTGATTGACGGCATTCGCCTGCGCTCGGCCACTACCGGCGGGGCTGCCTGGCAGCATCTCGACCCGCGGATGTTCGAGCGTGCCGAGATTGTCCGTGGCCCCCGAGGCAGCCTCTACGGCGCCGATGCCGTGGGTGGGGTGGTGCAGTTGTTTACCCATCAAGCCGAAAGCGAAGGGCTGCAGCCGACGATTTCCGCCGGAGGTGGCTCGTTCGACACCCAGCGTCTCAGCGCCACGCTGTCGGGAAGTGAAGGCGGCACCCGTTACAGCTTCGCCGGCAGCCTCATCGACACCGATGGCACGGCGATCCGCGAAGGAGGGGAAGACAAGGGCTATGACAACACCTCGGGCCTGGCGCGGGTGGCGCACACCTTCGATAACGGCGCGGAAGCGGGTGTGTTGGCGTTGCGTGCTCGGGGGAATACCGAATACGACGGCGGCAATATCGATTTCGTTCAGCAGGTAGCCGGCGTCTATGCAGAGTTTCCAGTCACCGAATCCTGGCGCAGCCGCTTTACCTTGAGCGAGGCACGTGACGATAGCGAGAATTTTACTCCCACCAGCGTTTCAGCCTTTGAAACCGAAACGCGCACCGCTCGCTGGGAAAACACGCTCAGCATTGCTGCCCATGAGTGGATTGTCGGGGCGGAACATAGCGAAGATCAGGTCAGCGGCACCACGGATTACACTGAAGACAGCCGCGACAACAATGCTGTTTTTACCCAGGCCCTGTTGGATTTTTCACCACTTGCCGTGCAGGCTAGCCTGCGTTTTGACGACAACCAGGCCTACGGCGATGAAGTCACCGGCAGCCTGGCGTTGGGCTATGACCTCGATGATCACCATACCCTGCGAACAAGCTACGGCACCGCTTTCAAGGCGCCCACATTCAATGATCTTTATTTTCCCGGTTTCGGTAATCCTGACCTGAATGCCGAGACGTCCGAAACCTTCGAGCTTGGGGTGCGCGGCCAGTACGAGCAGTTTTTCTGGGATTTGGCAGCCTATCAGACCGACGTGGAAGACTTGATCGCCTTCACCTCCCAGCAGGGGGTGTATGCGGCCTTCAACGTCGATACGGCACGCATTCGTGGCGCCGAGCTTTCTGCAGGAGCTGAGTTGAATGACTGGACGCTTCAGGCGGCGCTGACCTATACCGATCCTGAAAATCGCGACACTGGCAACCGTCTTCAGCGTCGTGCCAGCGAA
Source organism: Vreelandella vilamensis (assembly GCF_031451755.1). Taxonomy (NCBI): domain Bacteria; kingdom Pseudomonadati; phylum Pseudomonadota; class Gammaproteobacteria; order Oceanospirillales; family Halomonadaceae; genus Vreelandella; species Vreelandella vilamensis. Next base: position 11,049 of record NZ_JARWAN010000020.1, on the reverse strand, counting down.
AGCCTGCGTCTGGATATCGACCGTGAACTGGGCGATGTCTCCCTGGGCGGTTCCTGGATCGCTCAGAACCACCGTTATGATGATGCCGACAATGAAGCGCGTCTGGCAGGCTACGGTCTTGTCAACTTGCGTGCTGGCTGGCAGTTCGCGCCGCAATGGTCGGCTCGCCTGACCGTCGACAATTTCTTTGATAAAGACTATGCGACCGCCAAGTTCTTTAACGGAAATAATTACCTGAACGCCGGTCGGGCAGGGTTCCTAAGTGTTCACTTTGGTCAGTAACAAATTGGTCAGTAGCAAACGTGGGTTAATGCGCGGGGCCTTGGGTCTCGCGTTTTCGCTCCTGACCCTGCCAGCACAGGGCCAAGACCCTTCACGCTGCGTGGTGGATGATCGTGGCCGCGAAGTATGCCTGCACAACGCTGCACAGCGAATTGCCACGCTTTCCCCTGGGGCGACGGAACTCACTTATGCCGCAGGGGCAGGCGACCAAGTGGTTGCCGTGGTGAGCTACAGCGACTACCCCCCAGAAGCCGAGGAGGTCGCCTCGGTGGGGAGCCACACGCGCCTCGATTTAGAAGCCCTTGTTGGGCTGGCGCCAGATTTAGTCATCGGCTGGGTGACCGGAAACCCCGCCGAGCAGTTAGAAACGTTAGAAGCATTGGGTATGCCGGTGTTTTACATTGAGCCACGCACGGTTGAAAACGTTGCCGATACCATTGAGCGCTTAGCGCGGCTCGCGGGTACCGAAGCCGCCGGGCAGGCCGTTGCCGATGCGTTCAGAGCAGGAATGGCCGAATTAACCACTCGCTACGCTGAGCGCGCGCCGGTGCGCACGTTCTACCAAGTGTGGGATGAACCCTTGATGAGCGTGAATGACGAGCATCTGATTGGCCAAGTGCTTCAGCTGTGCGGCGGCGAGAACGTATTTGGCGACCAGCGGCGGCTAGTGCCACGGCTGGACGACGAGGCCGTGCTGGCCGCCAACCCAGACGCCATCATTGCCGGGGGCATGGGCGAAGAGAACCGCGACTGGCTCACTCATTGGGAGCAATACCCCAACCTGACGGCCGTGGCGGAAGATAGCCTCTATTTTGTACCGCCTTCTTTAATTCAGCGGCCGACTCCGCGCCTGCTGGAAGGCGCGCAGATTCTCTGCGAAAAGCTTGAACAGACCCGCCAAAAGCGCAGGGATTCTTGATGGCTGCGCGCCTATGGCAACCTCTTGGCCTGCTGGTGCTGATAGCCGTGGCCGCTATGCTGTTCTCCTTAGCGGTGGGCAGTGCGCAGCTTTCCATTGGCCAGCTATGGGCGGTGGTGCAGGGCCAGGGTGATGCGCTGGCGCGCACCATGGTGGTTGATTTGCGTTTGCCCCGTGCGCTATCCGCCTTTGCCGTGGGCGGCCTTCTGGCAGTGGCGGGGGCGTTGATGCAGGTGCTGTTGCGTAACCCGCTTGCGGACCCCTACGTGCTAGGGCTTTCTGGCGGGGCGTCGATTGGTGCGCTGGCAGCCATGTTGGCAGGCGTGGGCGGCGTGTTGATTTCCGGCTCGGCGTTTGCCGGGGCGCTGTTTTCGACGTTTTTAGTGTTTGGCCTGGCCCATGGCAGCGGCGGCTGGACGCCTTCACGGCTGTTATTGACGGGAGTCGTCGTGGCGGCAGGCTGGGGCGCGGTGATTACCCTGATGCTGGCCCTTAGCCCTGCCGAGCGGCTGCCGGGCATGTTGTATTGGCTAATGGGCGATCTCTCCTACGCACGCACCCCGTGGCCGCCGTTGCTGCTTTTATTGGTGATTTGCATTGGGCTTATACCGCTAGGGCGAAGCTTGAACGTGCTGGCCCGTGGCCCGCAGCAGGCCGCCGCACTGGGGGTAGACGTGCGCCCGCTAGAATGGGGCATCTATATTACCGCCAGCCTCTTAACCGCCGCCGCCGTGACCACCGCTGGCAGTATCGGCTTTGTCGGGCTGGTGGTGCCGCATTTGCTGCGCTTGTTGCTGGGCAACGACCAACGCTTAATCTTACCTGCCTGCGCCCTGGCAGGCGGCACCTTGCTGGTGCTGGCCGACACCTTAGCGCGCACCATGATTGCCCCAGAGCAGCTTCCGGTGGGGGTGATTACCGCGCTTTTAGGCGTGCCCACGTTCCTCTTTTTGCTCTACCGGAGCCGCTGATGAGCGAACTTGCTACCCGCGATCTCATCATCGACGTGCCCGGACGCGAAAGTGGAACGGCGCTGAATATTACTCTTGAGCCGGGGCAGGTGTGGGGCGTGCTCGGCCCCAACGGGGCAGGCAAAACCACGCTGCTGCACACGCTCGCCGGGTTAAACGCCCCTCGTTCAGGAAGGGTGCAGTTGGGTGATAAACCGCTTAGCCAACTGCGCAGGCGGCAAGTGGCCCAAAGGCTAGGGCTGGTGTTTCAAGATCGCCAGGATGGTTTTCCCGCCACGGTGCTGGAAACCGCACTGATTGGTCGCCACCCCTATCTTTCTTTATGGCAGATGGAAGGAGCCGACGACTACGCCCGGGCGGAAGCGGCACTGGAAAAATTGGATGTGGCGCATTTACGCGACCGTTTGGTGAGTACGCTTTCTGGCGGCGAGCGACAGCGGGTGGCGATGGCCACGGTGCTCACCCAAGCCCCCAACATCTGGCTGGCAGACGAACCCACTAACCATCTGGATTTACACCACCAAAGCGAGGTGATGGCGCTCTTGGCCGAGCAGGCCGCCGAGGGTAGTGCGGTAATGATGTGCCTGCATGATTTAAATCTCGCCGCCCGCTGGTGCGACCACATTCTGCTGCTTTACCCCAGCGGCGAAGCCTGCTGGGGCCCACGCGATAATATGCTGGTGCCCAGCGCCCTAGAAAGGCTCTACCAACAGCGCTTAGCCACGGTAGAGGTGGATGGCGCGCCGGTGTTTGTGCCCATTCAAGCGCGACGTCGTTAAAAGCAGTGAATAAGTAGCGAATAACTCGATGAGTTCAAGGAAGTGACATGTTACAAGGTGAAGCGCACGCGGCGTTAATCAGCGCCCCCGGCTCCGGCCAGGGCAAATCCATGGTCACGGCGGCGCTGGCGCGGCTGCACCGCAACGCCGGGCGCATCGTACGGGTGTTCAAGCATGGCCCCGACTACCTGGACCCCATGGTGCAAGAGATCGCCTCCGGCCAGCCGGTGTACCAGCTTCACCCCTGGATGACCGGCGAGCACGAGTGCCGCTGGCGCTTGGCGAAAGCCGCCCAAGAAGCCGACGTGATTTTGGTAGAAGGTTCCATGGGGTTGTTCGACGGCTCGCCCTCCAGCGCGGACTTAGCCATGTTAGCGGGCATCCCCGCGCTGCCGGTGATTGACGCCTGGGGTATGGCGCAAACCTTCGGCGCGGTGGCCCAAGGCCTTGCCAACTACCACTCGGATCTCGCCATTCACGAAGTGATTGCCAACCGAATCGGCAGCCCCGGCCACGGCAAACTGCTTGCCGACAGCATGCCGGAAGGCATTGCGCTGCTCGGGGCCATTCCTCGCCATGACGCCATGAAAATCCCCGACCGCCACTTAGGCTTGGTGCAAGCCAGCGAGCTCAGCGGCTTGGATGCGCAGTTAGATGCTGCCGCCAAGGTGCTGGAAGACGCCGGGCTAGGCCACCTTCCAAAAAAAGTGACGTTGAGCGCCGACGCGCCCACTCCCGCACCGCAGTACCTACGCGGCGTGCGCATTGCCATCGCCAAAGACGACGCCTTCGCGTTTATCTACCGCGCTAATCTTGATGTGTTAGAAGAGATGGGCGCGACGCTGCACTTCTTTTCACCACTTAACGACGCCGCGCTGCCCGAGTGCGACGCCCTCTGGCTGCCCGGCGGCTATCCAGAGTTGCACGCCGCCCGCTTCAGCGCCAACCAGCCCATGCGCGACGCGATAAGCGCCCACCACCGCGCAGGCAAACCGATACTCGCCGAGTGCGGCGGGCTGATGAGCTGCGTAGAGCAGTTAGTGGATGGCGAAGGTATCAGCCACGCCATGCTAGGGCTGCTGCCCGGCACCGCCAAAATGGCCGGTAAGCTCACCGCGCTGGGGCTGCAAAGCCTGCACACCCAAAGCGGCGAACTGCGCGGCCACACCTACCATCACTCGCTGCTGGAAACGCCCCTGCAGCCGCTGGCCCGCACCCGCAAACTGGCAGGCAGCGAAGCCGAACCGATTTACCGTGAAGGCGCGCTGGTAGCAAGCTACTTTCACGGTTATTTTCCTTCTGCACCCAGGCTAGTAGCGGATATTTTTACCGGGCAGGCGCTGCAAATCGCAGCTAAGTAATTTGTGGAATGTTTTTCCATTAAGATCTTGTGAGCTATCATGGAGCGCTTAATCACCCATACCAACGATCAACAGGAGCCTCCATGAGCTTTTACGTTTACCTTTCCGGCGAGATTCACACTGACTGGCGTGAAGAGATTCAACGTGGCGCAGACGCCGCTGGGCTGGATATCGTATTTACCGCGCCCGTGACCGACCACGACGCTTCTGACGCCGCAGGCGACCACCTGGGAAAACCGGAAAATGGCTTCTGGCGCGACCACCAATCCTCCAAAGTGAACGCCATCCGCACCCGCACCATGATCGAGCAGGCGGATTTAGTGGTAGTGCGCTTTGGCGACAAGTACAAGCAGTGGAACGCCGCCTTTGACGCGGGCTACTGCGCGGCACTGGCCAAGCCTTACATCACGCTGCACAGCGAAGAGATTGTTCACCCGCTGAAAGAAGTCGACGCCCAAGCGCAAGCCTGGTGCACCACCACCGATCAGGTCGTGGAAACCCTGCGCTACGTGCTGAAAGCGTAAAAAATCCCAAGGAGATCCCATGCGCGACAATGCCAAAACACCGGAACGCCATGCCCAGCGCATGGCGGCCAAGCAGAAAATCATGAACGAGCGCATTGCTGGCGCCGATAAAGAGCAGGGCATTCTGCTGGTGCTCACCGGCCCCGGCAAAGGCAAAAGCAGCTCGGGTTTTGGCATGCTCGCCCGCGGCCTAGGCCACGGCATGAAAGTCGGCGTGGTGCAGTTTATTAAGGGCGCGTTCAGCACCGGCGAAGAAGCCTTCTTTCGTAACTTGCCCAACGTGGACTACCACGTGATGGGCGAAGGCTACACCTGGGATACCCAAGACCGCGAACGCGACGTCGCCGCCGCCAACGCCGCCTGGGAACAAGCCAAGCGCATGCTCCAAGACGACAGCTACCACATGGTACTGCTCGACGAACTCAACATCGCCTTGCGTTACGAGTACCTCGACCTAGACCAAGTGCTCGACGACCTACAAGCCCGCCCCGAAATGCAGCACGCCATTGTTACCGGCCGCTACGCCCCGCAACAGCTCATCGACCTCGCCGACACCGTCACCGAAATGAAAGTGGTCAAACACGCCTTCAAAGACCAAGGCATCAAAGCCCAGAAGGGGATTGAGCTTTAAGGTAATGAGGGAAAGGTAAAGCGTGAGAGGAAAGCAGCCCCTACCGAAATGAACCGCATCATAGAGCTCTACCGCTTTGGTAGAGCCCTATGACTATTAGAAACTACAGTCCCTTCTATATCTTGCGGAGTGAGTAAAAAAAGAATAATTTATACTCATGGGTGAATTTGAATTCGACGAAGCCAAAAGCCAGGCCAATCTGGATAAGCACGGTATTGATTTCGTTGCAGCCCAAGGGCTGTGGAAAGATCCGCACCTGCTGGAGATCCGCGCAAAATCAGAGGATGAGCAGAGGTTTTTGTTGGTAGGTAAGATTGGTGAAAAGCACTGGTCGGCTGTTGTCACCTACAGGGATGCTCGTATTCGTCTGATTTCAGTCAGGCGTTCTCGCAAGAAGGAGGTTGAGCTCTATGAAAGCTAAAGACTTCGATAAAAAATTTGAGGAAGGTCAGGAAGATATTGTTGATGACCTGGATCTGTCTTCTGCTCGCCGCGTTAATCAGGAACACAAGCGAATCAACGTCGATTTCCCGGCTTGGGTGGTGGAGTCGTTGGATCGTGAGGCTGCACGTATTGGCGTTACCCGGCAATCGATTATCAAGGTGTGGCTGGTGGAGCGGCTTCAGGCAGAATCTGCTAACAAGCCGCTTAATGGTGACGCCGCAGGCGGCTCTCATTAGCGGAGCGTTAGCCGTGCATGCGCACCAGCTGTATACAGTGGATAATTTGAGTTCGTGGCGTAAAAAAGGTTGCTTCAAACCCATGATATTTGGCAAGGAACTTATGGTGGCGATCAACGACTAAGATCAGCTCCCACCCGGAGTATTATCTGATTGAGCAAAAGTTAGACTTATCCGTCTTCCATGCCAAGTATCGCAACGATGCGACCGATCGGCTGGCCTATGATGCCGCTATCTTTATAAATTCAGTATTCTATAAATTCAAGTTATTCAAGGCGATCCTTCCCTACCATGACGAGAGAAACACTAAGTCTGAAGACGAAAAGGCAGACAGAGGCCAAGCCCGCCGACGAAGTGGCAGATCCATTCCCTAATGATCCCGAAAAGCGTTTTTTAAATGGCGTCGCGATTCATCCTTCCCCACGCCTTTATTTAGCGCCGGGTGCTCAGCCGCGTACCGTGCGGGCGATGGATTTGATAACGCCCATTGGGATGGGGCAGCGGGGGTTAATCGTGGCGCCGCCAGGCTCTGGCAAAACGACGTTGTTAAAACATATCTGCCAGGCCGTGGCCGAGGCTTACCCTGACATCAAGCTGTATGCCTTGCTGATTGATGAGCGCCCTGAAGAAGTCACCGATTTTAAGCGCAGTGTGTCGGCAGACGTACATGCTTCGTCGTCAGACGAAAGCTACACACACCATGTGCGTATGGCGGATAAGCTTCTGGAGACGGCGCGTAAGCAGGCAGGCGAGGGGCATGATGTAATGATTGTGATCGACTCCCTTACCAGACTCTCGCGCGTTCATAATGCCGAGCAGCGGGGCAATGGTCGTACGATGTCCGGTGGGATGGATAGCCGGGCGATGGAAATACCGCGCAAACTGTTTGGCGCGGCGCGAAAGATTGAAAACGGCGGATCGCTCACTATTCTGGCCACCGTGCTGGTAGATACGGGAAGCCGTATGGATCAGGTGATTTTCGAGGAGTTCAAGGGCACCGGTAATATGGAGCTCGTGTTATCACGCGACGTGGCCAATCAGCGGATTTTCCCGGCGATCGACATTGCCAAAAGCAGTACCCGCCGAGAAGAGCTGTTGATTGATGCAAAAGAGATTGAAAAAGTACGCACATTGCGTAGAGCGTTGACGCCGCTTAAGCCAGTAGAAGGCGCGCAGAAGCTGCTTGCGCTATTGGAAAAATACCCCACGAATGCCGAGCTGTTGGATGTGTTTTCACCCGCTGAATAGAGAAGAAGCTCACCCTTGTAGTTGTTCAAGAGGTGAGCTTCTTTTGTTATAGCTTAACGGTTGTTTTTTTTAACATGGTTCAAGTTAGACGCGGGGACGGCTTTTTTAACTGGAAAGCCGGCAATTTCTTTGCGCTCAATCGTATTTTTCAAACGCTTTTCAATCGCACACAGATTTTTAAAGTCGCTGATATCGACAAGCGAGATGGCTTCACCGGAGGCACCTGCACGGCCGGTGCGGCCAATGCGGTGGATGTACTCTTCTGGCTGAAAAGGTAAATCGTAATTCACCACACGGCTGAGTTCCCCAATATCCAACCCCCGGGCGGCTACTCCCGTGGCCACCAGGTACTTCAGTTCGCCCGTTTTGAACTGCGCCAACACCGTCTCACGCATGGCCTGGCTTCTGCCGCCATGAATGGAATCCGCTTTGATGCCGCGTTTTTCCAGCTGGGCCACCAGCTTTGCCGCGCTGTGTTTTTTCTCGACAAAAATAAGCGCCTGGTCCCACGCTTGTTCTTTAATCAAGTGGCTCAACAAGGCGGACTTGGCGTCTTTGTCTACCGTGATGAGCCACTGTTTGATCGTGGCGGCGGCGCGGACGTTGGGCGTAATGGAGATGTCCGCCGCCAGGTCGGTCATCTTGCTGTCTGAAAACGCGTGAGCAATAGCGCGAACGTCGTTGGTCATGGTGGCCGTGAACAACAGGTTCTGACGGTTTTCAGGCAGGCGCATGATGATTTTGTGGATATCATCGACAAAGCCCATGTCGACCATTCTGTCGGCTTCGTCCAACACCATGACTTGCAGTGCATCAAAGTGCAGCGCGCGCTGATGCGCCAAATCCAGCAGCCTACCCGGTGTGGCGACTAGGATGTCTACCCCTTCGATTAAGCGCTCTTTTTGCGGCGCGGTATCCACACCGCCATACACGGCCATCGAGGTTAAGGGCGTGTGTTTAGCGTATTGCGCCACACTGGCTTCGACCTGAACCGCGAGCTCACGGGTCGGCACGAGGATCAGCGCACGAATGCGTTTGCCGCGCAGCGCTTCCGCTGTTTTACTGAATTTTTCCAGCAGCGGCAGCACAAAGGCAGCGGTTTTGCCTGTGCCGGTTTGTGCGGTGGCGATTAAGTCGTTACCCGAAAGAATGGCAGGAATCGCTTGTTCCTGAATGGGCGTTGGCGTTTTGTAACCGAGTTCAGTAATCGCTTGAACAAGAGGACGGGATAAGCCTAGTTTTGAAAAGGGCATTAGAAGCTCTGACAGATGGTCGTAAGGGGTGTCGAAAATAAAAAGTGATGCAGCATAGCGTAAAATCAGCCGTTCGTTGCTCGAATATTAACGTTGGCGTGACCTTCCCCCCGGATGAGCTCCCATCGGTAAAGGCGCGTTCATTGTATAATCCTCTCATCCACCCAGAAGCTCACGCTTTCAGGGTCTGTTGTGAATTCGTCTCCAAGGAAAAGAGTAGTGGTCAATGATTAATACCAAAATTTACAAGGCGGTGTACGAGCTCGCCGAAAAGCTAATGAAGGCCGCTTCCAAAGATGACCGCGCCACCTTTGAAGCGTTGTATGCCGAGCTGCAGGCGATTTGTACTGAGCACGAGAACACCGAGAAAGACCACCCCGAGCAGTGGGAAACCCTGGCCGACTTCACCGAAGAGCTAGAAGACGCGCTGCCAATCTACCAAAAAGCGCTGGATAAGGCGGTGGCTAAGCAGACGAACGACCATATTGCCTCGATTGGTTTCTCCATGGCGACGCTGCAAGAGGAGCTGGGCGAGACCGAGGCGGCCATTGAAAGCTTGCAGCAGGCCCAGGCCAGTGCTCAAACTATTGAAGATAACGAACTTAAAGCAGAAATTAACGAGCTGCTGGCAACATTAACTACCCGTTAGGAACCTGATTTTGACCAATAACGATATTTTTCGCCGTATCCGCTACACCTTTGATTTAAAAGATAACACCATCGTTAATATTTTCGCCTTGGCTGATGTGAGCGTGACCCAGGAGCAGGTAACGGCTTGGCTGAAAAAAGACGAAGATGACGCCTTCGTAACCATGAAAAACAGAGAGTTGGCCGCGTTTTTGAACGGCTTTATCAGCTTTAAGCGGGGCAAGCGCGAAGGCCCCCAGCCTGCGCCGGAAACGCAGCTGAACAACAACATGGTGTTCCAGAAGCTGCGCATCGCGCTGAACATGAAGACAGAGGATATTTTGGAAGTCTTCGAGCAGGTAGGACTGCCGCTTAGCCCCCACGAGCTCAGCGCGTTTTTCCGCAAGCCAAGCCATAAGAATTACCGTGAGTGCAAAGACCAAATACTGCGCAATTTCTTGATGGGTGTTCAGCGCCAGTTACGGCCAACCGCAGAAGGCTCAGGTTCAAACCCCTGAAGGGCTGACGGCGTGGCGAGCCAGCCCAAGCACCGGGCTTTGTGCCGCATGCGGACATCACCACGGTGGAAAGCGCATCGCACCTGGGGCTGGTGGTCAGTGATAAGGGCATAAAGGCCCATGGCTTGGCACATATCTTCTTGATGAAGCCGCTGTAGGGTTCCGTATTTTCGTTGGCGGTCGTAACGTTCAACCAGCAAGTAGGGCGATCGGCCCGCGAAACGCATATAGGTGGCTGGGTAGTCCAGCCCGATAACGGCCGCTAGGGTATTAAGGTAGAGCTCGTTAAGGATCACCTGTTCTCGACCATCGACGGCAAACTTGACGATGTGGGAGGAGGGGGTCGTGCCCAGCGGTAAATAGAGGGTTTCCTGTTGCCAGAATACAGGGAGCTTATTTTGAGCGCCGGCAAGCGATAGCCGAGGCTTTACGTGATGAGCATCATCGCTGTACGGGCTTGCTCTTCAGGCAACAAGTTGCCTAACCAGTGATGTGCGGTCAGGGTGTCGGGCTGCCAGGTTCGCTGACGTAACGGTAGGCTGTTAGAAATGGCGACGCCGTTTGCTTGCCACGTTTCATCGTATTCAAACCCCATCAGTCGGCTGTCTGTACCCCGCCATAGCGTACCCACGCGGTGCTGGTCCCACCATACCGTGAGTGTGTCAGGGCTCATGACGCGGTATCCGGTGGCGTGGCGTAAAGCTCAATACCAAGCGTCTCCATCACCAGCAGCACGCGACCCAGCCCGCAGGAGGCCCGGCCATTTTCCAACTCACTCAGAAAACGCATGCTGACGCCACAAAGGCCGGCCAGTGTTTCAAGGGTTAGCTGCTGGCGTTTGCGCGTTTGGCGAATCAGCGTGCCAAGGGTCTCGGCGCTTGTAATAGGCGTTTGCGGCATTGGATGGTGGCTGTTCATGTTGGCATTCCTTTTTATCCCTATAAGGAAAATAATGCGCTTGCTGATATGGGGTCAAGATTTATTTCCCGATAGGGATAAATATCCCAGACTGGCGCCGAATTGAGGTAATTTTTCCCGATAAGGAAACGTCCTTGCCGACAATCCTTGACGACCAAGCGCACATTTCAGTATCTAAATAGGAAGTATTTAAAAAACAATGGTTAGGACAGTTTCATGACGCGATAGCGCCGTAGTGGCACATCTCTCAAAGTCGGGTCGGGATTTTATGCGATTGAAGTCCAGACCTAAGTAAGAAGAAAAGCGCTCCAGCAGATGCGCGTTGGCTTTGCGGGTTC